>JAZUBN010000021.1:0-53441 GCA_045638565.1 Oscillospiraceae bacterium | reverse complement strand
TGTAGTTGAATTCAAGGAAGGAAAGACCCTTTTCCATTCTCTGCTTGTAGCACTCCGCACGGAGCATATTGTTGACGGAGAAGCAAGCGCCAACCTCACGCAGGAGGTCAACGTAGTTGAGGTTAAGAAGCCAATCGGCGTTGTTTACCATCATCGCCTTGCCTTCGCCGAACTCGATGAATCTTTCCATCTGACGCTTGAAGCATTCTGCGTTGTGGTCGATGTCTTCCTTTGTGAGCATCTGACGCATATCTGTTCTGCCGGATGGGTCGCCGATCATTGTTGTGCCGCCGCCGATGAGAGCGATTGGCTTGTTGCCTGCCATCTGAAGGCGCTTCATAAGTGTGAGAGCCATGAAGTGACCTGCTGTAAGGCTGTCTGCTGTGCAGTCAAAGCCGATGTAGAATGTAGCCTTACCGTTGTTGATCATTTCGCGGATTTCTTCTTCGTTAGTAACCTGTGCAATCAGGCCACGAGCCTGAAGTTCTTCATATAATTTCATATTTTCCTCCTGAAATAAATAAAGTCCTTATGCTGAGAGCATAAGGACGATAGAATCGTGATACCACCTTAATTCGCCGTAGGCTCACACCTACAGCCTTTGTGAGTGTCATCTAACACTCTGCGCTGTAACAGGCGCACCTGTCGGCCTCTACTTCATTTCAAAGCCACCACTCGCAAATGTATTTCGCAAAAGCCCCTTTATCTGCTTTCACCGGCCGCAGACTCTCTGGAAAGGATTCATAATGCTACTTCTTTTGGTCACCGTGTTTATGCATTTTATATTGTATAATAAATTGCCGCTTTTGTCAAGAGGTGTGGAATCCACTCTCAATTAACATTTTGTCTAGTTTCATGTAGATTCCAAATCTCTTCGTCATACTGAAAAGAAAAAGCTCCACCCATTGAAATGCGTGGAGCTTTTGAAGTTAATAGCTTACGGAAAGTTGCTCTGTACCTGTCTGTGTATCTGTAACACTATCCACTTTAATTCGAGTAATAGGCTGAAAACCTTTAGTTTTCAGGAACTTCATATTATGAGTGAAATTAACCATTGCATCAGACGGATCAATTTGGTCAAAGTTTAGTTTTCTAATCTTATCTCTTGTGATAAGTACGGAAAGAATATCTTGCTTCACACTATTTCCAACACTTGTATCAATGAGACTATCTTTGGCATGAATTAGCACAGCACCAATAGGCAGGATAGCAAATAAATCTCGCGCAATACGAAACGCACAGCTACACACATAATCCTGCATAATATCCAATCGCTTGGTCACAGAGAGTGGCTTTTGAGAAAGCTTACCTGTTGATGTCAAAGACGCGCTTTCTTTCGGAACTACAGCATCTGCCATAATATCAAACTCAACTTCTGCGGCAATATAGTTGATTAAACCTACTTCAAAGCCGCTGCCATACTCAGTCAAATCGTCAAAAATTCCAGTACTCTCAATCACTTCAAGCATGGCATCAGTATCTTTGCCTACTACACGAGTTGCCAAAGTATGCATCGTTTCCCATTCATCATATTCCTTTTTGTCATCTTCAATGGCTTCTGCAATCTTCTTTTCCAAAGAACCATTAGCATTAGCATCGAGGGCACGAATACGTTTCGCGAAGAAACCTGGCTTGTAAGAATCTGCTTTCTGTCTAGCTTCAATTTCTCTAGGACCTTGTTCTCCTGCTACAAACGGGGCAGGAACATTTACAAGGCTACTCCAAAAGATAATCTCTGCGCAAGACCGATGAATTGTTGTTATTGCATCAATCTTTGCCTCGTATTCCTCTACAACAGCTTTAGCGTGTTCCAACTCAAGTTGCTTCTGTTTTTCTTTCTCGGCCTTTGCCAGTTCTCGTTCCAGTTGGTTTCTTTTAGCCTGGGCACTGGAGTGTTTCTTGCGAGAGGTAGTGCTGTAACTTATTCCAGTCCCCGGAATTCCCACAGTAGCAGTTCTGCTACCACTTGAATTGACGGAGTAACGAGCACCTTTTGTTCCGAAACTAAGGCCTACGCTTTTTTTGCCAAAATTAACTCTTACACCAGGAGCAATTTTGATAGATTTCCTAACTTTTAAGCCCAAAGTATCCACCTCCACAGTAGTGTGTCTTTATCTTCCTTCTTTGAATATCCTATTTTATCTCCAGCGGACGTCTGCTTCCTTACGAGGTGCGCTGCGCTGATATTTTACGCTTGGGTAGCCGATAATCATCGAAACAGCCACAGGCTTATCTTCAAGGTCGAGCCACTTTACAGCTTCTTCATTCATATTTGTTGCACCGACGAGATAGCCGTTATACATAACGCCGAGACCCTGTGCAACAGCGGCAAGCTCAATATTCTGTGCGGCGAGAGCGGCATTTACTGTGCTCTTGGATGCCACATAGATAACTGCAGGAGCATTGCGGAAGAGGAAATCTATGCCGTTTTCACGCTTATCGCCAATTCTCTTGAAGGCGGCACGCCTTTCTTCAGGAATATCTTCGCCATTGTCGATATAGTCCCAGATCATCTTCTTGAGCTGGTCCATACCGTCTTGAACGACAACAAAACGGCAGTTCTGGCTGTTGGAGCCTGTTGCAGTATAGCGGCCTGCCTGCACGATTTTTTCAAGCTTGTCCTGCTCGATTTTCTTATCTTCAAACTGACGGATACTGCGGCGCTGTTTGATTGTGTGCATAAGATTATCGATATCAAAGCCGAAGCGCTTTTCGTCAAAGTCTTCAACATCATTCATATCATAGTCCGGAATGGACACAGCGTTCACAGGGCAGACAGCCACACAATGTCCGCACTGCAGACAGGAGCTTATAAGAGTTGCCTTGCCATCCTTAATAACAATATTGTCACCAACGCAGTCGCTTGCGCACAAACCGCAGCCGATGCATTTTTCATTATTGATAACTACCATAATATATGTCCTTTCTTAATTATTATTCATAATGAGCTTACTTTTTCTTGATTTCCGGAAGGTCTGTCATATAAATCTGCGTCTGACATTCTGCACAACAATAGGCATAGCCTTTGAGAATTGCCCGGTCATACATACGAAGATTTATCTGTTTTCCACAAGCCGGACATCTGAGATTTTCTTCTGTATAACGCACATACTTAAACAGAAAAACTGCCGCAACCGAAATCGGAATGATGAAAAAATTTCCCGTGAAAAATATGCACAATAAAGAGAGAAGCATATAATTCCAATATCTTCCCGCCTGTTTTATGACGTTGTAGCTTATTGTTCTCATTATAGCACCTCTGTCGGAATGTATGTGATATGAAATTCACTCCCTCCGTCACGCTGTGCGTGCCACCTCCCTCGTCTGAGGGAGGCAAGAGAGCTTGGTGCGTTATTTCTTCTTCTTTTTATTGTTTTTCTTTTTAGGCTGTGGCTTTGGCTGTTTATTTGTCATTTTGAAGACTATCCAGCCGAGGAAATCGCCAAAGAGAGCGCAGGCGGAAATCATGCCGAAAGAAAGACCGTAAAGCTCCTTTTCTGTAAAACCGAGAGCCGCCTTATCGCCGCCGAATGCGCCCGAATAAATCATAAGGCTCATAAACACAGCGACGAGGGCAAACACGAGTGGCATATTTCTGATGCTTCTTGTAAGCCCATTTTTAAGAGTCCAATGCTGAAAGACTGCGAATGCCGCAAAAACCAACACTCCTGCGGCTATGTAAACCGGTGATAACATACTATGCCTCCCAAGGTGTATTTACCATTTCAGCACCTAATTCAAAAGCCTGCTGCTTGTGCTGTGGGAATACTGTGTCAAAATGCTGCTTCTTTGCTTCAGGGTCAAAGAGAGTCCAGTTGTACTTGCTGTAATCAGGCACCTGATATGCGTTGCCGCTGATGAGAGCCTTTGTAGGGCCTACCATACCGAGAGTGCGCTTGTATGAATCGACAAGGCGGCCGTAACGCTCAGGTGTATATGCATCTTCGCCTGCGCCGCTTGTCATAATGAAAAGCACAGGGATTTTGCGATGTGGATAGCTTGGATTTTCCTTCTGGTATGTGACATACTGGAAGTAAAGGCGCTCGTGTAGAGCGTGGAAGCCGGCAGAAACATTGCTGAGATAGTTTGGTGTGCCGATGATGAGACCGTCAGCCTCTCTGATTGCGTCGAGGATTGGTGTAAGACCATCCTGGCAAATACACTTGCCTTCGTTTGGCGCGAGCTTACAGCCGAAGCAGGAGATACAGCCCGTGAACTTTTCCATTTTATAGAGGTCGAAAACCACGACTTCAGCCCCTGCATTCTGTGCGCCCTTTGCCGCTTCATTTACAAGAGTGGATGTATTCCAGCCTGTGCGCGGGCTTGTATTTACAGCAACGATTTTTTTCATATTTATTCTCCTTTTGAGGTAGGATTATGATGTTTCGGGAGCAGCAAGCGGCTCCCCTACATTGACGTAAGGTGCCTGTGGCACTATTTAATAAACGCCTTCGGCTACACCTCATCCGTCAGCTTTGCTAACACCTTCCCCTCAAGGGGAAGGCTTTATATTTGAATTAGTGTTCTGTGCCTTCGTTTACCTTGAGTTCTTCGCTGTTTGTAAGGATAAACTTAGCCGCTGCCTTGATGCCGTCTGCGATCATTGGGATAGGCATTGTTGGTGTGCTTGGGGACTTTGTTACAGCCTGTTCAGGAGCAAATGGGATGTGCATAAAGCCACCCTTGATATTTGGGTACTTCTTATTGATGAGATACATTGTTGTATAGAGAATATAGTTGCATACGTATGTACCTGCTGTATAGGAAACAGAAGCAGGAATGCCTGCTTCACGGATTGCGTTTACAACGCCCTTGACAGGAAGATTGGAGAAGTATGCTGTTTCGCCATCAGCCTTGATTGGCTCGTCGACAGGCTGATAGCCTTCGTTGTCGGCAATTCTGCCGTCCATAAGATTGATGCCAACCTTTTCGACAGTGAGATTTGCTCTGCCGCCTGCGTGACCTACGCAGAAAACAAAATCAGGCTTATGTTCTTCGATAAGTGCATCAAGCACGTCGCCTGCCTTGACAAATACGCAAGGGAGCATTTTTCTTACAACTTCGTGACCGTCGATGGAATCTGGAAGGAGCTTTACAGCTTCCCATGATGGATTGATGCTTTCGCCGCCGAATGGTTCAAAACCTGTGATGAGTATCTTCATAGTAGTTCTCCTTTGTATGATAAATTATTAATTTCGCTATTGATAACCCGGGACGTCGAGTGCGCCGTCCCCTACAATAAATTTCATTTTATTTTAACTTATTATACCATATTATATATAGCTTTTCAACTGCGTTAAAGTGGTGTCAATTTATTGAAATTTCAAATATTTTGTGTTATAATTATAATGTATATTTATAGGGCACAGAAAAGTGCTCTTCGGAGGTAATATGGTTAAACTTTTTAAGCAGGAACATCTTGAAACAGTTAAAAAGATTGCCCTTGACAACGCCAAGGACATCCTTCTCAATATTGAAGATATAATCGCCCACAACGAAGGCAGAGTTTTCGTTTACGAAGTAAACAAGGAAATCGTGGCTTTCGGCTTTTTCCAGCCTTTCGCAATGGGCAAGCGCATTGACGTAGGCATCGTTGTTGACAAATCTGTACGTCGTCAGGGTATCGGCACAGCTTTATGGCACAGCATTTCCCGTCTTGCAAAGGAGAGATACTCCTGTGATTCCTACGAATGCCGCATTCTCGCAGACGACCTTGCAGCAATCTATTTCTGCGGCAAAATCGGCTTCCTTCCTTGGATTTCCACACACACTATGGTGTATAATGATGAGCTTCTGCCAACACCTAATACACTTTTCGAGCCTTACGAAGACAAGTATTATGAAAGCTACTACGAGCTTTTAGGCGAGGCTTTCTATGATATGCGCAAGACAATCGGCGCTGAGCCATACAAAATCATCCCTAACGGCAACCGTGATGAAATGTTTGAAAGTGAGACATTCCTTGCCATCAACTCTCAGGACAAGCCTATCGCAGCTGTAACTATCGAAATGGGCAACCATATTGAAAATCTCTGCGTGCTTCCTGAAGCTCAGGATCTTGGCTTTGGTCGTCAGCTTGCAATTTTTGCTACAAACCGTGCTCTTATGTCAGAAAGAGGCTTTGCTGAGCTGGAAGTTGTTTCGATAAATGAAAGAGCTATCGGACTTTATAAGTCACTTGGTTATAAGACTGTAAGAACAATTTCTGTACTTAAAAAGAAGGCATAAATAAGCATTGTGCGGACGAGCATAATGCCATTGCATAATTATATTTTCTGGCTTCGTGCGTAATAGAAGATATACTGCTGTGCGATGCCGGCGAATTCGCCGAAGTGTGCGCCGTAATTTTTGATATCGTAGTGGTCTTTCGCCTTTTTCATCCATGTGTCCACAGGGAAAGCGTCATACTTTGCCATACCGAAAAGCAGGAAGCAGTCGGCGACCTTTCTGCCCACGCCATTAAGGCTCATTATGTATTTACGTGCCTCATCTGTCGGCATGGATTCCAGCTTTTCAAAAGAAATCTCCCCGTTTGCAACGGCTTTTGCCGCATTCAGGATATATTTTGCACGGTATCCGCTGCGCAGAATATCAAGGTCAGAAAGCTCGAGCTGAGCTATTCTTTCGGCAGTCGGGAAGGCATATCCCCCCTCGATTTTCTCGCCAAAGTTTTCGCATAAGGTGGCAACGATTTTCTGTATGCGTGAAATATTGTTGCACTGGGAAATGATAAAGGAGCACAAGGCCTCCCAAGGGTCCTGCTTCAGAAGGCGAAGGCCGAGGCCGTATTCGACAGCCTTTTCGAAAAACTCATCGCCATTGAAAGCTTTTGCAATATTTTCATAGCTTCGGTCAAGGTCGAAATACTTTCGCCAGATGCTTTCAAACTCGGCTTGTGTCGATGTCATATACAGGGCATTTTCATCTGCCCAGACGGTCAGCTTCTTCCCCATGGCAACCCCTTCAAACTTTCCGTCCTTTTCAAACCAGCGGAAACACTGACCGCATTCGAATGTGTGTTTCGGGGCAAAACGCTCGATATCCTTTATTTCTATGTAATTTTTATGCTCAATAATCTTCATAAGCACCTCGTGTAAGTTAAGTTATAAGTAAGCGTATGAGATTCTTCACATTCGTTCAGAATGACATACAATTTTAAGAATGATTACGCCTCATCCACCACCAGAGGTGGTCCCCCTTCCCCTATGGGGAAAGGCTTCAGTATCATACTAATATTATAGCATATTTTTACAGCTATTTCATCGGAAAATTTTGTGATTTTTTGTTGACATTAAGTTTAAATTGTGCTATATTTATGGGAATAATAAGTCAAATAAACTAAATGGAGGAATATATGGTAAACGATAATTTTGAAACAAAGTTTCTCAAGCAGGGCATCACATTTGATGATGTGCTTCTCATCCCTGCAAAGAGTGACATCGTGCCTTCTCAGGTAGAACTTGGCACAACTCTCGCTAAGAACATCAAGCTCAATGTGCCAATCATCACATCTGCTATGGACACAGTTACAGAAGCTCGCATGGCTATCGCTGTTGCTCGTGAAGGCGGTCTCGGTGTTATTCACAAGAACATGACTATCGAAGAACAGGCTGATCAGGTAGACCAGGTAAAGCGCTCTGAAAACGGCGTTATCCACAACCCATTCTTCCTTTCTCCAGATCATACACTCAAAGATGCTGACAATCTTATGGCTAAGTTCCGTATTTCCGGTGTTCCAATCTGCGAAAACGACAAGCTTGTTGGTATCCTCACAAACCGTGACCTCAAGTTCCAGACAGATTACGCTCAGAAGATTCGCGACGTTATGACAAGCAAGAATCTCGTTACAGCTCCTGTCGGCACAACTCTTGAAGAAGCTAAGGACATCCTTGCAAAGCACAAGGTTGAAAAGCTCCCACTCGTTGACGAAAACGGCGCTCTCAAGGGTCTTATCACAATCAAGGACATCGAAAAGGCTGTTCAGTATCCTAACACAGCAAGAGACGCTCGCGGCAGACTTCTCTGCGGCGCTGCTATCGGCGTAACCAAGGACGTTCTCGACAGAGCTGGCGCTCTCATCAACGCTGGTGTTGACGTTCTCGTTCTCGACTCTGCTCACGGTCACTCCCAGAATATCATCAACTGCCTCAAGAAGGTTAAGGAAGCATTCCCAGAAGTTCCTGTTATCGCTGGTAACATCGCAACTGGTGCTGCTGCTGAAGAACTCATTCAGGCTGGCGCAGACGCTGTCAAGGTTGGTATCGGCCCTGGCTCCATCTGTACAACACGTGTTGTTGCCGGTGTTGGCGTTCCACAGATCACAGCTATCTACGATGTAGCTTGCGTAGCTAAGAAGTACAATATCCCTGTTATCGCTGACGGCGGTATCAAGTATTCCGGTGACATTGTAAAGGCTATCGCAGCAGGTGCTGACGTTATCATGGCTGGTTCCCTCTTCGCAGGCTGTGAAGAATCCCCAGGCGAAACAGAAATCTATCAGGGCCGTCAGTTCAAGGTATACCGCGGCATGGGCTCTCTCGGCGCAATGAGCAAGGGCTCTGGCGACAGATACTTCCAGGCTGGCTCCACAAAGTTCGTTCCAGAAGGTGTTGAAGGCCGTGTTCCTTACAAGGGTCCTGTTTCCGAAACAATCTACCAGCTTATGGGCGGTCTCCGTGCAGGTATGGGTTACTGCGGTGCTCAGACAATCCCAGCACTCCAGATGAACGGTCAGTTTGTACAGATCACATCTGCTTCCCTCAAGGAAAGCCATCCACACGATATCTACATCACTAAGGAAGCTCCTAACTACTCCCTCTCCATCTAATGAAATATTCAACTGTTTTATTTGATCTCGACGGCACACTGACAGAATCGGGCATCGGCATAAGAAAATGCTTTGACTATGCTCTTGAAACTCTTTTCCCTGGCAAAGTCTGGGATGAAGAGCTTTTCAGCGGCATAATCGGTCCTCCTCTGCTCTGGTCCTGCCGCGAAACTTTCGGCTTCGATGAAGAAACTTCCCACAAGGCTGTCGCCCTCTACAGAGAACGATATGACCGCATCGGCAAGTTTGAAAACCGTCTTTACGACGGCATCGAAGATTTGCTCAAGACTATGCACGAAAATGGCATTAAAATCTGCCTTTGCACAAGCAAGCCTGAGCATTTTGCCCACGATATAATCAAGCATTTCGGCATTTCCGAATATTTCACATTTGCGGGCGGCGCATCTGTCGGCGAAGAGCGCAACAGCAAGGTGGCTGTTATGCGTTATGTGCTTGAAAATATCGAGGAAAAGGATATTTCAAAAATCCTTATGGTTGGTGACAAGCATCACGATATGGAAGCGGCCGAGCTTCTTGGTCTCGACTGCGCAGGCGTGCTTTACGGCTACGGCAGTAAGGAAGAGCTTGAGGCTTATCCTCACGTTATCCTTGCAAAAGATGCAGGTGAGCTTAAAGATTTTATTCTTAAATAAAATTAAGGACGGTAGAAATACCGTCCTTTTTGTTATAGCTAAAAATTAATAAATAGCTGCGGCACATCGAGGGCGCCGTACCCTACATTTTATGGCAACAGTAATCCATTTTCTCAATTTTCCTCTTGTATTTTGCGCCATTATGTTATAATATTATATTATAAACAAAAACTAAAGAAAGAGGTACTCACAATGAAGGAACAATTAAGAGAACTCGACCCTAAGGAACTGCGTTATTATCTCAAGGACCACGACTGGACAGACCATGTTAAATCCGACCAGTCTCTCGGCAAGCCACAGCCACCACTTGTAAAGCCTTACGACCCAAACGGCGAAATCGTTGACCTTCCTGCTCCTGAAAAGTGCGCTCTCAAGCACAATGATCTCACACGTGCTTTCGTTGAAAGAAAGTCCAACAGACTTTTCAAGAAGGAAAGCATCACTCTTGAAGAGCTTTCTTACCTCCTTTTCAATACACAGGGCATCCGTGATTACCGCCCTGGCAAGACAGCTACACTCCGTACTGTTCCATCTGCAGGCGCACGTCATCCATTTGAAACATATCTCGCTTGTATGAATGTTGAAGGTCTCAAGCGCGCTGTATACCGCTATCTCCCAGAAGAACACAAGCTTCTTCTCGTAAGAGAATACGGCGACGATATGGAAGATGTTATCGGCGCATCTGCAAACAAGCAGATTTTCGTAGGCCGCTGTGCTGTTACATTCTTCTGGAGCGCAGTTATGTACCGCTCCGAATGGAGATACCCAACACACGCACAGAAGGTTGTTCTTATTGATGTTGGTCATGTCTGCCAGAATCTCTACCTCGCTTGTGAAGCTATCGGCTGCGGCACTTGCGGCATCGCCGCTTACGATCAGCAGAAGGTTGACGCTATCTGTGAAATCGACGGCGAAGAAGAATTCGTTGTATATCTTGCTCCTGTCGGCAGAATCTAACATACTCACGAATCTCCCGCGGACGACCAATGGTCGCCCCTACAATATAAAATTAAAAGACCATCCATTTCGGATGGTCTTTTTTACTTTACTTCTTTGGTTCTGCTATAATTACTCTTACGAGCTTGCCGAGGGATGGACCGAAATCGTCCACATAGCCGCGGACTGTATAGTCATCGTTACCGAGGACAGCCGCCATATTTGTCTGAGAATATGTCTTGTCACTATAGACATAAACCTGAACATCGCCCCAGATTTCGTAGCTTTCGCCATTACCGACAGCCTTTGTACCTTCAAGCGAGGAAATGGAAATCTGCTTAAGGTTCTTAATCTGTGTCACAGCGCCATTCTTGACAGCAAATCTTGCAGGACCTGTCTCTGCGCCGAGAACAGAATTGCTCGACTGGAAAACGCCCTGTCTGCCGCCGATAATGTACTGATATGTGGAATTGAGTGTCATATTCATGCTGATTTCGACAGCATTAGTCACAATGCCGTAGGAATACGCATCGCCTGTTACATCATCGAAGATGATTTTTGTTATCTTATCATTTTCGTCAAGCTCATAATATCTGAAAGCGGAGGATGTGAAGCTTGCTCCCCTGAGGCGCTGAGGATAAACGACAGTATATGTGCCCTGACTTGTCACATCTATCATCTGCACATCGTCAGCAAGGGCATAATTGCCGATTTTTGTGGCTGTATCATTGACCTTGCCCGAAATACCCTTGTCGGATGTTTTGGAAACTGTCAGCTTGCCGTTGGTGTAAACCGCCTTGAGCAGGTCGCCCACTTCGTAAGTGCTTGTGACATTATATGTTCTTTCAATGCCGTCAGCGCAGATTACTGTTGCTGTCTTTGATGTCTGTGTAAGACCGAGATTGTCAGTATAACTGGATGTGCCTGTCGCAACAACAACGCCGTATTCTGTTGCGTTGAGCTTGTCAGGCGCAACCACATCGACGACAGAGCCATCCATACCGAGAAGGAGCGTCACTGTATCGCCGTATGTAAACTCGCCCATTGTGGAAAGCTTATATGCGGCAGAGCTTGTGCCGAGAGAGTAATTTGTGCCTGCAACTGTGACGGAAGATGGATTTGTCTTGCTTGGTGCGGCATTTGTAAATGTGCCTGTCACCTTATTGGAAAATGCCCACACAGTACGCATACCGCTGTTGTAGTAATAGACATCATAAGGCATGATTTCGTTAAGTGCTGCCGCCTTGCCGTTGCGGTATACCTCCATATTGCCTGTGAAAGGAAGGCTGAGGTTTGCATTTTCTGTTACATATGGGCCCTTCATATTCTTTTTCACAAGAGCGCTGTAATCCACTTCGCCCGAGGCATTGAGGGAATAACCAAGTGTCATTCCATAAACCTGACCACTCTTTGTCTGAGCTGTGAGGAGATTATAGAAAAGGTACATACAGTCTTCTCGTGTTATAAGCTGACCGCGTTCCTTGTTTATGCCGTCCTTGAGACCGAGAGCAGAGAACTTTGCAAGCTGTGCATATGGGAAAGAGCCAGACAAATCGCTTGCTGTATATCCCAGAAGACGGATTGAAGCGGTTGCCGCTTCCTCGATTGTGATGTTGTTATTAGGACGGAATGTGCCGTCTGTGAAGCCGATAAACCAGCCTGCATTTGCGGCTGTCCTGATATATTCGGATGCCCAGTGAGTGTATTTTACATCCTTGAAAGGCGAGATATTGCTGCCTTCACCGATGGTGTCCTTATAAATACTTGCGGCAACCATCATCTTGGCAAACTCGGCGCGTGTCACGTTATTGCCAAGATTCATATTGCCATTTTCATCGCCCACCATAATGCCTGTCGCCTTGACAGTCTGATAAGCCGATGTATAATTGGTGGCTGCTGCATTTGCGATTACCGGCACAAGACCGAAAATCATGCCGAATATCAGCAAAGCCGATATAAATCTTTTCATTTATATTTCCTCCGGTTTAGTGATAAATTTTGGAGTATATTAAAGGGATACTATCTCTCCCTCCACCGCAGTGCGGCCCCCCTCCCTCATCATAGGGAGGCGAGGAGCGATTAAGTTTATTCATATCTCAATGCATCGATAGGATTGAGTCGTGCCGCCTTCTTTGCAGGCAGATAGCCAAAAAGGATACCGATGCCCACAGAAATGCCGAATGCCAGCATAACAGAGCCGATTGTCGGAATAACCTTCATATCGACTTCGAGAGTCATACCGATTATTACCGAAATCACTCTTGAAGAAGCATATCCCATACCGATGCCAAGCACACCGCCGAGAGCAGATGTTGTTGCCGCTTCTATGACAAACTGACTCATAATATTGCTCTGCTTTGCGCCAAGCGCCTTGCGGATACCGATTTCGCGTGTTCGCTCTGTTACAGAAACAAGCATAATATTCATAATGCCAATACCGCCGACAACAAGGGATATTGCCGCAATACCTGCAAGGACTGTAACCATAATATCTATCATTTCGGTCATCACATCGAGGATTTCCGAAAGGCTGATGACAAGAAATGCGCTGTCTGAGCCATAGATTTTTTCAAGCTTTTCTTCGATTATCGCCTTGCTCTGCGGAATTGTCTGCTCCGAGACAACGGCGAAATTATATGAGTTTATATTGCCCATCTGGCTGAGACGCGCCGCTGTGGAATAAGGGATAAATACGGCATCGTCTGTCGAGCCTTTTGTGGAGTCCAGTTCTTCAGCCATAACACCGATAATTGTGAAGGTATTTCCGCCGATTTTTATCTCCTGCCCTACAGGGCGATTATTATAAAACTCCTTGGATATGTAATTGCCCACAATGCAGACTTTGCTGCGGTTTTCCATATCAATATAGGAAAGGTCACGCCCCTGAGCAATTTCATAGTTTTTCATATAGAAATAATCTTCCGAAACACCTGTCACCGAAGACGAAAGGCTTTCTGTGCCCACTTTGACACCGCCTCTGTATGTGACTGTCGGAGAAAGGGCATCGAGATACTCAGGATTATCCCTTACAAGCTGATACATATCTTCAACACTTGCGCTTCGTGAAGAACCTCTGCCCATAATCTGTACTGTCAGCAGATTTGTACCCATACTTTTGAAGGAATCTTCCATATAGGTTTCCATGCCGTTGCCCAGGCCTGTAATTATAATAACAGCGGCAACGCCGATAATAATACCAAGCATTGTGAGAAGTGAGCGGACTTTGCTGGCCATTATGTTTTTAATCGCCATCATAAAGGACTGACGTAATGACATTTATCCCTCACCTCCGTCCCCGACGGAAACCTGTTTCGGTGCGCCCTTTGCAGGGCCGTCATATACAATCTTTCCGTCTTCAAGTCTTATTATTCGCTGGGCCTGAGCGGCTATTGCATTGTCATGAGTGATAAGGACGACGGTATTGCCCTCCTTGTGAATCTCCTGCAGAAGCTCAAGCACTTCCTTACCTGTTCTGGAATCGAGAGCACCTGTCGGCTCATCGCAGAGAAGAAGCTTAGGTCTGCCGGCCAGAGCTCTTGCTATGGATACTCGCTGCTGCTGACCGCCCGAAAGCTGTTTAGGGAGATTTTTTATCTTATCGGAAAGTCCCACACGTTCAAGCACATCGAGAGCTCTCTTTCGTCTTTCGCTCTTGCCAAGTCCGGCATAGAGCATAGGGACTTCCACATTTTCAACTACGCTGAGCTTTGCCAGAAGATTATACTGCTGGAAAATAAAGCCTATCATCTTGTTGCGGATTTCGGCAAGCTGATTGTCATTCATCGAGCTTACATCCTCGCCGCCTAAGTAATAGCTTCCGTGAGTCGGCACATCAAGACAGCCGATTATATTCATACAGGTCGATTTACCCGAGCCCGACTGACCGACTATGGCGACAAATTCGCCTTCGTAAATCTTCATTGAGATACCATCGACAGCGTGGACGACTGTATCACCCATCGGGTAGAGCTTATATAAATCCCTGAACTCGATAAGAGGAATCATCGAGGCATTCCTCCTTGCGGTCTTTCACCCTGAGACATATTGTTATAAGCGATATTGCCCATAGCTTCGAACATATTGGATGCTGTTCTCTGCTGAACACCGATTATATCGCCTTCCTTAAGACCTTCCGTGATTTCTATGTAATCTTCTGTTGTCATACCTGTCTTAACTTCCACATAGTAATAGCCTTCAGGAGCAGTGAAGCCTTCCGGAGATGTTCCTTCGCCCTTTACAAGCACCATACCATTGCGATCAACAGCGGCAACCGGCACTGTGAGAGCGTTTGCTCTGTCTTCGACAACGATTTCAATATCGGCATTCATGCCCGGAAGCAGACCTTCTGTATTGTCAATACGGATTGTGGCTGGATATACTGTGATACCGCCTGCAGTGGCACCCTGAATGGAAACCTTGGTGATATATCCTTCATACTCCTTGTCACCCGCTGCATCGGCTGTGATTCTGACCTTCTGCCCTTCCTTGACCTTTCCGATATCAAGCTCGTCGATATTGAGGATGATTTCAAAATATGAAAGGTCATAGATTACGCAGAGCGGACCGGAAGTCTGTGAAATATTTTCCCCTGTTTCAAAGTATTTTTCAATTACAGTACCTTCGATAGGGGATGTGATAGTGTAGTTATCGAGGATGTCCATCTGGCTTTCATAGGAAAGTTCGGCATTGCGGAGATTGTCCCTCGCCGCTGCAATCTGATCGTCGATATCATCCGAATCAAGGCTTACGATCACTTTACCGTCATAAATCTCGCCGCCTTCATCAACGTGGACTGCGGCAACCTTTCCCATAGCCTTCGAAACGATAGTACCTTCCTTACGATAGCTGAATGTGCCTGCAGAAGCACAGGCATAGCCATTTACCATGGCTGTAGCCGCCTGATTTGTGCCGAGCGCACCAGGATTTGCCACTTCGATTGTGACATTTCGTGTCATCATATTGGATGGGGATATATCATCCACGCCCGAAACCTTTGTCACGGTGCCGTAAAGGGTTTCAAAAGAGCTGTCGAGAGTGACTGTTGCCATATCGCCAACATGAATATTCATGGCATCATCGGAGGAAAACGGAATCTTCAATGTCATAGTGCCACTGTCACGGAATCTGGCAATAGTCTGTCCTGCAGTGATATTATCTCCGGCTTCAACCATCATTTCTGTGATAATGCCCGAATTTTCTGCCTTTATTTCAAGATTTTCTATATTTTCAAGAGTGTTTTCATAGCTTCGCTGAGCCTGATTAAGCGAAATCTGCGCTCTTTCGAGAGTTGCCGATGCATCGGAGGAGTCGACTGTATACAGCACAGTATCCTCATAGACAATGTCGCCCTCGTCAAAGTCAGCCGACAGAATCTCGCCCTGCACAAGGCTTGTTACTGTATAGGAATTGGCAGGCTGAATTGTACCTGTGCCGCTTATTGTGGCTGTAAGGTCACGTTTTTCCACAGTCACATCATTGTACTGAGCTGCATTCGCCCTTTCCTTTTCCCTTGATATCTTTGTAAACTGCAAAGCAGCCACACCTGCGACAGCAACGGCAAGGATTATGGCCACAGCCGATAAAAGGTGCTTTTTCTTCACCTTGTTTTTTGCATTTTTGTCCATATCGGACGATGACTTGTCGTTTTTGCCTTTGAATAATGACATTGTTCATCTGACCTTTCTTATATATTGTTGATTTATCACGAATAATTATATATCAAAATTATGGCAGTTGTGTGACATTTATGTGTATTTTTAATCGGTTTTACGATCTGCCTTCGTTTTATTGTCCTTTATCCTGTACAAAACCAAAAAGCGGAGCATAATGCCCCGCTTTATTTTTTACAACTGATTGGATTCAAGTTCCTTAATCTGCTTGAGAGCCTGAGCAAGCTGGTCAGGGCAGGATGTAGGACGACCTGCGCAAGAAATACCTTCAAGACGCTTGATGATTTCATCGATTTCCATATCCTGTACGAGAGCTGCCATACCGATAAGGTTGCCAGGGCAGCCGCCTGCAGATTCAAGATGGACAAGGCGGTTATTTTCAATTTCAATTCCAAACTGCTTTGTACATGTACCTGTTGTGTTATATACGTATTTCATTCTATACCTCTATATTGCTTTTGATTTTTTCACTAACTTTATGATTATATCATAGCAAGCAAAAAATTGCAATATGGAGTTTATATCTTATCTGCTTTTTCCTCTTGCTGTAACAATAATCCTATCGACAACTTCATCATTTTTAACCATATAGATTTTATCGTAAAGATTTACTGTCGAGCAGCAATGCCCCGGGATAAGACGGACTTTATCACCGATTTTCAGCTCGGTATCAAGACCGAAAAGCTTGATATGCTCTTCATTTGCTTCGATTTTTTCGGCATTCATACCGACTAAAACAGGGTTTCCCTGGTCCATTCCGCAGGATTTTACGCCGGCATCGAGGACTGTAACGCCCCCTCTTGTGCTTACAACAGTTGCGAGAATAAAGAGGGAATTTTCAAACGGAAGGGCAAGGTCACGATATGTGGCATCCATGAAAATATAGCTGCCCGCCTGGATTTCTGTATATAAGCCTTCCTCAGCCTTGATAAGCGATGTGCCTGTGCTGCCGCCCGAAAGCTCACGGGCAGGAATGCCTGCCTCTTCAAGCTTTGCGAGAAGCTGACGGAGTTTAGCTGAATTGTCGCTTGTCATATCAAGGCGTTCATCCTTGCCTACAACATGGGAAATATGTCCTGCATAGGCTTGAATTCCATCGAAGGTAAGACCATCGAGCGCTTCGATTTCACGAGCGAGAGCCACAACATCATCCTGATTTACAACACCGCATCTGTCCATGCCGATATCGTATTCAACATAGCAGTGGATGGTGCTTCCTGCGTTTACAGCCGCCTTTGAAAGCGCCTTCACATTGTCGGAATTATCGACACAGACTGTGAGATGACAGTCGAGAGCAAGCTGAGCTACACGGTTTATCTTGCTTTCCTCCACAATCTGATTTGCTATAAGAATGTCCTTTATGCCGCTGTCAGCAAGGTCGATTGCTTCGCCTAATTTTGCGCAGGTGATGCCCTTTGCGCCGTATTTCATCTGTTCATGGGCGATAAATGACGATTTATTAGACTTGTAATGAGGGCGGAGCGACACCTTTTTATCGGCAAAGATGCCCTTCATAGTTTCGAGATTTTTATAGAAAATGTCGTGTTCGACGATAAGAGCCGGAGTTGGAATGCGGTTTATATTCATAATAGCCTCCTGTGGATTATTTATTATGATTATATGATAACATACAATGAATATAATGGCAAGCTGTGTCATTTATTTGACAGTATAGAAAAAGCCACCCTTACGGATGGCTTTTTTACTACCCTTCCACCATAGTTCCGATGGTCCCCCTCCCCTGACAAGGGGAGGCAGGATGTGGGAAATGGAAGAGATTTTTATTTACTTGAGCATTATGCTGTTATTTGCCACGGCGGCGGAATAAAGGAAGAGTACATCCTGATTTGTAAATTCGACAAGCTGTGGCATAAGCTGACTTGCCATATAGCGCAGGTCGATAAGTGTGATTTCGCTGTATTCGCCAAGCATCATCGGAACGAGAGAGGAAGCGAAGGAATCGCGGAAAATCACAAGCTTCTTTTCGGTTTCAGCATTCGGATTTGTAATAGTCATCAGCGGTGTAGGGCCGGAGAGGAAGATATCGTATGGCGTTTTTGTTTCAAGCATCGCCATATCATAGACCTCTGTAAAATCCTTTTTCTGGAAATTATCCACCACGGCATTTTCGGTATGCTCATTTGTGAGATAATACATTACTTCACTTTCTGTTTCGCCTTCATAGAGAGGAGCATACATACCTCTGTACTCAAAATCCACGATCGCATTTTCTTCAAAATCGGATTTTTCAAGAGCAAATCCCATTGTTTCACCAAGCTTATTGACAGTATCAAGGATTTTTTCCTGACGCCAATGGCCGTCTGTCATATAGAAATCATCGAGAGAAAGTGTGTCACCGATGGAGATATATTCCCCATTTTCAATGCCGTTTTTAAGCATTTCCTCCATTTTTACATGGTCGATTTTCTCGTCATAATCGGAGAAATAGCTCTTGTCAGGGATGAGCGAAACGAACACCTTGTTGTTCTCTGTGAGATATTCAGCCTGAACAGCGTTAATCTTTTCGGCAAGTTTTGTCACCGAAGCTTCTTCCATAGGATAAAGCTTTGAGAAGAGCACTCCGTCGATTTCGTATATGCCTTCGGAGTTTACTTCGATTTCAGCCTTTGCTTCTGTCGGAGCAGTTGTTGCCGCTGTTGTGCTTTCTGTAGCCGCTGTTGTTGCTTCAGGAGCTGATGAACAGCCTGAAATCAGCATAAGCGCCAGTGTAAGAGCAAGAATTCGCTTCATTACTTTACAACGTTAAAGAACTGTGTGCGGTAGTGGTCAGCCATATTAGCTTCGATGCAGACGAAGATGATGTTGCCAACGTTTTCGATAACAACTTCGTCACGTTCAACGCCAACGCAAACCCACTTTCTTGGGTTGATATTTTCACGGATTTCAGCCTTGAGTGCTGCAATGTCTGTGCCGTCTTCTACTTCGATAAGAACAAGGGAATGTGCGATAGCGCCGATCATAGCTTCGGAAGCGAGTGCCTGCTTGCACTGGAGATTTTCGATACCTACATAGTATGCAGAGCTTTCGCCGTCGATTTCAATCTGGCCTACCATTGGGCAGTCTTCACCTGGTGTGAGACCATCGTAGAGCTTGTTCATCATGGAAACGAGGTCTGCCTTAGCTGTTGGCTTTGGAGCTTCTGTTGGTGCTTCAGTAGCAGCTGTGGATGCTGTTGTGAGCTCGTTCTTAGCTTCTGTAGCCTTTGTAGCTTCAGTTGCTGCTGTTGTTGCTTCTGTTGCTGCTTCGGATGTTGTTTCTTCTGCTTCTGTTGCAGCAGTTGTAGCTTCTGTTGCTGCTGTTGTAGCCTCTGTTGCAGCAGTTGTAGCCGCTGTTGTAGCTGCTGTTGTTGCCTCTGTTGCAGGAGCAGCTGTTGTTGCTTCTTCCTTAGCGGAGCAGCCAGCCATAATCATCATAACAGCCATTGTGAGTGCCATAAGTACGGAAATCTTCTTGTTCATTTTTTCCTCCATTGTATTTGTACATTTAATTATTTATCTGTTTTACGCAAACAGATATTTAGACTGATTTTTTTCGATTTTGTTCCATAAAATTGAAAAATATTTTTTATAATTCCGAAACTCTGCGCCTTATGCGTATTTCCTGCAAAATTATGCAATTTGCTATGGACTTTATACAGAAATTGTGGTAAAATTTATAAAAAAGCAAGGAGGACACTATGAAGAAAGAAATTTCTGCAAAAGAGCTCCAGGGCAACCCTTTCCACATGGTCGGCAAGGAATGGATGCTCATTACAGCAGGCAACGAAGAAAAGTGCAACACAATGACAGCATCCTGGGGCGGCTTCGGTCATCTCTGGAATAAGGATGTAGCCTTTATTTTCGTCAGACCTCAGCGCTATACAAAGGGCTTTGTAGATAACGAAAACACATTCTCCCTCACCTTCTTCACAGAAGAATGGCGCAAGCAGCTTTCCTATCTCGGCACAGTTTCGGGCAGAGATGAGGACAAGATTGCAAAGGCAGGGCTTACTGTTGAGTTTATCGATGGCACACCATGCTTTAAGGAAGCTCGCGTGACTATCGTCTGCCGCAAGATGTACCGTCAGCCACTTGAAGAAAACTGCTTCCTCGATAAGGATGTAATGAACAAGAATTATCCTGAAAAGGACTGGCACGACGTCTATGTTGGCGAAATTATGAAAGTTATAGTGGAGGAATAACACAATGAAGAAAATGATTGAAGAATTCAAGAAGTTTGCCTTCAAGGGCAACGTAGTTGACATGGCAGTCGGTGTTATCATCGGCGGCGCTTTCGGTAAAATCGTAACATCTCTCGTAAACGATGTTGTAATGCCAATGCTCGGTGCTCTCATCGGTGGTATGGATTTCAAGGCATTCAAGTGGGTGCTCTCCCCTGCAGTTCTCAACGAAGCAGGCGAAGTTGTAACTCCTGAAGCTGCTGTTCTTTACGGCAACTTTATCCAGAATGTAGTTGACTTCCTCCTCATCGCTCTTTCCATCTTCATCTTTGTCAAGATTATGAACAACCTCAAGAAGAAGGAAGAACCAGCTCCACCTCCACCACCAGCAGGTCCTACAACAGAAGAACTTCTCACAGAAATCCGCGACCTTCTCAAGAAGTAATTTAATACATAAAGGCATCCGTTTCGGGTGCCTTTTTCAATTTATATTTCGGACGACCAATGGTCGCCCCTACATTTTCTATTGAACATTTGATGCGTTTGTGATACAATAAAGTCATAATAAATACCTTGAAAAGGAGAAATATCATGTATAGAATCGACCTTAATTCTGACCTCGGCGAAAGCTTCGGCAACTACACCATCGGTATGGACGAAGAAGTTATAAAGCATGTCACTTCGGCAAACGTTGCCTGTGGCTATCACGGCGGCGACCCTATGGTTATGGAAAAAACAGTTGACTACTGCAAGCAGTTCAACACTGCTATTGGCGCTCATCCTGGCTTCCCTGATCTTCTCGGCTTCGGCAGACGCAATATGAAGATCACACCGCTTGAAGCAAAGACTTATGTCAAATATCAGCTTGGCGCTCTTATGGCTTTCACAACTGCACGCGACTTAAAGATTCAGCATGTAAAGCCTCACGGCGCTCTTTACAATATGGCAGGTGTAGACTATAATCTTGCAAAGGCTATTGCTGATGCGATTTATGAAGTGGACAAGAATATCATTCTTATGGCTCCATCCGGCTCCCAGATGCTCAAGGCAGGCGTGGATGTAGGCTTGCGTGTTGCAAGTGAAGTATTCGCTGACCGCGGCTATACTGCTGAGGGCACTCTCGTTCCTCGTTCTGAACCTGGTGCATTCATCCACGATGAAAAGGAAGCTATCGACCGTGTTATCCGCATGATCAAGGAAGGCAAGGTCAAGACAAATACAGGCGAAGACATCGAAATCAAGGCTGATTCTGTCTGTGTACACGGCGACAATCCTAAGGCTGTTGAATTCGTTACAAAAATCAAGGCTGCCCTCCTTGCTGAAGGCATCGAAATCGTTCCTGTAGGAGAAATTGTCTGATGGATGTAAGATATTTACCTCTTGGTGACACAGGTCTGACTGTGGAATTCGGCAATGAGATTTCTCCTGCCATCAATTCCCGTGTCACACGTCTGTGCGATATGCTGAAGACTCTCAACGTCAACGGCATTATCGAAACCATGCCTACATACCGCTCTGTTTCGGTTTACTATGACCCTGCAGTGCTCGACCTTGAAAGCCTCACTTCCCTCATTGATGAGCTTCTTGAGTCGGAAATCGGTCTGAGCGTTACAAATCCTTATGTTATTGAAATTCCTGTATGGTATTCCTCTGAGTGCGGCCCTGACCTTGAGTTTGTGGCTCAGCACAACGGCAAGACTGTGGAAGAAGTCATCAAAATCCATTCCGAGCCTGAATACCTTATTTATATGATTGGCTTTACTCCGGGCTTCCCTTACCTTGGCGGTATGGATAATTCCATCGCAACCCCTCGTCTCGACAATCCTCGTGTGAAAATCGAGGCGGGCAGCGTTGGTATCGCAGGCAGTCAGACAGGCATTTATTCTGTCGATTCCCCTGGCGGCTGGCGTCTTATCGGCAAGACTCCTGTAAAGCTTTTCGATATGGAGAGAGAAAATCCTGTCCTTCTCAAGAGCGGCAACTATCTCAAGTTTGTCCCTGTTTCAAAGGAAGAATATTTTAAGATAAAAGAGCAGGCTGACAAGGGCGTTTACCTCTGCAAGATGCGTGAAAGGGGTGTGTAATATGGGATTTATCGTTAAAAATCCGGGCATTTCCACCACAATTCAGGACGCGGGACGCTATGGCTATCAGGCTTCCGGTGTGCCTGTTTCGGGCGCGATGGATATGTTTTCCCTTAATCTTGCCAACATTTTAGTGGGCAACAACCGTAATGAAGCCTGCCTTGAAATGCTTATGATGGGCGCAACTCTTGAATTTGACGGTCCTGCAATTATTGCCATCACAGGCGCTGATATGAAGCCGACTGTCAACAAAAAGCCTGTGCCTATGAATGAGGCTGTCGTTATCAGAAACGGCGATGTGCTTTCTTTCGGCGCTTCCGACAATGGCAATTACTGCTATGTTGCCTTTGCAGGCGGAATGGACATTCCTCTTGTTATGGGCAGCCGTTCCACATATATGAAGGCTAAAATCGGCGGTCTTGATGGCAGAAAGCTGGCATCAGGCGACAAAATCCGTCTTTGCGACAATATTTTCAAGCTTGCTAATATGAAACTGCGCCACTTCAGACGCAATGATTATGCAAGTGAGATTGCTCTCCGCGTTGTGCTCGGTCCTCAGGATGACCATTTCACAGAGGAAGGCATCGGCACTTTCCTTTCGGCTGAATATACTGTTACAAGTGAGTTTGATCGTATGGTCTGTCGCCTTTCGGGTGATGCAGTTGCCACAAAAAACGGCAGTGACATCATTTCCGATGGTATCTGTGTTGGCGCTGTTCAGGTGCCAAAGCATGGTATGCCTATCGTTATGCTGGCTGACCGTCAGACAGCAGGTGGCTACACAAAGATTGCTACCGTAATTTCATCCGACCTCGACAAGCTTGTTCAGTGTGCCGTTGGCGGCAAGGTGCGTTTCAAGGCTATTTCTGTTAATGAATCCCATGAGATTTTCAAGGCTAAAAAGGCGATTCTCGATGAGCTTGAAGCAAAGCTGACGGCCGTTTATCCGCCAAGAAAGTTTGTTGTCGAAGTAAATGATATGAAGTTTGAGGTCGAACTGAGCGAGTAGGAGGTTTCCTATGAAATATTGCGAAAAATGCCATATTCTCGCAGGCGGCGAAGTCTGTCCTGCCTGCAGGGGTGAACTTCGTGTTCCCGAGGCTCACGATTATGTTCTTTTTGCCGTGCGTGAGCAGATGTGGGCAGAAATGTTCATCGATGCGCTCCGCGACAATGGTGTTGATGCTGCCAGTAAGCCTGTTATGGGCGCGGGGCTGACCGCAAAGCTGGGTATGCTGAGCGAACAGCTGCAGATTTATATACCTTATGGTGCTGTAAATCTGGCAAACGAAATTTCCGACCTTATGTTTGGCGAAGATTTTGAAGAATAAATCAAAGACCGCGGGATTTCTGCGGTCTTTTTTGTGTTAATAACATATGCATATAAATACTGTAGGTGCGGGGTCACCCCGCCCGCGGGAGGCGAAACGCCTCCCCTACATTTCAGAAAGGTAAGCTTTTCGATGAATAGAAATAAACTGATAGCACAATGGAAGGCTGAGGAGGAAGTTGCTCATATTCACGGCTGGGATTTTTCCCATATTGAAGGGCGCTATTCTGAGGACACCAGCTTTCCGTGGGATTATCGTGAACTGATTAAAAAATATCTCAAAAATGATATGAAGCTTCTCGATTATGACACGGGCGGCGGCGAATTTTTGCTTTCTCTCGGTCATCCACACGAAAACACGGCAGCTACAGAGGGTTTCCCTCCCAATGTTGAGCTTTGCAAGGAGGTTTTGCTTCCTCTCGGAATAGATTTCCGCCCTTGTGACAATCCTTCGGCTATTCCTTTTGAGAATGACAGTTTTGATATAATTATAAATCGACACGGCAGTTTTGACCCTCGTGAAATTCATCGTCTGCTGAAAAAGGGCGGCATTTTCATCACTCAGCAGGTGGGCGAGGACAACGACCGTCAGCTTGTAGAGCTTGCTATGCCAGGTACTCCTAAGCAGTTTGAAGGGCTTAATCTTGCTCAGCAGAAGGCGGATTTTGAAAATGCAGGCTTTACGATTCTCGAAGAAGGAGAAGCTTTTCGTCCGATGAGATTTTATGATATTGGTGCTTTTGTCTGGTTTGCACGCATTATAGAGTGGGAGTTTCCGGGATTTTCTGTGGAAAATTGCCTTGATAATCTGCTGAAAATGCAGGAAATAATTGAAAAAGATGGTTATGTCGAAGGTACGACACACAGATATATGATTGCAGCACAAAAGTAGAATAAAATTAAGGACATCCACAAGGGTGTCCTTTTTGTATGTATTAAATAAGCGGTGCGTCGAGGGCGCCGCACCCTACATTTAGTTAAGAAATTCTGCGGACCGCCGAGGACGTCGGTCCCTACAGATTAAATACACAAAAAGGACTCTCCTTACGGAGAGTCCTTAATATTATCCATTATGTAAGTCGTGAAGAATTACTTCTTGGAGATGTATTCGTGGATAGCAGCAGCAGCTGTCTTACCAGCACCCATAGCGAGGATAACTGTAGCAGCACCTGTTACTGCGTCGCCGCCAGCGTAAACGCCTTCGATAGATGTGAGACCATCTTCGTTAGCTACGATGCAGCCCTTCTTGTTTGTTTCGAGACCAGGTGTGTTGTCCTTCATGATTGGGTTAGGGTTTGTACCGAGGGACATAATAACTGCGTCTACTGGGAGAACGAAGTTGGAGCCTGGGATTTCGATTGGACGACGGCGGCCTCTTTCGTCTGGTTCGCCGAGTTCCATACGGATGCATTCTACGCCGTTAACAACGCCGTTTTCGTCACCGAGGATCTGAACTGGGTTGCAGAGTGTATCGAAGATAACTTCTTCTTCGATAGCGTGGTGAACTTCTTCAGCACGTGCAGGCATTTCTTCCATGCCACGACGGTAGATAACGTGAACTTCAGCGCCGAGACGCTTTGCGCAGCGAGCTGCGTCCATTGCAACGTTACCGCCACCAACAACAGCAACTACCTTATGGTACTTAGTTGGTGTGTCGTATTCTGGCTTGTAAGCCTTCATGAGGTTGATACGTGTGAGGAATTCGTTAGCGGAGTAAACACCGTTAAGGGATTCGCCTGGGATGTTCATGAAGATTGGGAGACCAGCACCTGTACCTACGAATACAGATTCAAAGCCCATTTCGAAGAGTTCCTGAACTGTGATAGCCTTACCACCGAGAACGTTGAGTTCAACCTTAACGCCCATTTCGATAAGCTTGTCAACTTCCTTCTGAACGATTTCCTTAGGAAGACGGAACTGTGGGATACCGTAAACGAGAACGCCACCAGCCTTGTGGAATGCTTCGAAGATTGTTACATCGTAACCCATACGAGCAAGGTCACCAGCAGCTGTGAGACCTGCAGGGCCAGCACCGAGAACAGCAACCTTATGGCCGTTTGGTTCAGCCTTTGTAACCTTAGCGCCGCCGTTTACCATTACGTAGTCAGCAACGAAACGTTCGAGACGACCGATAGCAACTGGTTCGCCCTTAACGCCACGGATACACTTGCCTTCACACTGGGATTCCTGTGGGCAAACACGGCCGCAAACTGCTGGGAGAGCAGATGTTTCGGAGATAATTTCGTAAGCTTCTACGAACTTACCTTCAGCAACCTTAGCGATGAATTCTGGGATCTTAACATTAACTGGGCAACCGCTTACGCATGGCTTGTGCTTACAGTTGAGGCAACGTGTAGCTTCTTCCATAGCCATTTCAGCTGTGTAGCCGAGAGCAACTTCTTCAAAGTTTTTGTTACGTACCAATGGATCCTGTTCAGGCATTGGCAATTTTGTAAGAGACATATTAGCCATTAGTTCATACCCTCCAAATTACACTTGTGCTTGTGATCTTCCATAGACTGACGTTCTTCGATGGAGTACATTCTGGAACGACGGATAACTTCATCAAAGTCGATGAGGTGGCCATCGAAGTCTGGGCCGTCAACGCAAGCGAACTTTGTTTCGCCGCCAACTGTTACACGGCAGCAGCCGCACATACCTGTACCATCGATCATGATTGGGTTCATGGAAACGATAGTCTTGAGGTTGTACTTCTTTGTGAGGAGACATACGAACTTCATCATTACGAGTGGACCGATAGCGATAACGAGATCGTATTCGTTGCCTTCGTTGATGAGCTGTTCGAGCTTATTTGTAACGAGAGCCTTTTCAATGTAGGAACCGTCATCTGTTACGATGTGGAGTCTGTTACATGCAGCCTTCATTTCTTCTTCAAGGATAACGAAGTCCTTGTTACGGAAGCCAGCGATGAGGTCAACTTCTACGCCTGCTTCGTGGAATGCCTTAGCCTGTGGATATGCGATAGCACAGCCGAGACCACCACCGATGATAGCAACCTTCTTGCCTTCGATTTCAGATGCCTTACCGAGAGGACCTACGAAGTCCTGGATGTATTCGCCCTGCTTCTTTTCAGAGAGGATCTTAGTTGTCTTACCAACGATCTGGAAGATGATAGTAACTGTGCCCTTTTCACGGTCGTAATCAGCAACTGTGAGTGGGATTCTTTCGCCTTCTTCGTTTACGCGGAGGATAATGAACTGGCCTGCCTTGCACTTCTTTGCAACGATAGGAGCTTCAATTTCCATCAGTACGACCTGTTCATTAAGGTCTTCACGACGCAAAATCTTGTACATTTTATTTGCTTCCCCTTTTTATATTTTTATATAGTAATGTAATAACCTGCAAAAGGGCAAAGGATTGCTTTGCCCTTTATGCAATTAAATTATTCCTGGATGTAGCCAGCCTTCTTGAGGATTTCTCTTGCCTTTTCGAGGTTAGCTTCGGAAACGAGGATGATAGGACCTGTGCAGCCCATACCGCTCTGAGCGTATACGCCTTCCTTCCAGACAACCTTAACAGCGTCTTCGAGGTCCATGATTTCAACACCTGGGATCTGAGCTGTTACGATTTCTGTTGGTGGAGCCTTAACTTCTTCAGCTTCAGCTGCAGCTGGCTTAGCTGCTGCCTTTCTTTCTTCGAGAAGCTTCTTGAGACCTGCCTTGTTAGCAAGTGCAAATTCGTTTGCTGCTACCTGGAAGAACTTGTTCTTTGCGAGTTCAGCAGCATACTTGAGAGCGCCAGCGATAACTGGAGCACCGGAAGCACGGGAAACGATGAGGATCATCTTGTCATAACCTTCACCGATACCAGGGCCGTAGCCGTAACCTGTAGCTTCGAAGGAGCCGCCTGTTGTGAAGGAGCTCATGAGCTTCATGAGGATATTACCTGTGAGGGAGTCTGTTACCATAACGTCTGGAGAAGCCATGAGAACGTCGTTACCACGCATTACGCAGCCGCCGTCGGAACGACCGGATGTTGCGAATGTGATTGGGTAGCCATTTTCCTGGAGCTTCTTGAGAGCGATTTCTGTCTGACGAGCACCGTCAACGTTGAGGATACCAACTGTTGGGTTTTCGATGCCTGTAGCCTTAGCAGCGATGATACCGTAGATAGCGTTCTTGATCATACCTTCGATACGGTCGGAGGAAGATGTACCTGTTGTTGTAGCAACGAACATTTCCTTACCCTTAGCAGGTGTAACAACGCGGCCTACTGTAGAAACGCCGATTGGGAATGGGAAGTGCATTGTAACTGCGCCATCAACTGCGCCTGTTTCAACGAGTTCTTCCATCTTCTTGTGGCCTTCTTCTTCGTCCTTAACTGCAACAGTCTTAACGAGTGGGTGTGTAAGAGTACCGATGAAGTAAACGTCTACGCCCTGCTTTGCAGCCATAACTGCGCCAGCCATTGCGTTTTCTTCGCCGAGTTCGGAACCCATACCTGTAATAGCAATCTTTGGCTTGGAGCCGAAGTTGCCGGAGATAAGACCTTCGCCGAGTTCTTCGAAAGTCTTAGCAATGATTTTTTCAATAGACATTGTTAGCGTCCCCCTTATTCAGCGATGAGGTTAGCTGCGAATTCCTTAAGAGCCTTACCGATAAGTACCTTTACTTCGTCTTCGGATACGCCTGCAGCCTGCTGAGCTTCAGCAGATGTATTTGTCTGCATAACGAAAGACATACCGTCGAAGAGGTTTGTCATACGGCCGAGGAAGAGAGAACCCTTACCGATGATCATAGCCTTCTTGATTTCGCCTCTCATGATTTCTTCACGAGCGAAGCCAATGTATGGAACGCCAGATGGAATATGACCCTGTGTTGGAGCCCAACCCATCATACCGTGCTTAGCTGGGAATGTAGCAAGATCCTTCTTGTCGATTTCGCCATTCTTAACAGCGAGAGCAGCGATCATCTTGTAGTTGCCGAGTGGAACGTCACCTGCGCCTGCTGGAACTGTAACGTCTGGGTTCTGCATTTCTGGGGAGTACTTGTCGATATCTGTGATCTTGAGGCCAGCCTTTTCGAGACCGGATGTTACGAGAGCAGAGATAACCTTCTGTGGAGCAGAGCCTGTACCAACAGAGTGCTTGCCGAGGATGTCGAGGTTGATTTCAGCAGATTCGCCGTCATTTTCTGTGATAACGATAGCAAAGCCACCGAGAACGTCTTCGAGGATTGGGAGACCCTTCTTAACGTGGTCCTTACCGTTCATACCGAGCTTAGCTGTGCAGCCACCAGCGGAAACGATTACGCACTTGAATGCGCCGGACTTTACGAGGGAAGCAGCGTCAACGATAGCGTGAGCTGGACCTGCGCAGAAGCCACGAACGTCGGAACCGGAAGCATTTACGAGACCTGCGATTTCAGCAGTTGCCTTAGCGAAGTTACCGCCGCCGCGCTGATTCATATCGCCGCAAGCTTCTTCACAGCAGTCGATGATGTAGTCAACATCTTCCTTGTTGATGCCTGCGTTCTGAACAGCGTAAAGTGTTGCGAGAACGGAGGAAGCCTTGGAAACGATGTTTTCGAGCATAACGTGTGCAGAGAGGTTAACGTCAACGTCGTGAGCTCTCTTGAGGTAACCAACGAGCTTGTCGTTGAAGTAGATGCCTTCAGCGTGTTCGTCGTTTACGAAATGTTCGATTTCGTCCTGTTCAACGCCAGCGTGAACGCGTGCAACGATTGTTTCGTCGATGATTGGGTTAGCCTTGAAAGCTTCGATGTGTTCAGCAACGAAGTCCTTGTGGAGACGCATAAGGTCAAATACGTCACATGTCTGCATAAGGATGTAGAATTCTGCTTCTGGCATAATTTCACCAAACTTACCGTAACGTGGAGCATTTTCCATTGGCTTATCGTACCAAGGTGTTGGGATTGCTGCGAGTTCAGCAGGAGTCATGTTGCCGATGTATGTCTGGTTTGGATAGTAGTTAACAGCCTGATCATATGTTCTGATATGATTTGGGAGTTCCTTGAGGTATTCGGAACCAGGGTTAACAATCATTTCTGTTGTCTGAGTTGTACCATTGCGGATGATCATATCTGGTGTGTGAACCAGGATATAGCCAGTGCCTTTTACTACGCTATTCATTGAAGTTTTCCTCCATAAAATAAAATTTGTAAATTAATACAGAAAAGCTATTAAAATTATTAGATATGCAAATAAAGCTATCATATTTCAATAGCTTTTATCTATTAACCCCAAATATGGCTTAAAGTGATATGGCCGAGGCCATATCACTTTAAGGGGTAATTCCACAAAAATTAGTACTTGCAGAACTCGTCGCGGATAGCTGTCATTTCGCTGATGATATCATCAACGTCGAGAACCATTTCCATCATAGAAATCTGTTCTTCGTAAACGTCTTCAGCAATAAGTTCCTTAATTTCAGGTTCGCAAACATGGTAAACCTTGAGTCCCAACGAGACTCCTGTCAATGGACCAGCAAATGTAGGGTCGCCAGCTGTTACTGTTTCAGCAGCAAGGCCGGATGCTTCACCTTCAGCAGCACCGAGGAGAACAACGATGTTCTCGCCACCGAATTCTTCTGTGAATTCCTTAACTCTCTTCTGATTTTCCAAGTCCATTGCACCAGCAGCTGTTCAGACGAAGCACTCCGTTGAGGAGTAGATTACTTCCGCACCAGCGCTTGTAGCACATTCAGCAATAGCGTCGCCTGGAATACCGTCTCTATCGCCGATAATGATTACCTTCTTGCCTTCTAACAAGCTCATGGTAAAATCCTCCTTCTTCGATTTATTTGTAGAATTTTTTATAGTGCACGTGAGGTACACTTGTAAATCCGCCCTACCAAAGCGGTTTTACACGATAAAAGTTTGATAATATGCTTTAATCTAATATAATTAGATGTGAGCCTTGATCATGTTTTCGATGTTTTCTTCTGTAGCGTCATCCTTAACGCAGGAAGCGATCATCTTGCCGCCTTCGTAGATAGCGAGAACTGGGAGACCCATGATACCCTGCTTAATAGCGAGACGACGTGCAGCTGTTGTATTGAGAGCACAGAACTTCATGTGTTCATGATACTTTTCAGCGCATTCGTGAACGAATGGCATAAGAGCCTTACATGGAACGCAACCGTCGCCATAGAAGTCTACGAATACCTTACCTTCAGCGTTGAGAACTTCTGGTTCAAAAGTGTTCTTATCGAGTTCGAGCATAGACATAGTTAGTGTCCTCCTTGAATATTATTTGTTAATTAAAAAGGAAATTATTCCTTGTTTGCAAGGTAGTGTTCAGCCTGCATAGCAGCGATAGCGCCGTCAGCAGCAGCTGTAACAACCTGGCGAAGGCTCTTAACACGGATGTCACCAGCAGCATAAACACCTTCGATGTTTGTGTGCATGTTGTCATCTGTCTTGATGTAACCGTATTCCATATCGAGAATGCCTTCGAAGAGGGAAGAGTTAGGATTGTAGCCGATAAAGCCGAAGAGACCGAAGATACCATCTTCTTCGTCAGCTTCGATACGCTTTGTTTCGCCTGTCTTAACATTCTTAACGATCATAGCTTCGAGCATTTCATCGCCTTCAACGCGTTCAACAACTGTATCCCACATGAATTCGATCTTTGGATTCTTGAATGCCTTTTCCTGGATGGACTTAGCAGCACGGAGCTGGTCACGTCTGTGGATGATTGTAACCTTACGTGCGAACTTTGTGAGGTACATAGCTTCTTCAACAGCAGAGTCACCACCACCAACTACGAATACTTCGAAATCTTCGAAGAATGCAGCGTCACATGTTGCGCAGAAGGAAATACCCTTACCAACGAACTTGCCTTCGTTTTCACAGCCGATTGGCTTAGGGAAAGCGCCTGTAGCAACGATAACTGTCTTGCCGAGGTATTCGCCCTTAGCACCAACGAGCTTCTTAACGTCGCCTTCGAGTTCTACGCTCTTGATGAGGTCAGAAACACGTTCTGCACCGAAGTGCTTAGCCTGTTCTGTCATACGAGCGATGAGGGATGGGCCGGAATCGCCTTCTACCTGACCTGGGTAGTTTTCGATTTCGTCTGTGATAGCGATCTGACCGCCGTCCTGACCCTTTTCAATGATGAGTACGGAAAGACGGGATCTGCCAGCGTAAAGACCAGCAGCGAGGCCAGCAGGGCCTGCGCCGAGAACGATTACGTCATAAATCTTGCTCATTTTTTGTAATCTCCTATAATTGAATTACACACAGACTGGGCTAACACAGTTAGCCCTGTCTGCAATATAGTGGTTTGTAATATTAATACTTAACTTCGAAGATTGTCTGCTTGTCAACTTCTGTTTCGAGAGCCTGAAGAGCAGTTTCAACAATCTTACGACGGATAACCTTTTCTTCTTCCATAGAGAGAGCTGGGTTACCGAGTGGATGAGGGATAGCAATAGCTGGAACGATTCTGTTAGCACCAACTGTCATGGAGATTGGTGTAACTGTGCAGATGTGAACAACTGGGATACCAGCGCGTTCGATTTCCTTAACCATAGATGCACCGCATCTTGTACATGTGCCTCAGGTGGAAGTGAGAACTACAGCGTCTACGCCTGCTGCAACGAGCTTCTGGGAGTATTCCTTAGCAAATGCAACAGAGTTAAGAACAGCAGTACCGTTACCTGTTGTTGTGTAGAAGTATTCGTGGAGCTTACCGATACGGCCAGCCTTTTCCATTTCACGAAGAACGTCAACTGGAAGAACGCGGTCGGAGTCCTGGTTACAGTAAACTGGGTCGTAACCACCGTGAGCTGTTTCGTGTGTTTCTTCTGTGAGATCGTCGAATTCTGCGATGGAGTATTCGCCGTACTTGGAAGCAGAAGAGGATTCGATACGGTCTGGGTTACCCTTTGGAACAACACCACCGGATGTAACGAGAGCAACACGAGCCTTGGACATATCCTTAACAGCTGGGTTTGGATCTACACGGTCGAAGTCAGGCATTGGGAATTCTGTAACAAATTCCTTACCAGCGAGCTTCTTGATCATCATTTCAACAGCACGTTCAGAACCACGCTTTGTTTCGAAGAAGTTCTTACGGATACCGTTTGGCATATAGTTATCTACGCAAGAAGCGAGGATTTCCTGGCCTGTTGCGAGCTTAACAGCGAGAGGAGCCATCTTCTTGATAGCGTCACGAGCACCAGCTGCGGAGTCCTTTGTAGGAACGATATATACCTTTGTCTTGTACATATCAGCACCTGGGTTTTCCTTATACATACCTGTGAGAACAGGAATGTTGAGCTGTTCCTGAACTTCTACTGTGATAGTACCACAAGCAACACCGTAACGACCTGCGTTAAATGCTGGACCTGCAATGAAGAGGTCTGGTTCATAGCTCTTTACCATTTCGAGAATGTCAGCCTTAGCCTTCTCGAGATTTTCATTGAAGTAGGAGTCGCCGCATACGATTGTACCAACGATTTCTACATCTGCGTTAATAGCCTGCATTGCCTTTTCGATCTGAGAACCGATAGGCATAGTACCGTCCTGCTTGAACGCTACCTGGTCAGCCTTTTCTTCGCCACCAATACCTGCGAAGAACTGGTTGACATAATGTACAACTCTAATTTTTCCCATTAATTGTGACCTCCTTAATTATCTTGCGGACAGCTTGCTAAAGCCGAGTTCGTTTGTAGCACCTGTGATGATCTGTACTTCACATTCGATTGTGCCATCTTCGTGGAGGGAACCATCGAAGCCACCAGCGATTGTGTCAACAAAGTTGATATGACCGATAACCTTGTCGAGCTTTGGAAGGTGGATAACCATGTTTGCGTTACCACCAGTTACTACTGCGTTTGCAAGTGGGTCTGCGTCAGCGAGGGACTGGGATCTACCGTCACGGCCTGCGTATTCGTCTGTGATGATAACAGTCTTAACGCCAACCATTTCGATCTTCTTAGCATTCATGATAAGGTCTGTATCTGGGTTACCGAAGCCTTCCTGAGATACGATAGCACCGTCAACGCCGAGGTACTGGCAGAGCTTGGAAGCCCAGTCAGAAGAACGTTCCTTGTCAGCAAGGTAAACGTTTTCGTTTGTGATGATCATACCAGCAAAGTTGAGTGTCTTACCGTGAGCCTTGAACAAGTCGTGGATAACTGGGTTGTTAAGGTGGTGGTAAGTTGTGTTCTTGTCTGTGGAGGATACGCAGTTACCGGAGAGGATTGCGCCGTCCATAATTTCTGTAGGCATGATAATTGTGGAGAGTGTACGCTTTGCGTCAACACCGTAAACATATGTGTCATGCATAAGACCCTGAGACTGAAGCATCTGAACGTAAGCAACGCGTGGGAGGTTAGGATACTTTTCGATACCTTCCTTAACGTTGAGGGATTCGAATGTTTCGATTTCGTCTGGTTCTACATTGCGGCCGAGTTCACCGAGGAAAACAGCTGTCTTGAGACCTGCGAAACGGAGAGCCTTTTCGTGTTCATGTGGGCGAAGACCATCAACTGGTTCCATTGTGAGAACGAGGTTGAGTGTCTGGGAGAATGGTGTGTACTTAGCACCTTCGCCAACCATATCGATGATACCTTCCTGGAAGCCAACGATTCTACCTGTTGTAACAACAGCAGCACCCTTAAGAACGTGTGTACGGCCTTCACCAACGCGGTTTACCTTACCGATAACGCCTGGGAAAATTTCGCCTGGGCCTTCAACCTTAACACGTGGTTCGATAACGTCCTTAACAGGAGTAATACGAATGGATTCGCCTGGACGAGCGATATCAACTGTACAGCTTGCGATGTTTTCGTCTTCCTTAACGAGATTGATGATGTCCTCTGGATTTACGTAGAGAACGCCATTTTCTACCTTGGATTCATTTGAAAACTGAATGTCGGAGATTTTGATGTAACCTAATTCTAATTTCAAATTCATGCACCTCACTTATCTTAGTTTTTTATAATTTGTTAAATAACGCGGTTTTAAACACATTTTATGACTGTGTTACAGCAGAGATTGCGCTTTCCATCAGAGAAAGATCAATAAGAGCGAAGTCTGCGCGGATGTAATCCGGCATAACTGGGAATCTGAGCTTGAACTTCTTTGCTGTCACGATTGCATTTTCAATCAACTGCACAGAATCAAAGTCCAGATGTGTAGGACCCTTGCCCTTTCTGACGTATACAGTTTTGAATGGTGTTTCGTTAGGCTTGATAGAGCCTGTGAGCGGATGTGTCAGAAGCTTTGCGCCGTTGTGGACTTCATTTCGAACACGCAGGAGAAGCTCTTCGAAAGTGCCCGGCTTGTAATCGACTTCAAACTCGTTTCCGTACTTTTCGAACACCAGCTCATTATTGGTAATGATTTTAAAGTTGTATACCATTTTTCCTCCAATTTTGCTGATCTCTTTTTGTGCGCAGGTGTAGTGTTTGTTTCACTCACTCGCTCACAACCATATTATATGATAAAACTCGTTATTTTTCAATACTTTTTTCAGAATTTTTTTTAGAAATTCACAATTTTATTGATAGGTTTTTTCTATAAAGCTTTGTTTTATTGATAAAAACTATATTTCGCATTAAATTGCCCAATAAAAAAGCCGAAATTTCGGCATTTTTACAAGCTTTATTTGCAGGGCTATAAAGCAGTGGTAGCTTTATAGGGCTGTTTTGAAGTAATTTTTGTTTCATTGCGGCTTATTTATGGTATTTTCCGCCGCCGTTGATGTTCATTGCTCTGTATATCTGCTCAAGCACCATAACTCGCGCCAGATGATGCGGGAATGTCATTCTTGACATGGAGAGTCTTAAATCGGACATAGCCTTTACGCTTTCGTCCATTCCTTCGGAAGAACCGAGCAGAACACAGATGGCAGACTTGCCCCTGTTCTGCGCCTTCTGAATGACTTCGGCAAGTTCTTCGGAAGAATGAAGCTTGCCTTCGATACACATAGCAATAACGAAGCTTCCCGGAATGATTTCAGCTTTGATAAGCTCGGCCTCTTTAGCAAGGCCGCCGCCTTCGGGCAGCTCCTTTATTTCTGTCTTGCAGTAAAAGTCAAGACGCTTTATATATTCTTTGCAGGCATCGATATAAAACTTTTCCTTAAGCTTGCCTACAGGGATTATTTTGATTTTAAGCATACTATTATAATGTAAGCGGTGGGTTTGTATTTTTCTTCTGCGCCACATACACGCGGACACTTTCATCGGCTCCCGCCCTGAACAATGCATTCTCTGTTTCGAGCAAGGCTTTTGCAGGAGTATTGTTCTGCTCAGACAGATGAGCGAGGATGAAATTGCGTGTCTTTTGCTGTGCCAGATGGACAGCAAGCTGGGCACATTCCTTATTGGAAATATGTCCTGTCATCGAAAGGATACGCTCTTTGAGGAAATATGGATACGGACCTCTCCTGAGCATTTCCACATCGTGATTTGACTCTATATATAATGTATGGCAGTCCTTCACAGCATTCACCACTTGCTCTGTCACATAACCAAGGTCTGTGCAGTAGCCGAAATCAAGTTTGCCGTCATTCAGCACATACCCCACCGAGCCGAAGCTGTCATGGCTTGTCTGAAAGTTTTTAACGGCAATTCCATTGGCATCGACAGTTTCGCCATAAGCAAATGTAAGTGCTCTGTCCTTGAAGCCATAAAACTCAGTATACGCATTTTCGCTTATGTAGAGCTTTGCCGGCGTATGCTTGAGCATCACATTGAGAGCGGCGATATGGTCGTTGTGTGTATGTGTGATGAAAATATGTGTAAGGTCAGCCAAACCAAGACCCTGTGTTTCAAGAGCCTTTTTGATGGTCTTTGTATTGCTGCCTGCGTCGATGAGGATTTTTGCGCTGTCTGTCATATAGAGCAGAGCATTTCCCGATGAGCCGCTGGCAACAGGGAGAATTTTCGTCATATTATGACTATTCTTCGCATACGCGGCAGATGTCCGCGCCTACAGCCTGAAGCTTGTTTACGATATCCTCATAGCCTCTTTCGATAAACTGGATATCTACAACTTCAGTTGTGCCCTCGGCAGCCATACCTGCAATAACCATTGCAGCACCTGCACGGAGGTCACGCGCTCTGACGCTTGCACCATTGAGACGGCGTACGCCTTCAATGATGGCAACCTTGCCGTCAACCTGTGTGATTGCGCCCATTTTCTTGAGCTCATCCATATATCTGAAACGGTCGTCCCAGATGCCTTCTGTCACGATACTTGTGCCTTCGGCAAGACAGAGAACAACAGCAAGCTGCGGCTGCATATCTGTAGGGAAGCCAGGATATGGGAGAGTCTTGATATTTGTCTTTGTGAGATTTTTATTGATACGTGTCACACGTACTGCATCGTCAAGCTCTTCAACTTCGACATTCATATCGACAAGCTTGTTTGTGATACATTCAAGGTGACGTGGGATAACATTTTTGATGAGAAGGCTGCCGCCTGTTGCAGCAACTGCAGCCATATATGTGCCTGCTTCAATCTGGTCAGGGATGATGCTGTAAGTACCGCCGTGGAGGCTTTCCACGCCCTTGATCTTGATTACGTCAGTGCCTGCGCCGGAAACCTTTGCGCCCATGGAATTGAGGAAGTTTGCAAGGTCAACGATATGTGGCTCCTTGGCAACATTTTCCATGATTGTTGTGCCCTTCGCCATAACAGCAGCAAGCATAACATTCATTGTAGCGCCGACAGATACTGTATCAAAATAGATATTTGCAGAGTGAAGACCGCTCATAGCGTCAGCTTCGATTTTACCGTTACGAACTTCGATATGAGCACCGAGAGCTTCAAAGCCCTTGATATGCTGGTCGATAGGACGGATACCGAAATCGCAGCCGCCCGGCATGGAAACAGACGCTCTGTTATATCTGCCAAGGAGCGAGCCGAGGAGATAATATGAAGCGCGGATGCCACGCATAAGTTCATAAGCGCCTTCTGTTGCTTCGTGGATTTCTGTGCAGTCGATATCTACAGTTGTTTCATCCACATAGTGCACCTTTGCGCCAAGTTCTTCCAATATTTCAAGCTGAATTTTAACGTCACTGATTTTAGGCATGTTTTCAAGCCTGCACACACCCTTTACGAGAACTGCGGCAGGGATTATAGCGATAGCAGCATTTTTTGCTCCGCCGATAGAAATCTCTCCGTGGAGAGGCTTACCACCTTTGATAACGAATTTTTCCATTACAACGCCTCATTACTTTATATATTTAACATACTACATTTTCAAAGTAAAACGAAGTTGGGATATGTATTATTGTTTGCAAGGCAAAAAGACCCAACCAAGTTAGTTATATCTATTATAACATATTTTTTCAGAAATACAAATAGTTTTTTTTAATTTTTAATTATTTCTGATGTGCTGAGGTTTACATATCGCACGCCATCTGGTTCGGTCAGCCTCAGGTAAGGTGTGAGTGCCGATTCATCGGGATGGGTATAGTCGGCAATATAAACCACTTCCATCGAGAGGATGTCAAGCTTTATCCCCTCTTTTTCGGCCGAATCGGCCATTTTTATCAGTATTTTCGCATAATCAGGCGATACCGATGTACGCGCTGCATTATCGAGATCGAGCAGTCTGCCCGAAATCTGTACGCCTCTTGTCGTCTGCTCTATTTTTATATTGTAATCTTCGATCAGATGGCGGTTTTCTGCCTTTGTGGTGAAAATCACGCTGTTTTCGGTGGCTTGTGCCATCTTATATTTTTTGATGCCCATAGCCTTTACAAGTTCACGGGCAGATTTTTCCATATCATCTTCGATATTTCGTCCGTATATTTCGCAAAGGAAATTACCGCCCGAACGGAATGTGCAGAGACCTACATCGGAGGAATATTCCTCGATACCGCCGCCCTTGGTTTCCTTCTTTGTTTTTCCCAAAAGGCTTTCGGCAATGGAGGCTTCAAAGCTTTCGTTTCGCTGCACATCATATATATATAATTTGTAGGACAGCTTTTTCTCTGCCCCTTCTTCCACTTTGTGACCGCGGGTGATGAGATTTGTGACAGCTATTGCAGTCTTGTCCCGCTGCTCGCTCAGACGTCTGTCAATGAGAGTGCCAAGATTTATGGCGAGAAACAGGTTTGCAAAAACCAGCACGCACAGTATTATATTTTTTGCCCGTTTCCATTCCATAATGGCTGCTCCTTTCTGTTGTACTGAGCTAAATAAGTCTGATAATTTTTTCGTTATTTCATATGAATATTAACTATTCCACCAGTGCATTCACCGGTGTGAGGATTCCGTTTTCCATCATATAGATTATCTCGTAACGTCCATCCTTATCGTCATTGACGCTCATCGCCATGACATCGCTCATAAGGCTCTTCATCTGGCTCTCGGCGACCGACGGAATATCGATCCACATTCTTATGATGACACCATCACGGACGATAACACCTGCTGAATATACATCTTCCGATACCGGTATACCGTTAAGCTTGATAATGCCGCCTATGTGTATTTCATCATCCTGCTTCTTAACGCTGATAATGTCTGCCGAAGCATAAGGCATATCGCTATAGAGCAAGGCTGAGATTTCAGCAAGTTTGTTGGCGGCAAGACCGACACTTTCGTGCTCTGTTGCAGAGCCGTTTTCCTTGAGGACGATACCGCCTTCCGAGGCACGGTATGTCATACTGCCGTCACCCGAAACTGTCAGCACGTCATCCTCTTCAACATATACCTTGTCGCCGCCCGGCGCCTGATATGTCTTCGAAATATAAGGATTGATACCGAATGCTCGCTGTATATCTTCCATTCTGCCTTCAAACAGGGCAGTATCATTCTCAGTAACTGCATATTCCATCGCTTTTGGCGCAACATCGCTATACACTCTGCCCGAAATGAAGTTTCCGTTATCCCCTGCATAATTTGCGATAAGCTCATCTATTACGGCATTGGCGGAAGAAGTCTGTGAGGAAAAGCATTTGCCCGTTTCATCATCCATAAAATAGACCTTGACGCCCTTGCTTTCACGGACAAGCGCCACGGTGGACGTCTGATTTTCATAGCCGTCTGTGCTGCCCGACCACATCTGCATAAGATAAAGAGGCAGTCTTCCATTGAGAGTGAATACAAGGCTTTTGCTCTGAAGCGCCTTGTCATACTGATCATAAGAACATTCTTCAGGCTGGGACATTGAGCCGACAGCTTCAAGAAGAAGCTTTTCGCAGTCCTTGAAAAACTGGCTGTTTTTGGAAACGCCCTGCTCGGTATAGACATTTTCCCCGGTTATGACAGATATTCTGTAAGGGATAGCCATATTCTTATAGACAGTCTTTTCCTTTTCGGGATTTTCATATTCAATTTCATCGGTGAGGATGTTTCTAAGGTCGATATCGTTGCCGCTCATCACTATAAGTGTGGCAAAGCAGAGCAGACACATTGTAAACGAGAGAAACACCACGAGAAAGTTTTTGAATTTTTCCATAATTGTTTGTTATGATTTGTTTTATATTATTATGATATATGGGGACATTCGTCAGTGTCCCCTGCTTTTTCTGCGGACTGCCGAAGACGCCGGTCCCTGCAAATACGGACGAGCAATGCTCGCCCCTACCGATATTTTATAGGGGAAAATTATTCCTTTTCTTCAAAGAGAGGGATTTTCATTGTAAGGGTTGTTCCTTCGCCGTAGACAGAGGCGATTTCCATAGTGCCGCCGTGCTGTTCTGTGATTTCCTTTGCGATGGCAAGACCCAAGCCTGTGCCGCCGCGTTCACGTGAACGAGCCTTGTCCACTCGGTAGAATCGTTCGAAAATACGCGGCAGGTCGGCTTCCGGAATACCGATACCTGTATCACGCACCGAAATTACCGCCATTTTTTCTTCGATGCCGCCGTTTACATAGACAGCGCCATCCTTTTTATTATACTTGAGAGCGTTGGAAATAAGGTTGATAACCACCTGAGTCAGGCGCTCACCGTCACCCATAATTTTCATTTCTCCTTCAAGCTTACATTCGAGAGCGATATTCTGCTTGACCGCTTCGATATGCATCGACGAAACGGCATTTTCAACAATGCGATTCAGCTCTGTGACCTCCTGCTTCATTTCAACCTTGCCGTGGTCAAGACGGGAAAGTGTAAGCAGGTCTTTTACGATTCGTGTCATTCGGTCCGATTCGCTGTAAACGACAGAAAGGAAGCTCTTTCGTGTTTCGCCATCGATATCATCGCCTGCGCTGATAAGAGTTTCGGTATAGCCTTTGATATTTGTCAGCGGAGTGCGAAGCTCATGGGATACATTGGCAACGAATTCTCGTCTGGAATCGTCCAGCTTTTTCTGTTCGGTGATATCATGGAGGACCACGATAAGTCCGCCGCCGTCGCCGCTGTCAAAAGGTGCAATAAATAATTTAAGCACAGCGCCCGGTGTGGCATAGTCGATCTCGATATAATTGCCGTTTTCGCTTAAATCTTCCTTGTCGATGTGGAGATTTTTGAAGACATTCTTATAATGTGTGCCCTCTTCGCTTTCACCCAGCATTTCTGTCGCCGCAGGATTGATATGTATCAGCTTGCCGTCCTTATCGAAGGCAACGATACCATCCTTCATATGGATGAACATTGTATTGAGCTTGTTTCGCTCACCGTCCATGGCATCGATACTGTTTTTGAGGGCAGACGCCATATCGTTGAATGTCTGTGTCAGCACGCCGATTTCATCGCCGCTTTCAACAGAAATTACATTTTCAAACTTACCCTTTGAGATTTCGGTAGCCGTTTTTGTCAGCTGCTCAACAGGGTTTGTGATGGTTTTGGAAAGGATATAGGACAAAAGCACAACGATGACCATACCGAAAAGCATCGAACGGATGAGCGCTCCGATAAGGTTATATGTGAAGGCATTGAGGTCGTGCTTATTATCGAGCACACCTACTATATATAATGTATCGTCGGCCTGCACCGGAATGGCAACATCAAAATATGTGCCGACAGGGCTTACCTCCTGCCCTACCTGACCATTCATTGCAGTCAGCATATTTGGAGTGAGGGCAAAGTCTGATGCGGAATCATCATCTGAGCCTGTGATATATTCGCCCGATTTTCCGTCAAGGATATAGAAGTTTCTGTTCTGATTTATGCCGAGGCTGACAGAATAGGCTATCATATAGTCCTTGAGCGATGTGCTTCCGCCCTCTTTTGCGGTGTTTTCAAGAGAAAGAATGAAATCCTGGGTGAAAACATTGGCCATTTCATCCTGAAACTCCGAAATATTATATTCAGTTACGCTGCTGACCAGAAATGTGCCGACGATTGCCATAACCGACAATATGAGAGCAACAAGAATGAGCACCAGCTTTGTATGAAGGCTTTTCAGCATAGGATTTCCTCTTTTCATTTGGGTTTTGTTGAAAGATATGAAGGCTCATTGAATAAAACGCCTTTGGCTGCACCTCATCCGTCACACTTAGTGTGACACCTTCCCCTCAAGGGGAAGGCTCTGCTTTACATCATTGGGGCGAAGCAACGTAAGATTGCTCTGCCGAGGCGCTGCCACCATCTGATATTTTGCATTTCTTCAGGCGAGACTTCATCGCTTATATTCATTGTACCTATAAAGTCGTCCTTGATTTTTCCGATACACGAGCAGCCGTGCATCCACACAGCACATTCGTAATGGAGATAAAGGCTGCGATAGTCCATATTGATAGTGCCCACAACGGCATATTCATCGTCAACCACAAAAGACTTGGCGTGGATGAAGCCCGGTGTATATTCATAAACGCGGACACCTGCTTCCACAAGCACATTATAATGGGCGCGTGTAACAGCGTGGACATACCATTTATCGCCGATGTGTGGTGTGATTATTCTCACATCGACGCCGTTTTTTGCCGCCGTTGTCAGAGCATTTATCATTCCGTCATCGATGACCAGATAAGGTGTTGTGATATAGATATATTTTTCAGCCTTGTTTATAAGGTTGAGGTAGACGGTTTCTCCTACATTTTCACCGTCCAGCGGATTATCGCAGTAAGGCTGGACTATGCCGTCACAGGACGGGAGATTTTCCATATAGACCTGCGGTCTGTACTTATCGTAATCGGCCATTTCTCCCTTGATGGCATCCCACATTGTGAGAAACATCACAGAGAGCGACCACACAGCCTCGCCTTCAAGGCGGACCGCCGTATCTTTCCAGTGGCCGTACTTTACTTTTTCATTGATATATTCGTCGGCGATGTTGATACCGCCCACATAGCCTGTATGACCGTCGATGACCGTTATTTTACGATGGTCACGGTTGTTTAAACGAAGGTCGATAAACGGACGAAGGGGATAATGGATGCCGTATTTGATACCTGCATCCTTAAGCTTTTGTGTAAAATCCTTTGGAAGAAGGAGAATCGAGCCGAAATCATCCCATATAAGACGGACGTCAACCCCTTCCTTCACCTTTTCTTTAAGGATTTCCAGCATTTCGCCCCACATTTTGCCTTCTTCGATTATAAATGTTTCGATGAAGATATAATGCTGAGCCTTACGCATATCGGCTTTCAGCTGAGCAAACATATCCTCGCCAAGACGGAAATAATCCACGTGGGTATTTTCATAAGCTGGGAAACGTCCGTATTTTTCGATATAACGTGACTGAGCAAAAGCCCTGCTGTTTTTATTTTTCAGCTTTTCATTGAGCTGCTTATTGGGTGTGATTACACTCATCGCCTTGCGGGAGATATCGCGGTATTTTGCTATTTCCCTGCGTGAGTAACGCTTGATGCCAAAGAGCACATAGAATATGCCGCCCACGAGAGGGGCGCACAGTATTGGTATCATCCAGGCGATTTTATAGCCCGGTTTTTCTCTGCTGTTGATAAGATAGATGACGACGAGGGTGGAAATCAGAAGCGCAAGCTTGTGCAGCCACGCTCTTGCCTCCACCATACCGAAGATGAATGTCACCGCAAGCAGCAGGGATATAATGATGGCCGAGCCGAAAATCGTCACTCTGTGCCCCATTATGTTAAGGAGTCGCTTGAAGTTTTTCATAGTTATTTGCCTAAGTAATAGCCTGAGCCTCGCTTTGTGATAATGAGTTTTGGTTCAGATGGGTCATCCTCGATTTTTTCACGAAGGCGGCGCATAGCAACGTCAACTGCGCGCAGATCGCCGTAATAATCATAGCCCCACACCTTTTCCATAAGCTCTTCACGGCTTATGACCTTGGTTGGATTTTTTGCAAAATAGACCATGATTTCATATTCGCGCTGAGTGAGATCGAGAGTTTCGTTGTTTTTCATAACCGACTGAGAATCGGTATCTATTGTGATGTCGCCGATTGTGACTGTGGTTTCAGCCTTTTTTGCAGGAGCAACCTGACGGCGAGTGTTTGCCTTGACTCTTGCTATCAGCTCGACCATTGAAAATGGCTTTGTAACATAGTCGTCCGCCCCTGTTTCAAGACCGAGGACCTTGTCCATCTCTTCTTCACGAGCTGTGACCATAATCACAGGTACTTCGCTGACTTCGCGGATTTTTTCAAGCACCTGGAAGCCGTCCATTTCAGGAAGCATTATATCGAGAAGGACGATGTCAGGATTTTCACTGAGCGCCATATTAAGACCGTCTGTGCCTGTCAACGCCTGCATGACTTCGTAACCTTCACGTTTGAGATTGAACATTATGATATCGGAGATGGCTTTTTCATCTTCGACAATGAGAACTTTTTTAGGCATGAATAGCCCTCCTGTTCTGAGATTTATATATAAAGTTGAATTGTTGTCAAAAGTTATAGTTTATAAATGAATTGTTCCTTAGGAACATTAATGTATCTGCGATGCATTTGATAAAACGACCTTCGGTCTACACCTCATCCACCGCAAGCGGTCCCCCTTCCCCTCGAGGGGAAGGCTTATAAATAGGATACGCTTATAATCACAGGGGCGGGACATAGCCCGCCCTTACAATATATTATACTATTCTATGCCGAGAACTGTTCTTCTCACAAGGTCAAGCACCTTGGAGGAGGCAAGCAGGCGCACTCTTTCGCGCGACTGATTCTTTCTTCTTGGCAGTTCATAAACCTTTGTTTCGCCCTTATAGCAGACACCTGCATAGACAAGACCGACAGGCTTTTCTTCGCTGCCGCCGCCCGGACCTGCGATGCCTGTGATACCGACACCGATATCTGTACCCATAACGCGTGCAACATTGGAAGCCATTTCATAGGCTGTCTGTTCGCTTACTGCGCCATACTTTTCCAGAGTTTCAGCCTTGACGCCGAGAAGCTTCATCTTGCTTTCGTTGGAGTATGTCACCATACCGCCCATAAATACGTCGGAACAGCCTGCGATATCTGTGATTCGTTTGGAAATATAGCCGCCTGTGCAGCTTTCAGCTGTAGAAATTGTAAGATTCTTCTCTTTGAGAAGGGCAACAAGCACTTCTTCGAGGGAATTTGCATCGATACCGTAGACGAATTCCTTAAGCTCGCCCACAATCTGCTCGATGAGAGGCTTTGTCATTTCTTCAGCCTGCTCGTGTGTTTCGCCCTTTGCAGTTACACGGACGAGACATTCGCCTTCCTTGGCATAAGGTGCGGCAGATGGGTTGACAGCATTATCCATAATGTAGGCAATCTTATCTTCCATAGCCGATTCACCGATGCCGTAAAGGCGGATGAAGTGTGAAACGATAGCGCCGCCTGTCAGCTTTTCAAGATAAGGCTTTGCTCTGTATTGCCACATAGCTGTACATTCTCTTGGTGGGCCAGGGAGCATAATGACATGCTTGCCCTCTGCTTCAAAAGCGCAGCCCGGAGCTGTGCCCCAGTCATTGACCAGCACTTCACAGCCTTCAGGAAGCCATGCCTGACGCTCATTGTTCTTTGTCATTGTGCCAAAGGACCAGCGGGAATAAAGGCGTTCAAGGGAAGGCTGATGCAATTCAAGCTTCTTGCCGAAAGCCTTTGCGATAGTTTCCTTTGTGAGGTCGTCGGCTGTTGGGCCGAGGCCGCCTGTTGTGATGATGATATCGGCTCTCTTTTTTGCGATTTCAACAGCTTCGCTGAGGCGCTGAGGATTATCGCCCACAACTGTGTGGTGGAAAACCGAAATGCCCAGCTCGGAAAGGCCCTGAGAAAGCATCTGGGCATCTGTATTGACTATCTCGCCAAGCAGAAGCTCTGTTCCGACAGCGAGGATTTCACAGGATAAACTTTTTTGCATGGTGATTTTCGCCTTTCTTGATTATATTTATATGGGATTGTGATTTATCGAAAGGACAAACTTCGTTTGCCTGCGGACCACCGAGGACGTCGGTCCCTACGGCAGATTGGTTACGCCTCATCCACCGCAAGCGGTCCCCCTTCCCCCACCGGGGAAGGCATAAAACTATTCACCCACTACGATGTAGTATGTTTCGTCGAGGGCGCGCTGTACGAGTGCGTCGATATCGAGGCGGGATTCTTCCTCGATGACCTTCTTCATCTTTGGCTTTGTGACAGGGTGCTTTGGTGTGAAGACTGTGCAGCAGTCTTCGTATGGGAGGATGGATGTTTCGAAAGTGCCTATCTTGCGGGAAATTATTGTGATTTCATTCTTATCCATACCGATGAGTGGACGGAAGATAGGAGTTTCAGAGCAGGCATTTGTAACGCCCAAAGCTTCCATAGTCTGGCTTGCAACCTGACCGAGGCTTTCGCCTGTGATGATACATCCGCAAAGCTGCTGCTGAGCGAGCTTATCGGCAATTCTCACCATGAAGCGGCGCATAATAACTGTGAAGAGGTCTTCGAAGCAGTTATCGCGGATAGCTTCCTGGATTTCTGTGAATGGCACGATGAAAACAGGAATCTTGCCTGTGTAATCTGTCATAATTTCAGCGAGCTTGAGCACCTTCTGCTTTGCTTCTTCAGATGTATATGGATAGCTGAAGAAGTGGATTGCAGCGAGGTCGAGACCGCGCTTTGCCATCATATGACCTGCAACAGGGCTGTCGATACCGCCCGAAAGCATAAGGAGACCGCGTCCGTTGGAGCCTGTTGGCAAGCCGCCTGCGCCAGGATAAACCTTACCGCTGATGTAGATGCCCTTTTCACGGACTTCCACCTTGACTGTCATTTCAGGGTTGTCCATCTTTGGGGAAAGATGAGCAAACTTATCATTGAGCCAGCCGCCGATTTCCTGCGAAATCTGGATGGATGTCATAGGGAAGGACTTATCTGAGCGACGGGACTCGACCTTGAAGTTATTGACTTCGTTAAGCATATCTGCAAGATAAGTTTCGGCTGTCTTGCAGGCAACCATAATATCCTTATCGCAAACTGCGCAACGCTGGACCGCGACTATACCGAAAATCTTGCGGCAGGCATCGAAGGCTGCTTCAAGGTCTTCACATTCGATAGGCTCTACGAAAAGCACCGACTGCTTTGCGTAAACTTCGAATGTGCCGTATTTATACATTCTTGTTCTGACAAGCTTGACAAGGCGGTTTTCAAACTTGAGTCTGTTAAGACCTTTGAGCACCAGCTCGCCAAACTTCAAAAGAAAAACTTCTCTCATATTTTTACCTGAACATCTTCATCGCCATTTTGAGAGTGTCGATGAAAATGTCAATCTCTTCCTTTGTATTTTCTTCCGAAAGGCTGATTCTTAAAGAAGAATCGATGGCCTTCGGATCTCTGTTCATTGCTAAAAGCACATGGCTTTTCTTGCCCTTGGCGCAGGCAGAGCCGCCCGAAACATAGATTCCCTTATCGGAAAGAACGCGGATGATGACTTCGCTTCTGCCCTTTTTGAAACCTACGTTTACAACGTGAGGCGCCTGGTTTTCGCTAACTGCAACTGTCGAGCCTTCGATTTCATTGAGGCGCTCGATGCAGTATCTTCTGACTTCATCCATATGTGCTGTGCCTTCGGCAAAATGCTCTGCGTGATATTTCGCCGCTGCGCCGAAAGCCGCCATCTGAGGAACAGCCTGTGTGCCCGAGCGAAGTCCCATATCCTGATAGCCGCCGTGAAGCATTGGGGAAATCTTAACGCCATCTTTGATATAGAGAGCGCCAATTCCCTTGACACCACCTATCTTATGGGCGGAAATGGAGAGGAAATCCACATTATCAAGAGGCATATCAATCTTCATAAAGCCCTGCACCCCGTCAATGTGTACGAAAGCATCCTTATTGACCTGCTTCATATATTTTGCCGCTTCGAGATAAGGCAAAACTGCGCCTGTTTCGTTGCAGACCGCCATAAGTGTCAGCAGGATTGTATCTTCTCTGATGGCAGATTTTATCTTATCAATCGACACGCTGCCGTCACGCTCAGGCTCGACGAGAGTTACTTCATAACCCTTCATTGTGAGAGCCTTGAGAGTTTCAAGTGTTGCGGCGTGCTCAATTTTTGTCGACACGATATGTTTGCCCTTGTGCTTGTTTTTGTCTGCGGCAAAGGAAATCGCCCAGTTGATGCTTTCTGTGCCGCCCGATGTAAAGACGAGAGTACCCTTCTTCACATTAAGCGCCGCCATAATGTCCTTACGGGCATTTTCCAATATGTCATTTGCCTTCTTGCCGAAGGAATGAACTGCGGCAGGATTGCCGAAGTTTTCTGTCATGGCATCGACTGCGGCATTAAGCGCGCAGTCGAGTACCTTTGTTGTAGCTGAATTATCTAAATAAATCATTACTTCTGCTTTGCCCAGGAATCCTTGAGAGTTACTGTTCTGTTAAAGACCATCTTCTCTGCTGTGGAATCCTTGTCAACTGTGAAGTAGCCGTGACGGAGGAACTGGAAAGTATCGAGCGGTGCGTGACCGTGGAGATGCTTTTCAACCTTTGCGTTTTCAACTACTGTGAGGGAATCAGGATTGAGGTTATCGAATACTTCGCCATCGGATGGGTTAGGATTCTTGAAGAGTCTGTCGTAAAGACGAACTTCAGCATCAACGCAGTTGTTTGCGTCAACCCAGTGGATTGTGCCCTTTACCTTGCGGCCGTCAGGAGATGTGCCGCCTGCTGTTTCAGGGTCATATGTGCAGATGAGGTGGTCGATGTCGCCGTTTTCGTTGTAAACAGCCTTCTGAGCTGTGATATAGTAACCGCCCTTGAGACGAACTTCCTTGCCTGGGGAAAGTCTGTGGTAGCCCTTTGGTGGAACTTCTGTGAAGTCATCAGCTTCGATGTAGATTTCACGGGAGAATGTTACCTTGCGGGAGCCAAGCTCAGGCTTATTTGGATTGATTTCAACGGAAACTTCTTCTGTCTTTCCTTCAGGATAGTTTTCGATAACAACCTTAAGAGGCTTGAGAACTGCCATAGCACGTTCTGCATTTGTATTGAGATAGTCACGTACGCAGAATTCGAGGAGGCTGTAATCAACGACAGAATATGTCTTGGAAAGGCCTGCCTTGGAAACGAAGTCGAGGAGAGCTGGAGCTGGGTAGCCGCGTCTTCTCATACCTGCGATTGTTGCCATACGTGGATCATCCCAGCCTGTTACTGCGCCGCCGTTTACGAGAGCGAGGCAGCGTCTCTTACTTGTAAGAGCGTAGCTGAGGTTGAGACGAGCAAATTCGATCTGACGGGATGGCTTTTCGAATTCAGCTTCCTTGAGTACCCAGTCGTAAAGTGGTCTGTGGTCTTCGAATTCAAGTGTGCAGAGGGAATGTGTAACGCCTTCAACTGTATCGGAGATTGGGTGGTTGAAGTCGTACATTGGGTAGATGCACCACTTGTCGCCGCAGCGGTCGTGTGGAACCTTCATGATACGGTAGATGATAGGGTCACGCATATTTACGTTACCGGATGCCATATCAATCTTTGCGCGGAGTGTCTTTTCACCAGGCTCAAATTCACCCTTTCTCATTCTTTCGAAGAGATCGAGGTTTTCTTCAACAGTTCTGTTGCGGTATGGGCTTTCCTTGCCAGGCTCTGTGAGAGAGCCGCGGTATTCTCTCATCTGTTCAGCATTGAGGTCGCAGACGAAAGCCTTGCCCTTCTTGATAAGGCGGATAGCTGCTTCATAGCAGTCGTCAAAATAGTTGGAGCCATAGAGGATATTGTCCGGTTCAAAGCCGAGCCAGCGGATATCTTCGATGATAGCGTTTACATATTCATCGTCTTCCTTCTGTGGGTTTGTATCGTCAAGGCGGAGATTGCAGATACCGTTGTACTTCTTTGCTGTTGTGAAGTCAACTGCGATAGCCTTGATGTGGCCTACATGAAGGTAGCCGTTTGGTTCAGGTGGGAAACGAGTCTGAACTCTGTCGAAGTTTCCTTCCTTAAGATCTTCATCAATGAAGTCATGAATGAAGTTGCCTTCAAACAATACTTCTTCGTTTGTTGTCTTTTCAATATTTTCCATTATTTACTCCTGTATAAATCAAATGGGATTATGTGATTTTATATTTATCAGGCGGGCGTGGAAACCCGCCCCTGCATTTTTCGTTGTATTACAAAGTTTCGATATACTTGTTAAGTCTTGCCTTGATTTCATCTGTGCCGAGGATAGCCATGATGGAATAAAGGTCAGGTGTGTTCTTTCTGCCTGTGAGAGCAACACGGACGATTGTGGAGATATCACCTACATGGCCCTTGAATGCAGATGGGTCAGCCTTATAAGCCTTAACGTCTGGAGAGAAGCCGAGCTCTTCGCAGATGCTCTTCATAGCAGCGAACCATTCGTCCTTTGTATGATTTACATCAAATACTGTTGCGTACTTGGCGAGAACTGCCTTCTGGTCTTCTGCTGCGATATTTTCGATAGCTTCACATTCAAATACATCGGAGAAGATGTATTCCATATATTTAGCTACACCCTTCCACTGTGTGATGTCCTTACGTGGCTTGTTGCCGCTTCTGTCAACGCCGAAGAATGTAACAGCCTTATCCTTGTTGTCTGTGAGCTTCTGAGCAAATTCCTTATCGAATTCATTAGCCCATTCGAGAACATATTCATAAAGCTTTTCAGCTGGGAAACGGGAGATGACTTCGCCCGAAACGTTGTTGAGCTTTACAAGGTCAAAGAGTGCGCCCGACTTGGACATATTCTTCATAGCGAACTTATAATCGTGAAGGTCTGCTGTCTTGTTCTGCTTTCTCCAGTCTTCGTACTGGGAGTTTGCAAGTGTGAGGAGATATTCAAGCACAGCTTCCTTTGGATAGCCTTCTTCTGTGAAGTAGCTTACCGCTGCTTCAGGGTCCTTACGCTTGGAAAGCTTTCTCTTGCCGCCGTTGTCTTCCTTCATGATTGGGGAGATGTGGCAGTACTTTGGAGCCTTGAGGCCGAGGCAGTAGAAGAGCTGAAGGTGGATGTTTACAGATGGTACCCATTCATCGGAACGGACAACGTGTGTTGTGCCCATGAGTGTATCGTCACAAGCGTGAGCGAAGTGGTATGTTGGGATGCCGTCTGTCTTGAGGAGAACGATATCTGCTACGTTTTCGTCCATTTCGATATCGCCCTTGACAACGTCCTTATACTTGACTCTGCCGCCGATTTTGCCCGGGGACTTGAGACGTACAACATAAGGCTTGCCTGCCTTGATGTTTTCTTCGATTTCTTCATAAGTGAGGTTTCTGCACTTTGCATATTCTGTATGATAGCCTGGGAGAACCTTCTTTTCTTCCTGAACCTTGCGGATTTCAGAAAGGTCTTCTTCTGTGCAGAAGCAAGGGTATGCATAACCCTTTACAACAAGTGCCTTACAGAAGCTCTGATAGATATCTGCTCTGTGGCTCTGTACATATGGGCCGTAATTGCCCTTTTCTGTGCCGTCAAGAGTCTTGCCTTCGTCAAAGTTGATGCCGAAAGCAGCAAGACCTGTGATGATTTCGTTGATGCCGTCTTCCTGTTCTCTCTTCTTGTCTGTGTCTTCGATTCTGAGGAAGATTTTACCGCCCGACTGATGTGCAAGACGTTCATTTACAAGGGCTGTGAAAAGACCGCCGATGTGAATAAAGCCTGTTGGGCTTGGGGCAAAGCGTGTTACATAAGCGCCTTCCGGAAGGTCACGCTTTGGATAGATTTTTTCAAGATATTCGTCCATTTCCACAGTGATGTGTGGGAACAGAAGCTGGGCAAGTTTGTTGTTGTCCATTATATTTTATCCTCCGTCTGAAGTGATTTTTAACTATATTTTGGAATGGTGTAATTATATAAACGCCGTTACACGGCTACACCTCATCCGTCAGCTTTGCTGACACCTGTCTCGCTGCGGCTCGGTCACGCCGCGGGTCTGACAACCCACTGGGTTGTCATTCAACACCGCGGTCGCCGTTTCACTACCCTCAAGGGGAAGGCTTTATATGAATCAGCCTATAATACTCCATTCTATTCTAATAATTATATCCCCACAAAACAGGTTTTGCAGGGGCCCCACGATTTAATACTCGCTGGTCGGAGTAAATCCTCCCGCTCGGCACGACGGCATTTGCCGCGGTCGGGCGCTCGGCCCTCCATAATGTATAATTATTTTATAGATTTGCTTATAGATACCCATTCTATTTTAATAATTATACATTATATAGGGCATTTTTTCAAGCCATTTTTCTTGACTTTTGTCATTTACTTTGGTAAAATTCTCGTATAATCTGCGCGGAGGACAAAATGCACGAACATTATATGGCTCTCGCCATTGAAGAGGCGAAAAAATGTGCCCTTTCAGGCGATGTTCCTGTGGGCTGTGTCATAGTGAAAGACGGCGAAATCATAGGTCTGGGACACAACACCCGTGAAAGAAACAACACAGCACTCGGTCACGCCGAGATAAACGCCATAAGCATGGCTTGTTCCGCTTTGTCTTCATGGAGGCTTGAAGGCTGCGATATGTATGTCACTCTCGAGCCTTGTCCTATGTGCGCAGGAGCAATCATTCATTCGAAGATAGAATCGCTCTTTTTCGGAGCATATGACAAAAAAGGCGGCGCTGTGGGGGGCGTTATCGACCTTTTCTTCGAAAATTTCAACCACAAGCCAAAGGTGACTGGCGGCATTCTCGGGGATGAATGCAAAGAGCTTCTCACCGAGTTTTTCAAGAAATTAAGGTGACCAATGAAAAAATCCAAAAAACCTGTTTACACCCTTGCCGAAGAGCTTATAAACTCTATCTCCCACGGCACAGGCGCTCTTGCCGCAGCAGGCGGCATGGCTGTTCTCATCGTATTTTCCGCACTTCAGGGCGATGTATGGAAGGTTGTCAGCTCATCCATTTACGGCGCAACAATGATTCTTCTTTACACATTTTCCGCCCTTTATCATTCGTTTACTGACGGAAAGGTCAAATCGGTATTCCGTGTTTTTGACCATTGTTCCATCTTTCTGCTCATAGCAGGCTCGTACACCCCTTTCACCCTTGTAACACTTCGTGAAACAACTCCTGCCATTGCGTGGACACTTTTCGGTGTTGTATGGGGTGCGGCGATAATCGGTGTCATACTCAACATCGTCAGCCTTGAAAAGTTCAAGATTTTCTCTATGATATGCTATATCGCAATGGGCTGGGCGGTTGTTTTCGCTATAAAGCCGCTCATCGCAAGCCTTGCAAAAGGCGGCATGATTCTTCTTGCGGCAGGCGGTCTTGCATACACTGTCGGCATCATCTTCTACGCAATACGCAAAAAATATATGCACTCGATATGGCACTTTTTCGTGCTTGGCGGCACGATTCTCCAGTATTTTGCAGTGCTGTTTTATGTGGTGCTGTAAGATTGAGGATATATCCCTCCACCACCTTCGGTGGTCCCCCTCCCTTTAGGCAAGGGAGGCTATCAAAAACAAACAAAACCTCCCGATTGGGAGGTTTTATTTTTTGCCACTCTACAGAGCGTTTATTG
>JAZUBN010000020.1:0-22089 GCA_045638565.1 Oscillospiraceae bacterium | reverse complement strand
GCAGGTGCCCTACAGGGGCGGAGGGGTTGTCCATAGGAGAGCCTTTGAAATATAAAATAATATACAAATCGTATAAACACGTCAGAATATTACAAAATATGCCTTCTTTTTGTGTTATTATTTCCTTGGAAAAGGAAAAATAAAAGGAGGCGAAAATATGCTCAGCTTTAAGAAAGAACGCAGTGATATAAAATACAGGGACATTCCGATTGGCAAAATCAGCCGCAATCCCCATCAGCCGAGGATGCATTTTGATGAAAGCGAGATTAAAAGTCTTGCCGAAAGCATCAGTCAGTATGGCTTGCTTAACCCTCTTACCGTGAGGGAAAAAGGGGAGAGCTATGAGCTTATTTCGGGTGAAAGACGGCTTCGTGCCCTTACATTGCTCGGTGCAAAGTCGGCACCTTGTCACGTCATCTCTGCCGATGATATGAAGAGTGCCCGTATTGCGCTGGCTGAAAATATCGTCAGACAGAATCTTGATTTTTTCGAAGAGGCGATGGCGCTTAAAAAGCTGACCGATGAATTCGGGATGACTCAGCAGGAGATTGCCGAAAGTATCGGCAGGACACAGTCGGCTGTGGCAAATAAGATTCGACTTCTCAGACTATGTCCTGAAACTGTGGATATAATAAAGAAGTACGGACTTACAGAGCGTCACGGCAGGGCATTGCTGCGTGTGGAAGACGGCATTGTGCAGGCTTCCTGCGCCGAATACATAGGAAAGAATGGGCTTAATGTGGAAAAGGCTGAAAAGCATATCGCATCTGTCCTTTCCAATATGAATAAAGAGCGGAAAAAGCGCAATACGAAGGTGCTTGTGCGTGATCTGCGGCTTTTTGTAAATGCTGTGAAAAATCACGTGGAAAATCTTTCGCAAAGCGGAATAAATGCCGATTTTTCGCAGGAAAATGACGGCGATTATATGATAATCTCGGTTAAAATAAAGAAATAATTATACAACAGTGAGGATAAAAATATGAAACTCGTTGACATGACAATCACACAGTTCACAGAAACACTTGCTTCTGATGCTCCTGCTCCTGGCGGCGGCTCTGTTGCTGCTCTCTGCGGCGCTCAGGCTGCAGCTCTCGTAGCTATGGTATGCCGTCTTACTATCGGCAAGCCAAAGTATGCTGAATTCGAAGAAAACTGCAAGGCAGTTCTCGAAAAGGCTGAAGTTCTCAAGGAAAAGCTCATCAAACAGATCGACGAAGATACAGAAGCATATAACAAGGTTTCTGCTGCTTTCAAGCTCCCTAAGGCTGAAGAAGAAGAAAAGAAGATCCGCTCCGCAGCAATCCAGGAAGCTACAATTTACGCAACAGAAGTGCCATACAACACAATGGTTATGGCTAAGGAAGTTCTTGAACTCGCTCAGTCCATCGACGGCAAGAGCAATCCTAACACAGCAAGTGACCTCGGTGTTGCAGTAAGCTGCGCTAAGACAGCTATCAAGGGCGGCCACCTCAACGTGCTTATCAACACACCTGGCATCAAGAATGCTGAAATCAAGGAAAAGTTTGAAAACGATGCAGCTGTTATCGGCAAGCTCGCTGAATAATTGATAAAAAATTGCAAAAAATATCACCACGACATATATTCGTGGTGATTTTTTTATTGTTAAAGGGGAAATATCCCTGCGCGAAAAGTGTAAAAAACTTCCTCTTATATTATGAAAAAATCTCCTTAAACTATATGCGTAATCAAATTACAGAATATTTCCGACTATAAAAGGAGAAAATTATGTCTAAAAACAGCAACAGAAACTCTAATCTTACACCGCAGGCCAAGGAGGCCCTCAACAACTTCAAGATGGAAACAGCCAAGGAGCTTGGTCTCAACCTCAACAACGGCTATAACGGCGACCTCACATCCCGTCAGGCAGGCTCTATCGGCGGCTCTATGGTAAAGAAGCTCGTTGAACAGGCTGCAAACACAATGGGCGCAACAGGCGCGACAAACACAACAATGATGCCTAACGGCAATAACCCTCTGCAGAGCACAATCAACCAGCAGGTTATGGCGCACAACGCACAGAGTGTACAGAATTCCCAGAAGATGAACCAGAATATGGCAAACACAAATATGCCATACGGCAAGTAATAAGAAAAGGCACCGGTATGGTGCCTTTTAAGTTTACTATTCTTCCATTTCTGCCATAGCTTCCAGCTTGAACTGGAGATATTTTTCAACAAGGAGCTTCTGGGCAAAGGAATTGACCGATGCTCTGACAAAAAGACGTTCCTCCTGCATTGTATTGGAAGTGTCCATCGAAAGAGTGCCACTCATTGAAAATGCACTGATAAGAGCGTTTTCCAGCTCGACACAGAAATAGTCATAAGCCTTCTCTGTTGTGAATATCTTTTTCTGGATGCCTATCATATCCATGATTTTGGAGATAGGATAAATCTGCTTGAAAACACAGATTACGATGAGATATGCCACATGATTTTTGGAATAACGCTTTTTGACAGTCGGCGGAATTATCTTGCTCTTTACATAGTTATTGACCATAGCGGCAGTAATTCTGTCCTTTTCGTCAATCTGGAAAGGAGCAAATCGGCTATTGAGATATTCAATAAGCTGATCCATATAAAGTTCTATTTCCGGTAATTCGTTATATCTTGGTATATGTAATTTTTTCAGTTCCTCAAGGTATGAGGTCATTTTATCCTGCATAATTTTTCACCTCCTGCAATTTTTGATATTTCATATTATAACTTAATATGACAAAAAAATCAAGTAAAAACTTATTGACAAAATGAGAAATATGATGTAATATAATAATCAATATTAGATATGAAAATAATAAAAATGAAATAGGAGAATATACAATATGAAATGGGGCATAATCGTAGACAGCGGCAGTGACCTTCTCAGAGAGTTTATCGCTCACGAAAATATCGGTTTTGAATCTGCGCCGCTCAAGATTATCACAGACGAAAAGGAATACGTTGACAACGAAAATATAGATATTGACGAGCTTCTCACAGCTATGAAAAAGAGCTCAAAGAGCTCTTCTGCCTGCCCTAATGTGGATGAGTTCCGCGAAGCAATGCTCGGATACGACAATATGATCGTCATCACAATTACAGGTGCGCTCAGCGGCTCTTATAATGCGGCGTGTGTTGCGCGTGAAATGGTTCTTGAAGACCATCCTGAAAAGAATATCAAGGTTATCAATTCCCGCTCTGCAGCAGGTGTTATGGAGCTTACAGCCAAGTATGCCATCAGCCTTATCAATGAAGGTCTTTCTTACGATGAAATCGCTGAAAAGGCTGAAAAGTACTGCGACGAACGCAATATTGCTATCGCTCTCAGCACATACGACAACCTTATCAAGAACGGCAAGATGTCCCCTATTGCAGGTCTCGTAGCTTCTGCGCTCGGTATCAGAGCTGTTTCCACATTTAATGAGAATGGTGAACTCGTGGCTAAAAACAAGGTCAGAGGCGAAGAAAAGGCCCTTTGCGCTATGGTGGATATGGCAGATTCCAACGGCGGTCTCGAAGGCAAGGATATCATCGTAACTCACTGTAAGAATGAAGCAGGCGCAAATAAGCTTATTGCAAAGCTCAAGGAAAAGTGGAATATCAAGTCCATCACAGTCCGTGAAACACGCGGTCTTGTAACATATTATGCAATGCCAGGCGGCGTTGTGCTGTCATATTAACAAGAGATAATGTACCCCCCACCCCACATTATCATTCCCGTCTTGTTTATGATACACAAAAAAGCACCCATAAGGGTGCTTTTTTTCATGTATTGAAAAGTATTTCCGATACTGGTGGTCTGAACAAAAGGAAAAGCAGCCCCTTGCAGTGGGCTGCTTTCCTTGTAAGAGCAAAATCCTTATATAAAAAATTTTATAAAAGGTAAATGTTATGCGTTCTTCTTATCCTTGATGAATGCGCCGATAACGCCGCCGATGATGGAAGGAACAACCCATGCAAAGCCGAAGGATGCAAGTGGGAGAGAAGAAACGCCGATCTTCATACCTGCGTATGTTTCGAGAAGTGTAAGAATTGCAACGATGAGAGCAGCAAGAGATGCGCCCTTATGTACGTTGTGGTTTGTAAGCTTCTTGGAGAAGAGTGCGAGGAATACGAGGATTACGAAGATTGGATAGATGAGCTCAAGAATTGGAGCTGCGAGGGAGATGATTGTGGAAATACCGAAGTTGGAAATTACACAGGACATAGCTGCTGTTGCAATAAGAATAATCTTGTAGCTTACCTTGCCGTGTGTGAGTTCGGAAACATATTCTGCAAAAGAGGAGAGAAGACCGATAGCTGTTGTAAGACATGCTGCAGCAACGATAAAGCCGAGGAGCATAACACCAGGCTGACCGAGAATATCCTTTGTGATAGCTACAACAAGCTGAGCCTGTGTGAGACCTTCAGGATAAACAACAGATGTTGTTGCGCCGAGATAAGCAAGACCGCCGTAAACGAGAGCGAGACCGACAGCAGCAACGAGGCCGGAAACACCGATCATGTTAGCCTGCTGCTTTGTTGTCTTATAGCCCTTCTGCTGAATGGAAAGGAGAAGACCGATAGAAAGAACGATACCGCCAAGCATATCCATTGTCTGGTAACCGGAAACGATACCTTCCTTGACAACAGATTCAACGCGGATAACATCGCCGATTTCACCGATTGGATTTACAATACCTGCGATGATGAGGATTGCGAGAGCCGCAACCATAAGTGGGGAAAGAACAGAGCCGATGATGTCAACAACCTTGCTCTGCTTTACGCAGAGTGCGAAGCAGACGAGGAAGAAGACGATGGAACATGCCCAGGATGGGATGGATGGGAGAATTGGCTGGATGCCAAGCTCAAATGTTGTAGCAGCTGTTCTTGGAATAGCAATGAGTGGACCAAGGCAGATAGCGTTTACTGTAAGGAGAATTACAGAAAGCTTTTTGCCGATAACTTCTGTGATACCTTCAACGCCCTTACCTGTGCGTGCAAGCATCATAAGAGCAAAAACTGCAAGACCGACGTCTGTCAGCAGGAAGCATAAGAATGCTGTGAACCACTGGTCGGAAGTATTAAAGCCGAGATATGGTGGGAAAATAAGGTTACCTGCGCCAAAGAACATGGCAAACAGAGCAAAACCCATGACGAAAACATTTTTGAAGTGCTGTTTCTTGTCGATCATAGTCTACCTCTCTTAATTTTTAATCATTTTTTGTTACATTTAATCAAATAAACAGAAAGACCGCTCTGCCTGTTTGTTAAACATAATTTACTACTCTAATTATAATCGAAAAAAATGCAATAGAAAAATAAGTTTTAGTTTCTTTTAAGGAAACGAATTGACATTATCGTTTCATTGTAGTAAAATAAAGATAGGTAAAAACAGGGGTTTTTGTCGCAGTCTTAAAAAATATAGCAAAAATGACCTAAAAATGATTTATAGGAAACGGGAGGCAGAATATGGATAATATACCTATGCTGATAGGCAGCCGCATAAGGCTTTACAGGCAGGCGAAAAAAATATCTCTGTCCGAGCTTTCCGAGCGGATACATAAGAGCAAATCCACCCTTTCCAAGTATGAAAACGGCGAGATAAGCATGGATGTGGAGACACTTTTTGATGTGGCGAATGCCCTCGGAATAGCTCCGACCCAGCTTGTCAATGTGTCTGAATATAAAAAAGAGCGCAAAAAGGGCGAGATAAGCGTTGTGCGCCGCAAGTATATGTATATCTATGACGGCAGAGCCGGTAAGATAAATTACAGTGTGCTTGAAATATACGAAAACGGCGAGGAATACAGGCCGGTCACATTATTCTATAATACGCCGTCCTTTGATAAGTATGACAAATGCAAGGCGCTTTATTACGGCACAGTCTATGAGCACGATTTTGTCACCAACTATTCGCTGCAGAATCAGTCCAATGAAATGGAAAATGTGTTTATGTGTACTATAAAGCCTTTTGAGCTTTCCGAAAGACGAATCGGGCTTATTTCGGGTATTTCTGCGAGAAATCTTCTTCCGGCAAGCTGTAAGTTTGTCCTTGCCGACAGTATTCTCAAGGAAGACGATGAGCTTAAAAGCACATTGATGCTCAGCAAGGAAGACCTACGCCTTATCAAAAGATTCAATATGTTTGTAATCGACCAGATGGTATAGTTATCGGGCCATAAGGCCCTCTCCCCATAAAGCAGGCTTTATGGGGTCCCCATTAAAAAGAAAATAAGTTAATGCAGGATATTGCAGATTTCCCCGGAATGAATCCGTGAAAATCATATATAATGGCGCTTCATTCAGGAGGCAGAGGTGCCTGCGGCGCTATTTAATAATTCACGAAAGGATAAAAAATGAAAGCTATATTATTCGATCTTGACGGTACGCTTCTGCCAATGGAGCCGATGGAGTTTGTAAAGGAATATCTCAGACATCTTTCAAAGTGGATGATGGTAAAGGGTTATGACCCTGAAATGCTCAATGCCGCCGTATGGAAGGGCACAGAGGCAGCTATTAAAAATGACGGCTCGTGCAGCAACGAAGAACGTTTCTGGCAGACATTTGTCGGTATTCTGGGCGAGAAGGTCCTTGATGATAAGGAATATATTGATGAGTTTTATATTGATGAATTCAACAAGGCGAAGAACAGCTGCGGCTTTGATGAACGGGCAAAAAAGGTCATCGAGCTTGTCAGAACAAAGTTCGACAAGGTTATCCTTGCCACAAATCCTGTCTTTCCATGCATGGCTACATACCACCGTGCAAACTGGGCGGGAGTGGATAAGAGCGATTTCTGCCATGTCACAACCTATGAAAACAGCAGCTTCTGCAAGCCGAATGTAGAATATTATAAGGAAATCCTCGATAAAACGGGACTGCAGGCGAAAGACTGCATTATGGTGGGCAACGATGTGGACGAAGATATGCGCCCTGCGTCGGTACTTGGTATGAAGGTGTTTTTAGTTAAGGATTATCTTATCAACCGCAGTAATTCCGATATTTCCCTTTATCCACAGGGCACGCTCGATGATTTGCTCGAATGGCTGCAGGATATGTAATATAATTTTCGGCGCCCTCTGACGAGGGGGCTGTCACGAAGTCATTCAATGTTTATAAAAAAGCCACTCATATGAGCGGCTTTTTCTTATTCAAAAAATCGTGACAGAAAGCCTGATGCCATACCTAAAAGCTTAAGGTCGGCTTCATTTGCCGTCTTTTCGGTAAACATAACAGCTCCCATGATGTCGCCGCCTGTTATTACGGGGGCGATGGCGTGTATATCGGTGTCACTGTCGTCTGTCATAGGGCAGGGGGAAGTGAGAGAGCAAATAGTCCGCCCGGACATATATTTTTCAGTGTCGGGAGAGATATGGGAGGAAATAAGGCTGTCCTTTATGCCCGATGTGGAAAGAATATGTCCTCTGTCGCATATCGCGCAGGGGGTGGAAGAAGCCTTGTAAAGCGCATCGCATAAAGCCTGCACAGTTTCGGCAGACGATTCCATCTGGGAATACTTTTTGAAAATAATGCTGCCGCCTTCGTCTGTGTAAATTTCTAAAGGGTCGCCCTCACGTATCCGCATTGTCTTGCGTATCTCCTTGGGCAGCACGACACGTCCCAGGTCGTCAATTCGGCGTACAATACCGGTTGCTTTCATATATAAAATCTCCTTTGCTGCGTTGATAATATTTCTATTATCTGTCAACATCGTTAATTTATGCTCTAACGTTTACTTTTAAGATACGCTATGCTATTATAAAGCTGAAAGAAATTGAAAATGCGGAGGAGGGCATAAGGATGGAAAACTATCCATATCTTGCCGATTATAATTACTGGACTTTAACAGATACCCGAGGCGTGGGCAATAAGGGGCTGACTATCAGCGATGAAAATGCCACACTTTATCTGACGGCAATCAGATATCCTGAAGATGTGTATGAGGATATTTATAAGCAGGCCGGGGAATACTGTCTGATTGAAGACAATGTTACTTTCAATTTTAACCGCATTGACGAAGAAAGAAACCAGTATAAGTCATATATACCGCGCAAAAGCGTCATCGTAAGGGATAATAAATTCGTGGGAATGCTCACATGCGGCACCTATGTGTATGAAGTGCATCGTTCTGTTGTGGAACGCAATTTGTTTCACGGCATTCTTTTCACCGACGGAACAACTGCAGGAACAAATTACACCGAATATGAATGTCAGCCGGGCAATTTCAGATCAAGAACAGACTATTCTATTAAAAAACGATAAAAATAAAAACGGAGTGATATCACTCCGTTTTTGCTTTATAGTCCTTCAGTTTTGCAAACAGGATTGCGGAGGATTGCTCGTCATCTTCAAAGCCGGGGCGGCTTGTATGGTCGGCATTGGCGAGGAGAATCAGGTCATTGGGACAGACCGACTTGTCAAACAGCCTTTTATACGCCTTATCGCCCGATTTCTGCGAAACAAGCATATTCGGACGCATATGAAGTTCCACCATATTTACAACATAATCGGTCATTTCTTCGGGCGCATCAATAAGTCTGAGCAATTTTTTTGCAGGTGCGATGCCCTGCTCTTCGTGGCCGAAGGCGCGTATTCTTCCATCGATAACGGCAGTGGATGTCACCTTGCCTAAATCGTGGCAGAGGGCAGAAAGCATAAAGCCGAGGGGATTTTCCGCCCTGTTGCGAAGCTGTGCCGCTCTGTCTAAAACCAGCATGGTGTGATTCCATACGTCACCCTCAGGGTGAAAACGAGGCTCCTGCTCTATGCCGACAAGGGCGTCAAGCTGTGGAAATCTGCCGGTATTTTTATATTTTTCAAAGTATTCTGACGGCTTACTGAGGGTAAGCAAAACTTCACATACTGTCATATGGAGCCCTCCTCGTTTACAATTTTATTTGGATATGTTATGATAGAATAAAGGCGGTGAAATTGTGAAAATTGGTCTTGTTATTATAATTATATTTGCTCTTATTGCCGGTGTCAACTATTATGCGGCGAGCAGAATTGCTCTCGTAATGCGGAAAATCTGCCCGGTATTGCCGAATTGGGTTTATGGCATTATGTTTGTATGCATGGTGGCAGTGCTTGTGCTTGGCTTTGCCCGGTCGATGCTGCCGATTCCTGCGGGGATTAAAAATGCTCTCGGCATTATGAACGCATACTGGATGGGCATTTTCGTGTATTTACTGATATTTTTTGCCCTTGCCGACCTGATTATTCTGATTTTCAGAATGAAGGACAGCCGTGTTATCATTCATTCCATAGCGATGATTATGGCGATTGCCGTGTCGGTTTATGGATTTTATCACGCAAAACAGGTTAAAACTATCGGTTACGATGTGAAAATAGAGAAAAATATCGGCTCGCTCAATATTGCGATGGTGAGCGACCTGCACATCGGCTCGGTGGGCGGCGAAGAGCGTCTTCCGCTTGTTATCGATAAGATAAACGAAAGTAAGCCTGATGTGGTCTGCATTGCGGGGGATATTTTCGACAACGATTTTGATGCAATAAAAAATCCCGACGAGGCTGTAAATCAGCTTAAACGCATAAATGCGCCTTACGGTGTCTATGCCTGCCTCGGCAACCATGACGCAGGCGGTACGATAAATAAAATGCTCGGTTTGCTTGAAAAAGCAAATGTAAAGGCGCTCAACGATGAGTATGAAACGGTCGACGGCAGATTTATCGTCTGCGGTCGCCTTGATGGATTCCCGATTGGCGGAAACGGCGGTATGGCGAGAAATGGCATTGAAAAGGTGCTTGAAAATGCCGATTTAAGTCTGCCTGTAATCGTTCTCGACCATAATCCACAGGATGTGGACAGTTATGACGGCAAGACAGACCTTGTTCTCGCGGGGCATACCCACAAAGGACAGCTTTTCCCGTTTGAGCTTGTGACAGATAATATGTTTCCTGTCGATTACGGGTATTACCGCAGGGATGAAAACGCTCCTCATGTTGTGGTCAGCTCGGGGGCAGGCGCATGGGGAATGCCTATGCGAGTGGGCACCGACTGCGAAGTTGTGACGATAAATATGCATAATTAAAGAAAAGGCATCGGTTTTCGCCGATGCCTTGATTTTTGTCTTAAACGAATATGTCCAGAATACCGCGTTTTTTGCTGAGTGCCACAACAAATGGGGTGGAATTGTCGATATGTCCCACGGCCACCGAGTAGATTTTGCGCGATTTGAAAAAATTAAGCTTGCCCTTGTCAGGGAAGAAATATGGCTGAAAATCTATGCCGTTGTCGGCATTTTTAATGGCGGCAATGGAGAAATTGGAGACGAAAACGCCATTGCTGTCTTTGTGGCGAATATCCAGCTTATTGCCGTCAAGGTCGGTGACAGTACCGTTTTTAAAAGCGATGAGAATACGCTGACATTCGGAGCCAATGGCGCAGATGTCCACAACGCCCGAAATCTCGCTCAGTTTTTTACGCAGATTGCCATGAGGTCCGTTTGTGAGATTTGCCCCTGCGCAGAGCACCTTGCCCTCTCTTGTGATGCCGAAAAGGGAATCCTGATTTCCCACGGCAAGACGGGCGATATTGTCCCAGTTTTCAGCCTCTTTATAGCTGTGATTTTTGCTGAATGGTGCGATATGTACCTTGCCGAAAAAGTCTACGGCAAAAAATCCGTCGGATGCCACCGCCTGATTTATGCTGTGCCAATGGGAAACCTTGCTGTATACATTTGCGGCTTCGGGCATATTTTCGAAAGCATGTGCGGAAACAAGACAGCGTCCGTCCTTTGTAACCGCCATAACAGCGCCCGGCATCCAGTTGCTTATGGCAAGATGATGGACATCGCGCCAGTAATTGGCATAGCTGAAGGAGCAGTCGCGGCCGGTATGTAATACCCTGCCGTCAGCTGTGACAGCCATCACGGCATTCATGCCGGCATAAAGATGGGTGATGCACTTTGCGTCCCATGCTTTGAAATCAAACGGTAAACTTTTGTTTGTAGATATAATTTTCATAATAATCAACCCGGATTGTAATTTATATTTTTATTGTACCATAATGGAATGTATGGTGTCAAATAACGATATGTACAAGTGCAGTAAGAATGGTTGAAAACCTCAAGTAATATGCAATAAATAAAAAAGGCAGTCATAACGACTGCCTTTATTTTTTAGATAAATGCCGCGATGACGGCGAAAATTATTGCAGGGAGCATATTGGCGACATTGACCTTTTTGCCCCATACAAGATTTATGCCTACGCAGAATATGAGCACCGAGCCTACAAATGAGAGATAGAGCAGGGCAAGCTCTGTCATAAGCGGCTTGATAAGGCGTGCAAGAATCGTAACTGCGCCCTGCCAAAGTCCGACAGGAACTGCGGAAAATACCGCACCTTTGCCGAGAGATGCCGCCATTACCATAATGATGATAAAGTCGAGGACAGCCTTTGCTGTAAGCAGGGAATAATCGCCCATAATGCCGTCTTCGATAGCACCCATAATAGCCATTGCGCCGATGCAGACTGTGAGCGAAGCTGTCACAAAGCCGTCGACAAAGCCGCCGTCTTTTGCGTTGCCTGTCTTCATCTTGAGCCATTCGCCAAGGCGCGTGAACCAGTTTTCAATGCCTAAAAGCTCACCCACAAGTGTGCCCAGCATAATGGAGATGATAAGCACCATGGAATTGCCGCTTGTCACCTTGCCGTCAGCGAAACTGAGCATACCTTCCATCGCGCCTGCGATACCGAGGAAAAGTACGCTGACGCCGGCTGCAACGCCGAGGGAATCCTGATGCTCCTTTTTGAGAAGTTTACCGAAGAAAAGTCCGCAAAGACCGCCCAGAACTATCCCCAGTATGTTGATAAGTGTACCAAGTCCTATCATAGCTCAGACCTACAGAACAATGTTGCCGTTTTCCATAAGAACGACCTTTGTGCCGTCCTTCTTTGTGCCGATGCACAGTGTGTCTTCAGCGCCGAACATAAAGTCAACGTGGAGTTTAGACTTATTAAGGCCCTTTTCTTCCTTGTTTTCGCCTGTTACTGTAAATGGATAACCGTTGCCGAGAGCGAGATGGCATACTGCATTTTCATCGTAAAGTGTGTTGTAGAAAAGACGTCCTGTCATATTGATAGGGCTTGTGAAGTTAACGAGAGCCACTTCGCCAAGATACTTGCTGCCTTCGTCATTTTCAATGATGGCGGAAAGGATATCCTTGCCCTTTTCAGCTTCCCACGAAACGGCCGCGCCGTCCTTGAATGTGATGGAGAAATTATCGATAAGACCGCCGCCGTAGGAGAGAGGCTTTGTTGCAACAACCTTGCCGTTTACCTTGAACTTATGTGGGCAGGTGAAGCTTTCCTGTGTAGGAATATTTGGTGTATAGAATGGGCCGCCGTTGTTTACAGATCCGCCGCCGCCCCATACGCAGTCTTCGGCAAGTTCAATAACAAGATCTGTGCCGTTGGAGGAAGTGAAGTGAAGCTGTGTAAGCTCCATAGCTGTCAGCTTTTCACAGCGGGCAACGATAGCGTCTGTATGTTCCTTCCAGTATGCCACAGGGTCTTCCTTATCGGCATAGGAGCAGTAGAAAATCGCATCCCACATAGCTTCAATTGGGTCTTCTGCATCAGGGAACACCTTTTCAGCCCATTTTTTGCCAGGGACAGCTGCGATTGTGGAACGCATACCTGTTTCATGCTGAATCTTTCGCCAAGGAGCCTGAGTTTCGGCATTTGCCTTTGTGAAAGCCTTGATTTTAGCCGAATCAATGCCGCTTAAATTGTCAGGGTCGGATGAACGGACGTGAATGATAGCACCGCCGCGCTGAGCACAGCGAATCATAGGCTCTACTTTATAAGCAGGAACTTCTTCGAATTCCTTTACATCGGCATATTCATACTTGAGACGGCTTACGATGTCGTCTGTATAGAGGATTTCAACGTCGCTTGCGCCGTTTACATATGCGCGTTCGGCGAGAAGCTGAAGGAATTCGTAGTTTTCTGTGTTGCCGTTGATGATGAGTGGCTGACCTTTTTCGAGAGCTACACCTGTGTGAAGCAGAAGATCAGCATATTTTATAAGTTTTTCTCTGTCCATAATTGCCTCCGAAAGAGTTTTTATAGACTTATTATATAACATTATATAGCGAATGTAAAGAAAAAGGTGGGTTTCTGTGCCCACCTGTTTTTACAACCCCTCCATTTTTGCTGACACAAAAACACCTCCCCTTGTACAGGGGAGGCGTGAAATGCGGGAGCTTTTATTATATTATAAACTAGTCATTCCAGAGAGCAGCGTCGCCGAGTTCAGGACCATTGGACTGTGTGGAAGAATTGATCCATTCTTCTGTTGGTGGAATTTCCTGTCTTGCTTCGCAAGTGATTGTAAGCTTGTATGCATCTGTTACATCGATTTCAAATTCCTGAGGCATTACACCCTTTTTGATAGGTTCAGATGTGTAAACGAGAACGTCATCAACATAAATTTTGAAACGGCGTGCCCAACCTTCATCATTCTTATTTACATCTGCAAGATAAAATGTGCCTGTGAACTTTGTATATTCGCCGTTAAGAAGATAGGAAGTTTTATTGCCTGCAAAACGGATATAATTATCGAATTCCTTGCCGTTATTTGCAAGATAATAATCTTCTTTATAGCCCTGATAGTTTACATAAGTACTGCCTTCAGATGTCTGCATATCCTTGAGCCACATAGCTGGCTGGTTATATTCAGGGTCGTTGCCGAGAACAACAGTCTGTGTTGCGCCGTCCCAGCTTACGTTAAGACCGAGAGCAGAGCTGATTGCGCGGATAGGGAGATATGTTGTACCATCGATTGCAAATGGTTCAACAACCTTGCCTGTTGCATCCTTTGGAATGAGTTCTTCGCCATTGAGACGAATCTTGATGTTGTTATAGTAGAGCTGTGCTGCCTTCATTGTGGATGCAACTGCAGGAGCCGCTGTTGACATCACGATGACTGTAACGAGTACGCCGAGAATAAATGCGCGGATGTTGGATCTTTTCATTTTGTTTTCTCCTTTTTGGATTGATAAATCCATTATAAAAGGAAAAATATTACTTCACAACAACCAAAGGGTGTATGTGAATATACCCTGAAAGTTGTAGAAAAGAGAACGAAAAACAACCCCTACGTTTTTGCTGACACAAAAACACCTCCCCTTGCACAGGGGAGGCGTGAAAATGCGGGAGCTTTTATTACATTATAAATGACAGTATTATCAGCATTATCATATTTGCGGTCGGGACTGTTACAGTGTCGAAGCCGCCTTTTGTGATGAGCTCGGTATATGCGCCGGTCATTGATGTGACGAGGGCTGTTGTGATGATGGCGAGGGCGGACATTTCTGTGAAATAAGCCAGCCAGATACATCCTATCACAAAGGAAACAAGGGCAAAGGAAAGTGAGCCTTCCCAGCTTTTCTTTTTATCGGCAAGGGGCAGATTTATCTTGTGTTTTCCGAAGCGTTTACCTAAAAGAGCAGCGGCGGCATCGCCCGGACCCCACATGAGAATTGCACAGCCTGCGATATATTTCATATTGAACAAACCCCAGCATACTGCGACAATGAAAGCCGAGCCGAGAAAAAGCTGCAGCATACTCAGCTTGACCTCGCCGTCATGGCGCTGATAGAAAAACTTTGCATAGTAAGGGTGTTTTTCAACGAGGACAAGCAGAGGATAGACGATTATACCTATTATCGCCAGTGTGCCCGAGGCTGTCAGCCACGTATCGGAAAAATGCATGATGCAGACAGGGCACAGATAGGCTATTGTATGGAGCAGCTTGCGGAATGGCTCGCCGCTCATTTTTGTTTTGAGTTTGATAAGGATAATCACCGTCAGCACAGGAATAAGGCAGGCGATGAACATTTCGAGGCAATAGATATAGCTGTTCATAAAACACCGGTTTATTGATATGAAAATAGTAATTAAAAAGCCTTGCAGGGGACAGCTGCAAGGCCTGAAAGGAGGTTCTGAGCCTGAGGTTGGCTCAACCATATGTTACTTTATTATGTGTATATTGTAGCAGATTTCCACAGAATTGTCAACATCTTGTGGATAAATAGTACACACTACAATTTTACAGCCTCTGTATCGCTGCCCGAGATAAAGGACATAGCGCGCAGAGCGCTTTCTCTGAAGGCATAGACGAACTTTTCAGGCTCTATACAGTTTTTCTCAAGCAGCCAGCGTCTTACTGTGCAGACGATAAAGTCAGCAGCCATGCCGGCGTACATATCGAGCATTTCAACCTTGCCGGTGACCTTTTTCACCTGCTCGGTGACGGCAGGAATTATAAGCTGACGGAAGTGCTCAGAAAATGTTCCGCCCTCATCGAGCCTGATGACCTTGCGGTAAAAATCCTTATTATCGTATAAATAGCGGAACAGGTCGTCAATAAAGTCAAAACGCAGATAACTGCCGTTTTTTCTCACCTTTTCAATGAATTCCGATTCAAAAATCCAGTCTATAAGGTCATATTTGTCCTTGAAATGATAGTAAAAGCTTTTGCGGTTGATGCTGCACTTTTCGGCAATCTCGCTGACGCTTATTCTGGAAAAAGGCTTTTCCGCCATAAGCTCCTTGAGAGCCTTTGCCAGAGCTCTTTTTGTAACTGTTGAGTTTGCCAATATGTTCACCACCTTTTACTTTATTATCATTATAATATTATATCAAAATTGCTTCGTTTTTGCAAGGGTAAATAAAAAAGGGCTTCGCCCACAGGGAGCGAAGCCTTTTAAGCTGTTTCTATTCTTCTTTTTCGAAAATCAGGTCGAGCTCCTGAATATGTCCCGTACCGCGCTGTTTTGTCGGAATGAATCCCACATAGCGCCAGCCATTTTTGGCTCTTGCATCAATAATCGGACGATAATCCTCGATGCTGTAAATATTGCCCGAGCCAAGACCCCAGCCGCCAAAATCACAGCGTACGGTTTCGTATTCGTATTTGTACATTATGTATTCCCCTTGTTTTACAATACAAACTTGTCCTTTTCAAGGATTACAGCTGCGATGAGCTTTGCTCTTTCTTCCATTGCATCGACAACGGCATATTCGCGCTTTGTGTGATTCCACTGACCTCTTACACCGAAGGAGCAGATGACAGGTGTGCCTGCCATTGTGATATAGCTGGCATCAGAGCCGCCGCCCAAACGCTTGCCTGTTGGGATTGGGAGAGCATAATCTGTGGCAACATCAACAACGTGGTCGAAGAACTTGAGAACGCCCGGTGTTGTTTCATAGATAGGAAGACCTTCGATGAATTCGACAGTAGCATTTGTGCCTTCGACAGTGGATTCAGCCACGATTTTTTCGATTTCGGCATAGATTCTGTCCTTTTCAGACCAGTCTTCAATGCGGATGTCCACAACAGCCGAACATTCCTGAGGGACAGCGTTAGGCACTGTGCCGCCCTTGATGACGCCTGTGTTGACAGTAGTGCCCTTTTCAAGGTCGGTGAGCTTCTGAATCTTGAGAATCTTGTGGCACATTTCCTCGATAGCCGAAATACCTGCTGTGAAGTCGTTGCCTGCGTGGGATTCTCTGCCGTTTACTGTGATATTTGCGTTGAGTGAGCCCTTTCTGCCGATGCAGAGAGCATTGTCGATAAGGCCTGTTTCCATATTGAAGCCGAAAAGACCGCCCTTGCTTTCATCGAGATAGAGCTGACCGCACTTTGAGCCCTTGTGACCGATTTCTTCGTCACCTGCATAGATGATTTTGATAGGATTTTCCTTCCAGCCGATGTGCTCAAGAGCCTTGATAACGTAGAGGGAAATTGTGATGCCACCCTTCATATCGAGAGCGCCTGGGCCGTAAGCCTTACCGTCTTCGATTCTGAATGGATTATCACCGAAAGTGCCCTTTGGGAATACTGTGTCATAGTGACCGCCGAAAACGATAGGCTTGCCAGGGCGGTCCTTGCCGATGATGCCGACAAGGGCATTGCCGTTAGGGGACATATCCTCAAGACGGCATTCCATGCCTGCCTTTTCAAATGCAGCCTTGATTTTTTCTGCCACGATGTTGACAGTTTCAGGCTCTCTTGACCAGCTTTCTGTGTTGACAAAATCGCGCCATGTAGCGATCATTTCATCGTGATGCTCCTTGAGATAATCACAGATTTTTGCGAAAAGTTCCTTGTTGTTCATAGTATTGCCGCCTTTCTGTATGGATAAATGAATTGACTTCGGTAATGCGGACGAGCAATGCTCGCCCCTACAGGATTCCATGAAGGATTGTTTGTAGGGGAGGGTCTCTGTGCCCTCCCGTAACTCAGATAATTTATATCGTAAATGTTGTGCCGAGGGCATGGAAGCAAATCATTGCCGCTACGCCCTTGTATTCGCCAATGCCTTTTTCATGGCAGATGACCTCAAATCCGGCATCTTCGAAAGCCGATTTCCACGAGTTATTGTCGCCCATGACATTCTTTCTCGCGTGACCGCCGAATGAAATCATAAGGGAGGCAAGACAGACACGTTTCATTCCTGTCTGTTTTACCTTTTCAAGAATATCATTTATGTCAGGCCTGCCGTGAAGGAGGGCGACAAAATAATTTTTATCCCCGATTTTATCCTCAAGCTGTGTATAAATGTGATTGTACGGCTGATCCGCGCCGTGACCTGCAAGGACAATGGCGGTATTGCCGTCATTGTAAGAGGAAAGCTCATCTTTCAGCACAAGAGCAAGGCCTGTGCAGTCGGCTTCATTATTAAGTAACGGAATACCGACAGAAACACCCTCGAAGGTGAGAGCCTCATTTTTCACGCTTTCGTAGTCGGGACCGTTCATAATGTGAGTAGGCTGAACGAAAATATCGGTAAAACCGTCATTTTTCAGCCTTTTTATAACATCGGAAAGCAAATCTATTTCAAAACTGCCCTTTTTCTTCACCATATCCACAATCATACGGCTTGTGAAAGCTCGGAAGACAGGGACATCAGGGAAGGCATTACGGAGGGCTTTTTCAATGTTTCCTATTGTATTTTCGCAGGCATCCTTGTAGACTGTGCCGAAGGAGGCTGCAATAATTGCATGTTTTTTCATGTGTACCTCGTTTTATTCGATAAAATAATTATATCATAAATACATCGCAGGTACAATACGGGCAAAAATAAAAGGCACGGAAAATATTTTCCGTGCCTTTATATGAAAAGGAAAGTGAATCTTTAATTAGTTAGCCTTCCATTCGCCGTTTACGAGAACGAGCTTGTTATAGATGTATGGGATACCGTTGGAGATACCGTCTGCTGTATAGAAGAAGCCATCAAGAACGGAGTTGTTGAATGCGGAAGCGTTGTTCTTGAAGTAAAGTGGAATTGTTGGAACGTTAGCTGCGATGATTTCCTGGAGCTTGTCAACGAGTTCTTCACGCTTTGCCTGATCGAGTTCGGAAAGGGAAGCTGCCATTGTCTGGTCATATTCATCGCTCTTCCAGCGGTTGCCGCCCTGAACAGTGATCTTAGCTGCGCCTGCTGTCTTTGTAGCGAGGTTAGCCATATACTTAGGGTCGCCGCCGAAGGAACCGTGGCCGTTAGCACAAATTGTGAATGTGCCTTCCTGGATGAGCTGCTTTACTGTGTTGTCGTCAGCTGCCTTTACAGTAAGTTCGATGCCAACTTCAGCATAATATGCCTTGAGAAGTTCTGCGAGAGCTTCGTCTGTTTCGGAGATGAGAAGTTCGTAGGACATCTTCTTGCCGTTGTATTCACGGATGCCGTCGCCGTCAGAATCCTTTGCTACTGTATCGAGAAGTTCGTTAGCCTTTGCTACATCATAGCCGCGGGAAACAACCTTATCGTTGTAGTATGGGGAAGATGGATGCATAAAGCCGTCCATACCTGCGATACCAGCGCCGCTGTATGCCTTCTGAACGATAGCGTCACGGTCGATAGCGTATGTCATAGCTTCACGTACTGCGAGTTCGTTGAATGCTGGTTCGTCGAAGTTGAAGTAGATTCTGGAGAGCCAGAGGGATGTGCCCTGAAGAACTGTGATGTTTTCTTCGCCTTCCATAGAGAGAGCCTGCTTGAAGGATGTTGTAGCTGCAACATCGATTTCGCCGTTGAGGAGAGCTGTCTTAGGATCCTTGAACTGGGACATGATGATCTTGTCAACCTGAACTTCGCCGTAGAAGTATTCTGGGTTCTTTACGAATACCCATACACCTGCTTCTGCGTCGTAGCTTTCAAGCATCATTGGGCCTGTACCTGTGAGAGCGTTCATTTCTGTGTATGTTGTTGGATCTTCAACAGATTCAAAAACGTGCTTTGGCATCATTGGAACAGAGGATGCGATGTCTGTGATGAATGGAACGTATACTTCTGTGAGTTCGATTTCAACTGTAAGATCGTCGACAACACGTACTTCCTTAACCTTTTCTGTGGAAACCCAGCTGTATGGGAACTTTGCCATGTAATCGAATGTGAACTTAACGTCTTCAGCTGTGAAAGCTTCGCCGTCGTTGAACTTGATACCTTCGTTGAGGTGGAATGTGTAAACAAGGCTGTCATCGGAAACATCATAGCTCTTTGCGAGGTATGGGATAACGCCTGTTTCGTCCTTCCACATAAGTGTGTCGAAGATGAACTGGAGTGGAACATAACCTGCGCCCTTAGCGGATGTTGTGTGAGGTGCAGGGAAGCCGGAGTTCATCATAGCGTCCATGCGGAGAACTCTTTCCTTTGGAGCTTCTGTTGGTGCTTCTGTAGCTGCTGTTGTAGCTTCAGTTGCTGCTGTTGTTGGAGCTGCTGTTGTTGTTTCTTCCTTGTTGGAGCAACCAACGAAGAGAGAAAGGGACATAGCGAGAACCAACATGAGTGCTAAAAACTTTTTCATTTGTGCTTCTCCTTGTAAAATTATTTTAATAAAATTATTAACTGATTTATGTATGGCTTAGACTTTAGCTCTGTCCTTGCCGTTCTTCACCATAAGCACTTCTGCCATGATGGAGACAGCGATTTCGTTTGGAACTTCCGAGCTTATGTCAAGACCGATTGGTGTATGGACAAAGCTGAGCTGTTCCTTTGTGAAGCCGCGTGCTTCAAGCTTTTCGAAAATAGCATTGTATTTTCTTGGGCCGCCGATCATACCGATATATTTTGCATCCTTTGTAAGAGCGCCTGCAAGATTGGAGCAGTCGATATCGTGGTTAGGACCTGCGAGGACGAAATATGCGCCAGGAGCGATATCAAGATCCTTTATAGCCTGTTCAACATCCTTATTGATGATGACCTTGTCTGCGTGCTTTGTTGCATATGTGATATCCTTTTCGTCGCGGATATCGACGAGGATGACTTCAAAGCCGAGATAACGGGCGAGAGGCATAACTTCTGCGCCTACATGACCTGCACCGCACATAACAAGAGTCGGACGCTTGCCGAAAACTTCGATGAATACATTCATAGCGCCGCCGCAGAATGCACCCTTTTCGGAAGCTTCATTGTTGAGGTCGAAGCTGAAAAGACCGCCAACGCCTGTCTTTACACATTCAGAAGCCTTGCGGATTACAACCATTTCGATAGCGCCGCCGCCCACTGTGCCGACAGAATGTCCGTCTTCAAAGACCATCATCTTGCCGTGTGTGCGTGTTGCAGAGCCGTCTGTGTCTGTGATTGTGACGAGAGCGTAGCACTTGTTTTCTTCAAATGCCTTGAGCTGTTCTCTGATAATGTCGATTTGTTTCATTTTTTCACCTTTTAAAAACTACAGAACATTAAAATAGCCGCCGATGAAAACTTAAGTTTTTGTTCGGGGCTTGTCATGAAAAATAGAATATTACCACAAGATAGTATAACATAAATTGAACAATTTTCAATGCTTTATAAAAAAGTTCAAAAAATAAGATGAGATAGTATAGATTTTATCTATAAAAAGGATAGGATATACAAATATGGCTGCAGACAAGGCTCATTCTTGACATAAGGGATTATGAGAATTATAATTTATATAAAGGAAGGTGAGAATATGGACAAAAATCGTCTGCTGATTTCCAGCATCGCATCTGATGCAAAGGAAATGGCAGAAAAATACGGCGTCGGTATTGAAATTGCCGAATACTGCACAGCCTGGAATATGGATGACTGTTTTGAAGAAACAGATAATGCCGTAAGGAATACCATTGAAAACGTAAAAAATCTCACCCTTCACGGTCCGTTCAATGAGCTTTCCCCGTGCGCTATCGACCCTAAGGCGAGAGCGCTGACAAAGGAGAGATTCCTGCAGGCTATCGATACGGCGAAGAAATATGGCGTGAAGAAAATCATCTTCCATACGGGATACACACCGCATTTTTATTTCCGTGAATGGTTTACCGTTCAGTCAGTGCTTTTCTGGCAGGATTTTATGAAGGATGTGCCGGATGATTTTATAATCTGTCTTGAAAATGTCCGTGAGGAAGTGCCGGAAATGATGCTTGAAGTCATCGAAGGAGTAGACGACAGCCGATTTAAGATGTGTCTGGACATCGGTCACGCCCATGCATTTTCACAGACCGATGTGGATGAATGGCTGGAAAAGTGCGCTCATCTGATAAGACATTTCCACATACATAACAATGATAAAAGCTATGACACCCATTCTGCCCTTTATGACGGCACCATTGATATGGCGGCTTTTCTCAATAAGGCGGAAAAAATGTGCGAAGAAGCCACATTTGCCCTTGAACTTCTGGAAAGCAAAGGGTCAATGGAATGGCTGATGGAGAAATAGTTGCAAGCACTATATGTAGGGGCGGGCATTGCCCGTCCGCATTTCCATAAATAAAAGGAGAATTACTATGAAGAAGAACAACTATGCATTTTTCAGAAATCACGAATGTGAGTTTTTCCCTTGTCACAAGGTGGCAAATGACGAAGAGTTCAACTGTCTTTTCTGCTATTGTCCGCTTTACGCTCTCGGCGACAAGTGCGGCGGCAATTTCAAATATATTGAAGGCATCTGCAAGGATTGCTCCGACTGCCTCATCCCTCACAGCAAGAATGGCTATGAATATATCACAGGCAAATACCCTGAAATTATGGACCTTGCCATGAAAAATCAGGGCGAAAAGGAAGAATGATTTATAAAAAATTGTAGGATACATCGTCCCCAATAAGTCGGAGGCCAAGCGGG
>JAZUBN010000019.1:0-3381 GCA_045638565.1 Oscillospiraceae bacterium | reverse complement strand
TCTTTTCTTTTTCTGGAGGCGACAATCAGATTTGAACTGATGCATCAGGGTGTTGCAGACCCACGCCTTACCGCTTGGCTATGTCGCCATATATGAAATTTGGATAAAAAAATGGAGCGGATGACGAGGCTCGAACTCGCTCCCTCCACCTTGGCAAGGTGGCGCTCTACCAGATGAGCTAAATCCGCATATTCTTTTAGGTTGTTTGGTGCCTCCGGTCGGAATCGAACCAACGACACGGGGATTTTCAATCCCCTGCTCTACCAACTGAGCTACAGAGGCATCTCTAACCAAGCTGATAAGCTATAATGGCGACCGTGAACGGGCTCGAACCGTCGACCTCTAGCGTGACAGGCTAGCGTTCTAACCAACTGAACTACACGGCCACGTTTTGGTGGAAACAACAGGGATCGAACCTGTGACCCTCTGCTTGTAAGGCAGATGCTCTCCCAGCTGAGCTATGCTTCCATTTTTCGTTGCTCTCACAACAGCTTTTTCATTATAACATATCTTTTTCAGTTTGTCAAGAACTTTTTTATTCTTTTTCAAACTTTTTCGTTCTCTTTCGAGTGCTTATTCAGTATATCACATCTAAGCGCTTTTGTCAAGAACTTTTTTATTTCTTTTTCGAAGCATCTCATCTCGAGTGCTTGTATATATTACCACACCCGAGATGAAATGTCAATACCTTTTTAGATTTTTTTCAAAAGTTCTTCGATATCCTCATTTGTGAACTTATAGATGACATCGCAGAAATTACATGTAGCCTCAACAGGCTTATCATCATCAAGGAATTTTGCGAGTTCTTCCCTGCCCATGCTGATAAAAGCTCTTTCGACCTTTTCTCTGGAGCACTTGCATTCATACTTGATTTCATGCTTTTCAAGAACTTCAAAATCGAAGCCCCACATAAGCTCTTCGATGACCTTTTCGATAGTGCCATGCTTTTCAAGCTCATTTGTGATGCCCTTCATCTGAATGATTCTGTCTTCGAGAATGTCGATATATGGTTCAGGAGCATTAGGCATAAGCTGAAGGATAAAACCGCCTGCCTGCTTTACGCTCTGATCTGTATCTACAAGCACGCCGAGAGCACACACTGTAGGAATCTGTTCACTCTGCACGTAATAAGCAGCGATATCCTCTGCAATTTCGCCCGAAACAAGCTCGATCTGACCTGTGAAAGGAAGATCCTTGCCGTTATCACGGATAACAGAGAGAAGACCGTTTGTGCCGATACCGCCCGATACATCAAGCTTGCCGTTAGGCTTGAGCGGAATATCAACAGAGCCGTCCTGAACATAGCCGCGGACATTGCCGTTGTTATCGGAAACTGCAATTACAGAGCCGAGAGGACCGCCGCCATTGATGCGGATAGTGACCGATGCCTCGTCATTCTTGAACTGGCTGCCCATCATGGAAGCCGCTGCAAGAGTTCTGCCGAGAGCCGCTGTGCCGAGAGGGAGAGTCATATGAATATTTCTCGCTCTCTCTGTAAGTTCTGTGGTGCTTACGCCGACAATCTTGATAAAGCCGTCTTTGGAAAGACCACGGATCAATGTATCTGCCATAAATTATACCTTTCTTGCCACGTAGAAAACGCGGCCTTCTTCATTTTCAGCCTTTTTGTTGGAAAGCTCTTTAAATCTGCCGACAATGTCAAAACCTGCCTTCGTCAGCATTTTTTCTATCTGTTCAAAGGAATATCCTCTCTGGAAATGAACTTCCTGATGACGTTCATAGCCATTTTCACCCTGTGTGAACAGTTCAATATTGTGCTGACAAAGTCCTGACTTCTTATCATAGTCATACTGCCAGAAATAGAAGCCGTCCTCTTCACTGAGGGCATTGGATACGCCTTTAAGACGGGCAAACTCGCCTGTTGTCTTGATGTCAAAGATAAATATTCCGCCCGGATTCATAAAGAGGGACACACCGTTAAACATTGCTTTTACATCGCTCATATAGGTGAGATAATTTACACTGTCAAGGCAGCAGAGCGCCACGTCGATAGTGCCGTACAAATCGAGCTCACACATATTCTGGCACAGAAACAGCGGCTTATTCTCCATATCCTCGCACTTTTCCTGAGCAATACCCAGCATTTCAGGCGAATTGTCTATAGATATCATATCATAGCCGCGTGAAGCAAGGATGCGGGAGAGTGTGCCTGTCCCGCAAGCCAGCTCAAGCACGATATCTGTGCTTTTTGCGTATTTTTTTATGAGCTTTTCCAGATAGTCTGCCCATTTTTCATATGCCACTTCATCATTGAGCATATCATAAAAGCGGGCAAGCGCTGTATATTGATTTTCCATTACTTTACGATAACCTTAACGAAGGACTTCTTGCCCTTCTTTACGATAAAGTCAGATGCCATCATTTCTTCCTTTGTGAACATCTTGTTGGAAGATTCAACCTTGACGTCGTTTACAGAAACGCCGCCCTGGTCTACGTTACGACGTGCATCGCCTCTGGAGGAGCACTGCTTTGTTGCAACGAGGATATCGAGGATGCCGATTTCGCCGTTTACTTCGATTTCTACTGTTGGAACGTTTGCGGAAGCGCCGCCGTTAGCAAAGAGAGCCTTTGCAGCGTCGAGAGCCTTCTGTGCTTCTTCTTCGCCGTGAACCATATTTGTAAGTTCGTAAGCAAGGATTTCCTTAGCCTTGTTGAGCTGGCTGCCTTCCCACTTATCCATTTCTTCAATCTGTTCGAGTGGGAGGAATGTGAGCATACGGATGCACTTCATAACGTCAGCATCGTCAACATTTCTCCAGTACTGGAAGAAGTCGTATGGGCTTGTCTTCTTAGGGTCGAGCCATACAGCGTTACCTGCTGTCTTACCCATCTTCTTGCCCTGGGAGTCTGTGAGGAGTGTGATTGTCATGCAGTGAGCGTCTTTGCCAAGCTTCTTACGGATGAGTTCTGTACCGCCGAGCATATTGGACCACTGGTCGTTGCCGCCGAACTGCATATTACAATCCATGTGCTGGAACATGTGATAGAAGTCGTAGCTCTGCATAATCATGTAGTTGAATTCAAGGAAGGAGAGGCCCTTTTCCATTCTCTGCTTGTAGCAGTCTGCACGGAGCATATTGTTTACAGAGAAGCAAGCGCCAACTTCACGGAGAAGGTCAACATAGTTGAGGTTAAGGAGCCAGTCAGCATTGTTAACCATCTTTGCCTTGCCTTCGCCGAATTCGATGAAGCGTTCCATCTGACGCTTGAAGCATTCTGCGTTGTGGTCGATGTCTTCCTTTGTGAGCATCTGGCGCATATCTGTTCTGCCGGATGGGTCGCCGATCATTGTTGTGCCGCCGCCGATGAGAGCGATTGGCTTGTTGCCTGCCATCTGAAGGCGCTTCATAAGTGTGAGAG
>JAZUBN010000018.1:0-3625 GCA_045638565.1 Oscillospiraceae bacterium | reverse complement strand
CGAGGAAACTTGCCGCCGCAGTAGCACCGCGCAAGCCGACTTCTTCCTGCAATGTGAATACAAGATAAAGCTCAACAGCAAGATCAGACTTGTTGATGCCCTTGAGTAGCTCGATGAGAACTGCACAGCCTGCTCTGTCGTCGAGAGCGCGGCAGCAGATAAGGTCAGGATTTGTCAATTCCATATAATTATACATCGGTGAAGCATAGCTGCCAATCTTGACACCGAGAGCCTCTGCTTCAGCCTTGGAGGAAACGCCGATATCGATGAAGATTTCGCGAGGATTTACAAGCTTTGTGCGTTCTTCTGGTGTCTGCAAGTGAGCAGCCTTTGTGCCCACAACACCAGGAATATGACCGTTGACCAGAACTTCGCGTGCCTCGATGCACTTGTCAGGAATGCCGATTTTGGTTACGTTGATGAAGCCGTCGTCGGAGATGCTCTTTACCCAGTAGCCGAGCTCATCAACGTGAGCGCAAAGCATAAGCTTCTTGCCCTTGCCACCAACCTTGACGATGAGGTTGCCGTAATTATCGTAGAAAACGTCCTCAGCATAAGGGGCGACAATGCCCTTGATATGCTCTGTCATAACGCGCTCTCTGCCCGATGGGGAAGAAATTTTGAGAAGATCCTTGAGAGTTTCCTTGAAGTTCGCCTTCTTTACATCACAAATGACCATAAAATATTCTCCTTTTTTAGTTTGTTTGTGTATTCATTATAACACATTATATAAGATGATACAAGGGGAAACATCGTGTAGGGGACGGCATTTATGACGTACCGTGGTATGTCGGCAAGCGCCATACCCTACAAAAATAACCGCCATAACTTTGTATAAATCATCAATGGACGAAAGATTATACACTATGGTATAATAAATATGTATACACCCACCCCCCGACAAAGGAGGCGCGTATGAAGAAAGTATTTATAGTTTTATGTCTTGTAACCGTTATTTTGACATTGACGGTAGGGGCGAAAAATGAGAATATTCTGCTGACGATAGACCTCAGCAGTGGAAAAATGACTGCGGTAAGAAGCGGACAGAGTATCCTTACAGATAGCCAGACAGAAATGCTTACATTTATTCATCCTGTCTTTTATACCGATGAATCTATGAAAAAGTGTATTGAGCCGGTCAGTAGTTCGATAACAGGCGCAACATATACTTGCTATATAAATGATGATGGAAAGCTTGATTCACTTTATGTTATCCCGCCTGCATTATTTGTAAAGGAAGAATGTGAGCCGATGACGATTAACCTTTACGATGAGAGCATACCTTTTGTCGTAAAGACATACAAGGATGAAAAATATAGCCATTATATAGTTGAAGTGGATATAAAGCCGATTGAAAATGGAATGAAGGCGTATTTTAATCCTGATATATATATAAATGGTAAGGAATACTCAGGCGTTTCAAACTTTAAGGTAAGCAATAAAAATCTTATTGATGGCGTCGAAATGAAATATAATGTGCCACAGAATACCGATATTAAGACGATGGAGCTTATTATTGATTGCATGGCTGTCAAAACAGCAGATATTCTTCCGCAGAAAGTTATTATAGAATAAAGAAAAGCCTCCGTCCGGAGGCTTTTTATTTTATATTGTAGGGACCGGCGTCCTCGACGGTCCGTTCTCTCCCACCACCGCAAGCGGTCCCCCTCCCTCGTCAGAGGGAGGCAAGAGAGTTGTATCTACACTTCCAGCAGCACAATACTGCCCTGTCTGCGTGTTTCGTTCATATCTATAATGCGCTGGTTACGGCTGCCCTTGAAGGTCAGAGTCAGATCGCGCTGACTGAGAATGAAAGGCCCGTCCACAAGCACGTCGCAAAAACTTAACAGTTCGTTAACATTATCGTCGTTCATTGCGCGTAAAACTTCGAGTGTATAACCTGTATAAATTACAACATCTTTTTTACCTTCTTTCACAGCTCTGGCAATCGGAATAAGGTCGTGAGCCTGCAAAAATGGCTCGCCGCCGCTGAGGGTGATGCCTTTGAGCAGCGGATTTTTGAAAAACTCTGTCAGAATACGCTGATGGTCAATCTCATATCCGCCGTCGAGAGCGTGAGTTGCAGGGTTATGACAGCCTTCACAGCCGTGAGTACAGCCCTGAGTAAAGACAACAAAGCGAAGTCCCGGCCCATCCACGATAGATTCTCTTATAACACCTGCGATACGAAGCATAAAATGCCCTCCTTTGATTTATGGCTGATTATTATTATATCATATGTGAACAATTTCAACAAGGGAAAATATGCCTATGGTCGATATACATAAAAAATAACGGTAAAAATTGGCGATAATGCACAATGACATTAAAACGGCAAAAGTAAATATGTACAAAAAATGATACAGTAAAAAATGTGTATTGTATAAAATGCGCAGGCTGAATGAATAAAGATTAAACTTTATTATTAAGGAAATGTTAACTATTGACTTTTTTCGACAAAAGAGTATAATAGTCTTCGTGACTAAAACACACAATAACATAAATTAAGAAAGGTACAGACAAAAATGAAAAGATTTTTGGCACTCACACTCTCTGTTGTCATGATGCTTTCCATGTTCGTTGGCTGCTCTTCCAAGGAAGAAACAACAACAGCTCCAACAGAAGCAGGCGGTACAACAGCTGACAACACAACAGTTGCAACAACAGGCGAAGAAAACGTTCGTACAGACTTCATCTACGGTACAATGTCCGATATCGTAGGTTTCGACCCACCAGACTGTAACGACTCTTACTCTTCTGAAATGTTCACATACGTTTACGACAGACTCTTCGAGTTTGACGAAAACGGTGAAATTCAGCCAATGCTCGTAGAATCCTATGAACAGCCATCCGACACAGAATTCATCTTCAAGCTTCACGAAGGTGTTAAGTTCCACAACGGTGACGAACTTAAGGCTGACAACGTTGTATGGTCTCTCAACCGTGCTAACCAGAACCCTAAGTCCCAGGCTAACTTCGAAACAGTTGTTTCTATCGAAACAGTTTCCGATTACGAATTCAAGATCGTAACAGACAAGCCATTCGTTCCACTTCTCCTCAACCTCGCACACTCCCAGACTTCTATTCTTCACAAGCCAACAGTTGAAGCTATCGAAGCTGGTGACGGCGTATTCAATGAAACAAACATGATGGGTACAGGCCCAATGATGGTTGAATACTACAAGCCAAACTCCGAACTCAAGTTTGTTCGTAACGAAAACTACTGGAGAGGCGCTCCACGTGCTACATCCATGCTCCGTAAGGTTATTCCAGAAGCTTCCTCCCTCACAATCGCTCTCGAAGCTGGCGAAATCGACTACATCAACGAACTCAACTCCGTTGACATCGCTCGCGTAATGGAAAACCCAGACCTCAAGACAGTTGAAATGGCATCCGCAAACGTTGCTTACATGGGTCTCAACACAACAAAGGCTCCATTCGACAACGTAAAGGTTCGTCAGGCTCTTCAGTATGCTTCCAACAAGGAATCCATCGTTGAAGTTCTCTACGAAGGCTACGGCGTTCCATGTAACTCCGTATTCCCAACAGTTGGTGTTGCTTACAACGATGAACTCGAAGCATATGCTTACGACATCGAAAAGGCAAAGGCTCTCCTCGTTGAAGC
>JAZUBN010000017.1:0-20200 GCA_045638565.1 Oscillospiraceae bacterium | reverse complement strand
ATGTGGCCGTCGTGACCGCAAGCATGCATTACGCCGTCGTGAGTGGACTTGTATTCGCTGTCCTTAGCTTCCTGAATAGCAAGAGCATCGATATCAGCACGGAAAGCGATTGTTTCTTCCTTGCCGTTGTCAAAGAAAGCGAGCCAGCCGGTTTTAGCTACATTGATGAGCTTACAAGGCATATCCTTGAGGATATTGTGGATGTATTCAGATGTCTTGAATTCCTGGTAGAATGTTTCAGGAATCTTGTGAAGATCTCTGCGGTATTTTACATAATTTTCCATAAGTAAACTACTCCTTTGAAAAATAATAATATTTAATATGTCAAAACGATATTTCAACATCTTAATCATAGCACAAAACACATAAAAATGCAAAAAGTTTTTGCAAATTTTATAATTAACAAAGTGCCGCATAGTCTGTCATATTCGCCTATCTTTTTTAATATCCTTATAGAAGAAAAACTATAAGGAGGGGGAGAATGAAAAAGGTACTCAAATACGGTGGAAGCTCGCTGGCGACAGTTGAGCAGATTATTGCTGTCGGAGCATACATTGCTTCGCTCGAAGGCGAAATAATCGTTGTTGTCAGCGCAATGGGTGATACCACCGATAGACTTATCGAGCTTGCCAGAAGCATAGATATAAGCAACAGTCGTGAAATTGATTCGTTATTATCGACAGGGGAAAGTTGCTCGGCGGCACTGGTAGCAATGGCGGTAAGAAGAGCAGGTAAAGATGCAATTTCGCTAAGCGGTATACAAGCAGGGATAATTACTGATAATAATCATACAGATGCAAAGATTATAAGCATAGATACAACTCGCATTGAAAATGAATTAAAACTGGGAAAAACTATAATAGTCGCAGGCTTTCAGGGAGTAACTGAAAATGGAGAAATAACAACTCTTGGCAGAGGTGGCTCGGACACAACAGCAGTTGCTCTTGCGGCTGCTTTGGGCTGTCCGTGCGAGATTTATACAGATGTTGACGGTGTCTTTGAAACTGACCCGACATTGAATCCTGATGCCAGGAAATTCAACCATATTACATACGACAAAATTATTGAACTGTCGAAAAATGGAGCAGATGTACTTAGCCTTAATGCAGCCTTGATAGCTAAGAAAAACAAGGTGCCATTGTTTATTGGAAAATCACTTGAGAGCGATAAAACCAATGGCACATTTGTTGGAGAAAAGCCGCTGAATATTGCGGTTGTCGGAGCGTCTGGACTTGTTGGCAGAACTTTTTTGAAAGTCCTTGAAGAACGGGAAATTGATACAGATGAAGTTTATCTTTTTGGAAGTAAAAGCACAGGAAAAAGAATCAAGTTTATGGGTAGAAACATAAGAACGGAGGAGTTGTCAGAAGAAAATATCAGAAGTAAAAATATAGATTATGCATTTTTATTTGTGGAAAAAGAAATAAGTATAAAATATGCTCCAATATTTGCGGAAATGGGAATTACTGTAATTGATAACAGTTCAGCATGGCGAATGAATGACGATGTACCGCTTATTATTCCACAGGTGAATGGAGATAAGCTTACGAAACATAAAAATATCATTTCAAATCCAAACTGTTCGACAATTCAATGTCTTATACCCATAGGTAAACTGCATAATAAATATACAGTAAAGCTTTTAAACTTTACAACATTCCAGGCTGTTTCAGGAAGTGGGAAAAGAGGAATTGGGGACCTGGAACGGACAGTGAAAAGCGAAAAACCGCAGTTTTATCCATATGACATAAGCAAAAACTGTATTCCGCAGATAGGTGATATTCTTGATAACGGATATACCGAAGAAGAGCTGAAAATGACAGAGGAGACAAGGAAAATACTGGGAAATATTGAAATGAATGTTTCAGCAACTTGCGTGCGTGTGCCTATTATGAACGGACATTCGGTGGCTATATCGGTCGAGCTTGAACAGCCGTTTGAAATCGAAGAAATCAAAAAATGTCTTGCACAGACTGAAAATGTTATTGTATGTGATTCATATCCTGTAACAGAAATGTCCAACGGCACAGACGATGTTTATGTTGGGCGGATTCACAGGGATATTTCCAATCCACAGATGCTGCATATGTGGTGCACTGCTGATAATCTTCGCAGGGGAGCGGCGACAAATGCCATTGAAATTCTTCAGCTCCTTGAAAGGAAAAAATATGATTCTTAAAGGTTGTTTTACTGCTCTTGTCACCCCGTTTACAGACGACAATAAAGTAGACTATGAAATGTTGAAAAAACTGATAAACTTTCAGCTTGAAAGCGGGGTTGACGGCATAGTCGTTCTCGGCACAACTGCCGAAGCCGCGACACTTGATGAAGAAGAAAAAGAAAACATAATCAGGCTTGTGGTAAAGGAAATAAATGGAAAAATACCGGTAATTGCAGGTGTTTGTTCTAATGATACACATAAATGTATCAAAACATCTGAAAAATGGGAAAATATGGGAGCAGATGCCCTTCTTGTCAGCTCGCCGTATTATAATAAAGCCAACGAATTGGGAATGGAGATGCATTTTACGGCAATATCTGACAGTGTCTCTATACCAACTGTTATTTATAATGTTCCGTCGCGCGCAGGCTGCAGTATACCGATTTCTGTAGTGGAAAAGCTGTCACAGCATCCAAATATAATTGGAATAAAAGAGGCAAGCGGCGATATGGCATACACTATGGAGTGCGCTAAATATACCAGCGATAGTTTTTCGCTTGTATCAGGCAATGATAATCTTATTATCCCGAGCCTTTCTGTTGGTGGATGTGGTGTGATTTCAGTTTTTGCAAATATATGTCCAAAAGAATGTCTGGATATGGTGCATTTGTATCTTGATGGAGAACCCGAAAAAGCACTTGTATTACAGATGAAGTATCTTGATTTTATAAACAGTCTGTTTATAGAGCCGAATCCGATCCCGATTAAAACCACTATGAATCTTCCGAATTTCAGGCTTCCGCTTTGTAGGATGATGCCACACAATGAAAAAATACTTCGTACTAAAATGAAGGAGGCGGGATTGTGCTGAAAATTATAATTGCCGGATACGGTGTCATGGGAAAGGTGCTTGAGGAAGTAGCAAAAAGATATGATGATATTGAAATTATGGCAATATGCGATAAAAATGAAGAGTTGCCTTCAATCAGAGAAATACATACAGATGCAGATGTGGTAATTGATTTTTCTGTGCCCGATGCCGTATACGACATAGTGCAGTATTGTGAAAAGCATAAAGTACCGCTTGTATCGGCGGTCACGGGATATTCAGATGAGCAGGAGAAAATTATTGATAAACTGTCACAAAGCATTCCTGTGCTCAGAAGCAGCAATTTTTCAATTGGAATGAATGTTATGAGAAAGCTTGTCCAGAAAGCAACGGAAATACTTGAGTGGGATGCTGAAATTATTGAAATGCATCATAACAGGAAAAAAGATACGCCATCAGGCACTGCAATTATGCTGAAAAAGTCAATTGGAAAAGACATAAATATCCATTCGGTAAGAGCGGGGAGCATTATAGGTGAGCATACCGTGCTTTTTGCAGGAGATAATGAAATTATCGGGATAACGCATAGGGCATTTTCTAAAAATATCTTTGCGGAAGGAGCAATAAAGGCAGCAAGATTTATTGCGAAAGCACCAAAGGGAATGTATGATATGGATGATATTTTGTAAAATAGCTAAAATAGATGCATGATGCACAAAAAAATATAGTAAAAACACACAATAAATGTTTGACAATCCAACTGGTATGCGTTATAATATAACTATCAAAAACTAATTGTTTTATTGCTTATGAGAATATAGTAAATTCGTATACACAGGAGGTAGAATTATGAAGATTATTACTATCAGCCGTGAATTCGGTTCTGGCGGTCGTGAACTTGGCAAGAGACTTGCAGATGCTCTCGGTGTTCCTTGCTATGACCGTGAAATTATCAAGCTTATTGCGGAGCAGAATGGTTTCGATGAATCTTATGTTTCACATCTTTCTGAAAAGGTTATTCAGGTTTCGTACCCAATGACAATCGGCAGACGTTTTGTTACAACAAACCCTGTTCTTGAACAGCAGATTAAGATTATATCTTCTCAGAGAGAAATTCTCAGACAGTTTGCTCAGAAGGGTGACTGCGTTATCGTTGGCCGTTGCGCTGATATTATCCTTCGTGATATGAAGCCAATGAATATTTTTGTATATGCAGATCAGCAGGCTAAGATTGATCGTTGTATCGCAAACGGCAAGGAAGGCGAAAATCTCGATCCAAAGGTTCTTGCAAAGAAGATTAAGGCAATCGATAAGGAAAGAGCAGCATATCGTGAACTCTTCACAGATACTGAATGGGGTGACATGAGATCATATCATCTCTGCGTAAATACAACAGGCAAGGAAGTTAAGGCTCTTGTTCCTGGTCTTGTTGAATATGTAAATGGCTGGTTTGAAGCAAATAAATAAAAAATTAAAAATTCCGTCTGCAAAAAGCAGGCGGATTTTTTTGCTTATTTGAAAAAAATATAAAATGTGTGATTTGCATATAAAAAATATATATTTTTAGTATGATTTTCCTTGAAATATGTGAAAAAATGAAGTATAATATCTATATATGACTTATGGGAAGAAATGAAAATCAATATATGAAGAAAATAAAAATAATTACTCAGTCGGGAAGCGACATTCCGGCTTTGATTGCTGATAAATATGGTATACATGTTATACCGGATATTATTATTTTTGGTGAGAATGAATACTATGGCGGTAAAACTATAACTGCTGAGGAGTTTTATAAAAAACTTGCAGAAAGTGATAGTCTTCCTACCAGCTCTCAGCCTAATATAGGCAGTTTTATCAGTGTATATGAAATGTACAAGGATTATGACGAAATACTGTGCATAACAGTTACTTCGAAAATGTCCGGTTCATACAATACAGCGCTTATTGCAGCTGAAGAGTTTAATGAAGCCGGTCACAAAGCAAAAGTAACTGTGTTTGATTCTGCTCAGGTGTCATTTGGTATTGTGATTATGTTGCTTAAAGCTGCAAAAATGGTTGAGCAGGGAATGGAATGCAGCGAGATCGTTTCACGCCTTGAGAAAATGAAAAATAATATCGGTGTATATTTTGTTCTGGCATCCCTTGAGAATGCACGAAAGGGAGGCAGAGTGGGTAAAATAAGAGCTCTGGCTGCCGATATGCTCAAGTTAAAGCCGGTTTTGAAATTCGATGAAGGTGTTGTATCCGATATAGGTGTTGTTAAGAGTTTTGAACAAGGTCTTTGTAAAATTGCTGAGAAATTCCGTACGATGGCAGATATGGATGCCTCAGAATGTTATGTATTCCATTCTGACAATGAAGACGGAGCCAATGCTCTTGCAAAAAAACTGCAGGGCATAAAGCCGGATCTTAAGGTTTTAATGGATTATGTAGGTCCTGTCATCGGCATATATACAGGCAAGGGATGTGCAGGTGTCGCCTTTTTGAAAAAGGAGAACGCATGATTTACGCCGTTATTGCATTTGCTATGTTTATCATTTTTGATTTCAATAAGATAATCTGGAATGATAAAAGGCTTAATATGCTGTTTATGCTTGGTATATTGATTCTTGCATATGGGTCTTATGATTGCTTTATAAAAGGGAAAACTTTGCTCTGGATTGCGGAGCGAGTGAAAGGGCATATATTTTTTGTAGTTGCAGCTGTTTTTGGAATATGGAAAACCTGCTCTGTATTGTTTGTTGAGCTGCCATTTGATGAAACCTATGCAAAAACAGGAAAGCTTCCGCTGGTGGATACGGGGGCTTACGGCAAATGCAGACATCCGGGATTCTGGTTTTTGCTTATAGCATCTGTGTCGCTCTGTATAACGTTTTTCAGCTTCAGAGCATTGATGTTTACAATAACTGTAAACTTGCTCAATCTTTTGTACATATACATCGAAGATGAATATGTGTTCCCGAAGACGATATACAGATATGACGAATATAAGAAAAGGGTGCCGTTTCTGGTGCCAAAAATATAGATAGATAAATCATAAAAAAGGAAGGAGGGGAAACGGTGAGATTTGAAAAGAAACTTATTTCATATTCGCAGAAAGAAATATGGGAAGAATATTGTTCATTCCTTGATCTTTCCATAGAAGAGTATATGGAAATACAGAAGCGACTTCTTCTCGAACAGATTGAGTTGATGTCAAAATGCGAACTTGGAGAAAGAATTTTCAAAGGTAAAATACCAAAAACTGTAAAAGAATTTCTCGCTGAGATCCCTCTGACCAAATATGAGGATTATGCCGATATTCTGCTTCCTAAAAATGAAGCAGCACTCCCGGGAAAGCCGGCTGTATGGCTTGAAACCACATGGGAAAGCGGTAATCACCCTGTAAAGGTCGCACCATATACAGAGGAGATGTTATCGGTATACAGAAACAATATCATAGCAGCTATGATACTCTCTACAAGTGACAAAAAGGGACACTTCAAGGTAAAGCCTAATGAAAATGTTCTTTATGGTCTTGCACCTTTGCCGTATGCAACAGGCTTGTTCCCGATGCTTATCGACAGTGAAATAAATATGAATTTTATGCCGTCGCTTAAAGAGGCTAAAGGCCTTTCTTTCTCGCAACAGAGCAAGGAAGGTTTCAAACAGGCATCCAAGGTTGGTATAGACCTTTTCTTTGGTATGAGCAGCGTTATCTACAGTATCAGTAAGCGCTTTGAAGAGCAGGGATTCAGTTCATCCGGAGGCGGACTGGGTTCGCTTATGGGAATGACGCCTAAGATGATGCTCAAAGCGGCCAATGCTGCATATATAAGCAAGCGTGATAAGACCAATATCAAACCTAAGGATCTGTTCGATATAGATGGCTTTGTTTGTGTAGGTACAGATACTATACTTTATAAGAAAGAACTGGAAGAGTTCTGGGGCAGAAGACCGCTTGAAGTAACAGGAGGCACAGAGCCTACCTGTGTCGGAACTGAAACATGGAGCAAGGATGGGATGGTATTTTTTCCTGATGCATGTTTCTATGAGTTTATCCCTGAAAATGAGATGTACAGAAGCCTGGATGATCCTGATTATGTGCCGCTCACATATCTTATGGATGAGGTAGTGGCAAATCAGCTTTATGAAATAGTCATAACGGTACTTAAAGGCGGTGCTTTTGTAAGATACAGAGTAGGAGATATGTACCGTTGTATCCGTACAAAAAATCCTTACGACGATCTGGATATTCCTCAGTTTGAATATGTGGATCGCATTCCTACTGTAATAGATATTGCAGGTTTTACAAGAATAACAGAATCTTCGATTAAAAAGGTTATTGAATATTCAAAACTTGATGTGGAATTCTTTACTGCTTTCAAGGAATATGATGAAAAGAATCGTTCGTTCATGCATATGTGTGTTGAAATGTGTGAAGAATCGATACATAATTCCATGATTACCGGTCAGATAATCAAGGACCATCTCAGTGTATACTTCAAAAACTTTGATCATGATTACAGTGATCTTAAAAAGTTGCTGGGAATAGACCCTCTCAAGGTTACGGTTATTCCTTGCGGTACATTGGAAAAATATAAAGAGAGATTTGGAAAGTCGTTGAGAAGCATCAATCCTAAAAAGGAAGAAATAATAGAGCTTTTCAGAATAGCAGACAGAAATGGAGGTGCAGCAGAATGTCGTTAAATGAAAGACTTTTTGTTATCATCCCTCTGGCAGCTATGCTGTGCAATCTGTTTTTGTTCCTGACGTTCCTTACAGCAGAAAAGACAAGACTTGTAAAGTCCTTTATGATGCTGTTGGTTGCATTTATGTTGTGGACAACGGGTTCATTGCTTATGCGACTCGGGGTATATCCGGGAGTTACGTTCTGGTATGATATATCGATAACCGGTATTTTCCTGGTTCCATTGTTCAGTTATAACTTTATACATCACTTTACAGAACAGAAAGCATTCTTCCTCAAGAGCATGTGGACGGTTCTTACACTTGTTTGCGTGGTGTTGAATTTCTTCCATGTGTTTATGGATCATCCGGAAATAAAGTTTGTTGACGGAGAAAAGGTGTTCAGCTTTACAACAAAATGGCCATCGGCATTTGTTGTTGTTCTTGCTGTTGCTATAATAGTATCCATTATTCATCTGGTGAAAAAATGTGTTTCTGAAGGTGAAATGAGCATTTCTCAGTTTTATCCATTGATAGCTGGTATGTTCATAATGTTTATCGGCAGTGTCGTTGATGCTGTTCCGGTTATGTCATCTTTGCCGAATGATACATTTGCATGTATGATAAATGCGATATTTATGTATTATTCGCTTTATAAAAAGCGTCTTATTCCTTTGAAGCAGCTGGCTTCAAACGGATCGACGTATCTTGTTTCGGCGACAATTACAACGCTCATTCTTGTATCTTCATACGGATATGTAGACAATATATATGATGAGTTTTTTGGTGAGTTCACAGATGCAAAAACATTTGTTATCGCAGTTTTGTTCTCGCTTTTTACCATTATGGTATATACTCTTATGAAGAGACTTATGAACAATCTGTTTGTAAAGGCGCAGAAAACTCTTGAAACAGAAGTTAAGGAGTTTTCAAGCGAGGTTTCAAGAACTCTCAATCTTGATGAAGTTTTAAGCGCTTTCTGTGAACTTGTTAAAAAGAATATCGATACTGATACAGCGTTCATATTTATTTATGACAGCGAAAATGATAAATATGTTCAGATGGCTTCGACAGATCCTTTGCGCAGCAGTGCGGTCTCTATTGCAAGTGACAGTCCGCTTTGCAAATGGCTGCTCAAAAACCGTACAGCTGTAATGTATAATGATTATAAAAAGACTGTCAGCTATAAAGCCCTTTGGGAAAGTGAAAAAAAGCACATTGAAAGCCTCGGTATAAAACTTATTGTACCTTTCATAAATGAAAATGAGCTTGTCGGCATAGGTCTTTTTACAAAGAAAATGAAGGACAAGCCTTATACACAGGGAGAACTCATATTCCTGGAATCCTCTGCATCAATTGCATCCATTGCAATGAAAAATGCTTCGCTGTATGAAACTATAAAGCGTGAAGCGCAGGTCGATGGTCTGACAGGTATTTATAACAGAAAATACTTTATCGAACATTTCAACAGGGATTTTGAGATGTGCCGTGAAGACGCAATATCCCTGGTGTTCATAAATCTTGATGACTTTAAGCTTTATAATGAGCTTTATGGCAATGATGAAGGCGATATGGCCCTTGTCAGATTTGCAAAAATAATGAATAATGTCATAGGTCAGTTTGGTACTGTAGCACGTTTTGGAGGTAAAGAATTTGCAATTTCTTTGCCAAAATGCAGCAGCGTTGTTGCCAAGAAATATGTCGAAAAGATAAGAGAAGATTTCGTTTCGATGCAGGAAATGTCGGATGATACATATAAGAAGAGCCTGACATTCAGCGCAGGTATCTGCTCTTATCCTGCATCTGCCAATAATCCTTCGCAGATGCTTACAAATGTCAATATGGCGGTTTACTCGGCAAAGCGCGACGGTAAAAATAAAATTGTGGTTTATACTCGTGAAAAGAGTATTAAAGTTCCTGAAAAGAGCAAGATTTCCATCGGTCAGGAATATATGTCCACAATTTATGCGCTTACAGCGGCAATCGACGCCAAGGACCACTATACATTCAATCATTCTCAGAATGTATCTCAATACGCAACACAGCTGGCAAGAACTATCGGACTTGATGAAGAACATGTTGAAATCATCAGACAGGCAGGTCTGCTTCATGACATCGGCAAGATTGGTATTCCTGAAGCCATTCTTTCCAAAAAAGAACGCCTGACAAATGAAGAATTTGAAGTTATGAAGAAGCATGTTGAAGGGGCTGTTGCAATGATAAGACACCTTCCGTCTCTTGATTACGTTATTCCAAATGCCATTACTCATCATGAAAGATGGGATGGAAGGGGATACCCAAGAGGAATCGGTGGGGAAAATATTCCTGTCGGAGGCAGATGTCTTGCAATTGCTGACGCATTTGATGCGATGGTTTCAAGAAGACCTTATAAAGAGCCTATGAGCATTGCCGATGCGCTTGAAGAAATCGAACGTAATCTTGGCAAACAGTTTGACCCTGAACTGGGAAGAGTCTTTGTTGAACTGATAAGAAAAGGCAAAATAAAGGTAAATCAGGCTCAGGCAAATACAGTCATATAAATAAAAAGTCACTCCATAAGGGGTGACTTTTCATATCTTTTTAATATCTTGTCCCATTTTTACGTCTTAAAATGTCTTATATACAAAGGAGGGATAAAGTGAAAAGAAATATATTGATCATTATGGCGATATTGATACTTGCAAGTGTGGTTTATGTGCTTGAATATAAAGAAAAACTGCCGACTTCCCTTGATCCAAACAGAAGTATTATGCCTGAAGCTGACTATGGGATAAATATACAGACAGATAATAATGATTTTGCCGGAATCATAACTGTCAATGAAATAAAACATCCGATGGGGATGTACGACTATGAGTATACAAATGTCCTTGTTGCATACTGTACAGTTGAGGAAGTGCTGTTTGGTGAATATTCAGATGATACGATAGAGCTGAAGATACACGGACGCGAACCGTACAGAGAAGGGGAAAGGTATCTTGTTTTCGCCCAAAAGCTGCAGGCTTCGATGGCTGGACAATTTTATCATACAATAGAGGATGGAATTTATAAAATAAATCCTTTAGGATATCTCAAACCATACAGTAAAATAGGAAAAACAGCGCTCGAAAAGCTTAATACTCTGCATAAAATGCGTGAATATCTGACCGATAAATATCCTGGATACAGAGATGATAAAATGTATGCTCCACTATCATAAAAGTTATGTTTGACTTACCCGTCTGCATATGATAATATTATCTAAGTTACAAAATATTCCAGAGGTGGATTATGACAGATATTCTTGTTAAAATGTTTATAAAAAATCCGGATGACGTAAAATCTGCTGAAGCGAGAAAACGCTATGGTAATTTTGCAAGTACAGTAGGCGTTGTTGGCAATTTTATTCTTTTTCTTGTTAAAACTGCACTTGGCCTTATTTCCGGCTCAATCGCAATCGTAGGTGATGCCTTTAACAACCTTTCCGATGTGGGCAGCAATGTTGTTACATATCTGGGATTCAAGCTTGCCTCCCAGCCTGCTGACGAAGACCATCCTTTTGGCCACGGCAGATATGAATATCTGGCGGGTCTTCTGATCGCGGTCTTTGTTATTCTTGTAGGCGTTGAGGTTGTCAAAACCTCAATTTCCAAGATAATTACACCTGAGCCTGTTGAGTTCAACTGGTTTGTGGTAGCAGGTCTTTTGGCATCAATTGCGGTGAAGTTCTGGATGGGTAATTTCTATAGTAATATAGGCAGAAAAATCAACTCCACAAGCCTTATTGCGGCTGAAGCTGACAGCAAGAGTGACTGTATTTCCACAGCGGCTACTGCCATCGGTATGGTTGTTGCCAAGATTTTCTCTGTAAATGTCGATGGCTGGCTTGGTCTTTTTGTCGGAGCATTCATCCTTTATGCCGGTTATAAAATTGCAATGGAAACTCTTGAACCATTGCTTGGCGGCATACCTGACAGGGAAATTGTCGATGAAATCCATGAAATACTTCATAAATATCCTATCTGTATCGGCGTTCACGATATGATAATCCACGATTATGGACCGGGCAGAATGATGGGTTCGGCACATATGGAAGTACCTTCAGACTGCAATCTTCTTGAAGCTCACGACCAGATTGATAATGCTGAGCGTGAAATAACTGAAGTTCTCCATATGCCATTTGTAATCCATATGGATCCGGTTGAAATGAACTGCGAAGAAGTTCAGCGATACAGAAAGGTTCTTATTGACATACTTGTAGCCATGGATGAAGGTCTTACTTTCCATGATTTCCGTATCGTGCGTGGCGCTACACATACAAATCTTATTTTTGATATTGTAGTTCCGCACTCGTGCAAAATGCAAAACAGTCAGATAAAGAAAATCGTCGACAGTGCGCTTCGTGCCACAGGCAAGGAGATTTTTACAGTAATCACATTTGACAGAAGCTATATCGGATAAAAATAAAGCCACTCATTTGAGTGGCTTTTGTATTTATTTATACTTTATAATTTTGGAGAGCGGTTTGGAAACGAGATAGAAGGAGACGATTTTTACTACACAGAATGCGATCTGAACAGGTATCTTCAATATGACAACAGCCTTGAAAGAACTGCCGTACAGAGTCATAAGAGCGATAGGTGTAAGACCAAGGTCAAATACAAGAGTCATAAAGATAAATGTGCAGATTATTCTTTTAAGAGTAAGCTGCTTTTTATGAAGGAAAAGACCGTATGAAAGCCCTTTCAAAGCTGCTATCAGAGTAAAAAGCGGTGTGAATGTTGTGCCTGCTGAATTGAGCAGCATACCGAGAATGTCAGCACATACGCCGTAAAGAGCGGCATAGAGTGGACCAAGATAAAAACCGGCAAGAGCATCGGGAATGAAAGAAAAACTCAGTCTGTCAAGATTACCAGGAGTGAGTATGTATATGAAGCGGGCGAAAATGATTTGCAGAGCAACAAGCATAGCACCAACTGTGAGTTTGGAAATTTTTGACATAACATCGCTCCTTTTGTAATAAAATACACAAAAAATTATAACATAGCAGTGAGGAAAAGTCAATTACTGTCAATGTGTGGAAACAGATATATACAATTAATTAAAATAAAATGATATATCTTTCAATATTTACGCAAAATGCCCTTGCTCAAATCAATTTTTTTTGATATAATATGGTAATACATAATGGGTGAAGTATGCCCATATGCTATTGATATTATATATTCAGCAAAGAGAGGAAAATATATGGATAAAAAACTGGCTAAAATATTTGAACCTGGCGTCCGACTTTGCTTTGTGGTGCTTATTGCTTTTTCGCTGTATAGCCTGACGGTATCCATGCAGACAGGTCTTGTCCAGCTTGGAATTTCTCTGCTCCTCATCGCTTACTATAAAATCGGAACAAAAAAGAGAAGTGAAAATGTGGGCAAATATGTGGAAAATCTTATGTTTTCTGTAGATAATGCCTCAAAAACATCCCTTCTTGATTTTCCACTTCCGATGGTTATCATACAGGCAGATTCTTCTGAAATAATCTGGGGCAATGATACATTTGTTGATATACTTGGACATAAAGATCAGATTTATGGTCATCCGATGGGCGAGCTTGTTGAGGGCTTTGATACAAGATGGCTTATTGAAGGCAAGAAGGAATGTCCTTATGATGTGATTATCGGTGAAAAAGTATATAAGGTGAACGGAACTATGGTCCGCCCTGTAAAAGGTGAAAGACCAAGCTTCCTTGCAACACTCTATCTCACAGAAATCACAGAATTGAGAAAACTTGAAAACAAGTATGCCATGACAAGACCGGTAGCGACGATTATTGCTATCGACAGCTATGAAGAGCTTTCAAAAAATCTTACAGAACTGGAAAAATCTCATCTTTTTGCTCAGATCGAAAAGGAACTTACAGAATGGGCAGAAGAGGTAAATGGTGTTATCAGAAAGCTTGAACGAGACAGATACCTCTTTATCTTTGAAAATCAGGATCTGCTTAAGTATACAGAAGGTAAGTTCAGCGTCCTTGAAAAGATTCGTGAAATAAAGAACAGCGATGACATGGCTGCCAGTGTTTCACTTGGTATAGGCAAAGAGGGCGAAAACTTCCAGGAGCTTTTCAGAAATGCCAGCGTTGCACTGGATATGGCTCTTTCGCGCGGCGGTGACCAGGCCGTTATCAAATCTCCTCAGGGCTTTGAATTTTACGGTGGCCTTTCAAAGGAAATCGAAAAGCATACAAAGGTTAAATCCCGAGTTGTTGCAAATTCGCTCAAGCAGCTTATAGCAGAATCCTCCAATGTGTTTGTTATGGGTCATAAGTTCTCTGACCTTGACAGCCTTGGTGCATGCGTGGGTATCTGCGCAGCGGTAAGAAGTATGGAAAAAACACCTTACATAGTTATCAATCAGCGTGCTACATCGGCAACACCTCTTATTGAGAAGCTTCTCAAGTCGGAAGAATATCAGGGCACACTCATTGATTACGATGAAGCAATGTTCCATGCAAATCCGGATTCGCTTCTTATCGTGGTTGATACAAACAGACCGGATATGACAGAATACCCTGATGTATTAACGACAATTCCTAAAATTGCCCTTATCGACCATCACAGAAGAGCGGCCGATTACATTGAAAATACAGCGGTCAGCATGCATGAGCCATATGCAAGCTCGGCTTGTGAACTTGTTTCTGAACTTTTGCAGTATATGCTGCCTGACGGTGTAACGCTTGAGAGATATGAAGCTGAAGCTTTGCTTTCGGGTATATATCTTGATACAAAGGGCTTTACGGTAAAGACAGGCGTAAGAACATTCGAAGCTGCAGCCCAGCTCAAGCAGGCCGGTGCTGATATGCTTGAAGTAAAGCATATGTTCTATAATGACTTCGATTCTTATGTAAAGAAATATCAGATCATTTCCAGCGCAGACGAGATTCTTCCGGGCATTACAGCAGCTTATACAGAAGAAGTTACAGACCGTGCAACAGCAGCACAGGCGGCCGATGAACTCATAAATATCAAGGGTATAAAGGCTTCCTTTGTAATCTTCCAGGAAAAAAATGGCGTATGCGTTTCCGGACGTTCATATGGTCAGGTAAATGTTCAGGTAATACTTGAAAAAATAGGCGGCGGCGGCTCGCTGACTATGGCAGGCGCACAGTTCTACGGTGATGAAACACCGCTTGAAGTATTTGACATGGTGCGTGATGCTGCAAAGGACTATCTTGATGAACAGGCTAAATAGTAATATAATCTAAAGGAGTTAAAAATATGAAAGTAATTTTATTGCAGGATGTAAAATCCCAGGGTAAGAAGGACCAGATCATTGAAGTTTCCGATGGTTATGCAAGAAACTTCCTTTTCCCTAAGAAGCTTGCTGCAGAAGCAACTGCAGACGTTATCAACAGCAGAAAGATTGCAGATGCAGCTGCAAAGAGAAGAGCTGACCTTGAAAAGAAGGCTGCTCTTGAACTCAAGGCTCAGCTTGAAAATATGATCGTAACACTCAAAGCCAAGGCTGGTACAGGCGGCAGACTTTTCGGCTCTGTAACAACTAAGGAAATCGCAGATTCTCTCAAGGCTCAGTATAAGATTGATATTGAAAAGAATAAGTTTACAATTGACAACCCAATCAAGGCTTTCGGTACTTACGAAGTTAAGGTAAAGCTTTATCCGGAAGTTTCCGGCATCGTAAAGGTTAAGGTTGTAGAAGCTTAATCCTGTAAAATACACACAATTGTAACAGATTGTGTGCAAAGGAGGAATATGAAGTGGATGATTCGATTTTCATCCGACAGACACCGCACAGCGTTGAAGCTGAGCAGGCGGTGCTTGGCTCTATTGTAATCGATCCGTCATGCGTTCCGCTTATGCTGGAAATGCTGAATCCGGAAGATTTTTATATTGAAAATCACAGAATAATCTTTGAAACCGTTATGGCTATGTTCACAATGGGTAAGAAGATCGACTATGTCACGATTCTTGATGAACTGAAAATGTCCGGTTATAAAGGGCAGATAGACAGACAGTTCTTTCTTGAACTTGTTGAAATCACGCCGACTTCCGCCAATGCTGAGCAATATGCTGAAATTGTACGCGGTAAGTCAATGCTTCGCGATTTGCAGGGTGTGTCCAATGAAATCATTGAGCTGACAAAGAATGAACAGGAAGACCCTCAGGATGTGGCTGAGCTTGCCGAACAGAAGGTTTATGCTGTGCGTCAGGGCAGAGAAGTAAAGGGGCTCACACCTTTGAAAAGCGCTATCAAGGATGTATATGACCGCCTTGATGAACTTGCGCTTACACCGGGCAAGCTTCCTGGTATCACAACAGGATTTTCGGGCATCGATGCATTCATCGGTGGCTTGAATAAGAGCGAACTTATTCTGCTTGCTGCCCGTCCTGGTATGGGTAAGACAAGTATCGTGCTCAATATGGCAACATCGGCGGCAAAGGCTTCGGGCAAAACAGTTGTTATTTTCCAGCTGGAAATGTCCAAAGACCAGCTTGCATCCCGTCTGCTTTCCAGTGAAGCTCTGGTCGATAGTAAAAAGCTTCGTATGGGTAATCTGACAGACGAAGAATGGATTAAAATTGCAGGCGCAAGTGCAAACCTGAATAAGCTCAATATTCTTATCGATGACCAGTCGGATATCAAGGTTTCTGAAATGAAGGCAAAATGCCGTCGTCTCGGAGATAAGCTTGGACTTATCATCATCGACTACCTTCAGCTTATGCAGGGCTCGAAAAAGACAGACAACCGTGTTCAGGAAGTCAGTGAAATTTCCAGAGGTCTTAAAATTATGGCAAAGGAACTCAATGTTCCTGTCCTCTGTTGTTCACAGCTTTCACGTGCGGCAGAAGGACGTTCAGATAAGCGACCAATGCTTTCTGACCTTCGTGAATCGGGCGCTATCGAGCAGGATGCCGACATTGTAATGTTCCTTTATCGTGACGATTACTATAATCCTGACACAGATAAAAAGAACGTTGCCGAATGCATTATAGCAAAAAACCGTCATGGTGAAGTCGGTACAGTAGAAATGCAGTGGCTCGGTCAGTTTACATCCTTCTCAAGCAGGGATACGGTGCATAATGAAGGATAAAGTTCTTGCCTTCGTCAGAGAGCATAATATGCTTACAGCAGGCGATAAGGTGCTCTGCGCCTTGTCGGCAGGTGCTGACTCTGTTGCTATGACCTGTCTGCTCTGTGAGATTAAAAGAATTCTTAAAGTGGAAGTCGCTGCAGCACATTTTTCTCATGGACTTCGTCCTGAAGAAGCAGAGCACGAAAAACTCATCGCTCGGAATCTGTGCAATGAGCTTGGCATTCCTTTCTACCATGAATATGGTGATACGATTGCTTATTGCGAAGCAAATAAAAAGGGCACAGAAGAAGGTGCGCGTGAACTGCGATATGATTTTCTGGCAAGAACAGCCAATAAATACGGTTATAATAAAATAGCCACAGCTCACAATCTCAATGATAATGCTGAAACTGTGCTTCTCAATCTTCTGCGTGGCTCAGGTTTGCGAGGGCTTGGAGGTATTCCGCCGGTGAGAGATAATATAATTCGTCCGGTGATGTGTCTTTCGAGAGATATGATTGAAAAATATGTGGGAGAAAGGGAAGTTGCGGTTGATAAAAGCAATTTCACCGATGATTACACAAGAAATAAACTCAGGCTGAATGTCTTTCCGATTCTGCCTGAAATAAATGAAAATGCACTTATGAATATCGCCAATGCCGGTATGCGTATCAGAGAGGAAAATGCGTATATCGAAAAGGCAGCTGAGGAGTTTCTTATAAATAATTCAGCCTGCTGGAATGGCGATGAAAATATACTCGCTCTCGATATAAAAGAGCTTAAAAAGCAGGAAAAAGGCTTTCTGAAAAGAGTTATCCAGCTTAGCTACGAAAAAATTGGCGGCGATATGGGTAAACTTTCCTCTAACCACCTTGACTCAGCGGCAGATTTGGTTTATAATAAATTTCCGCCTAAATATATAATGATGCCTGGTGGTATCAATGCAAAACTTAAAAATAAAAAATTGCTGATATATAATCGGAAATGTGAGGATAAAATATGTTAAACGATATTAAGGAAGTTCTCATACCAAGAGAAAAAATTGCAGAAATGTGCGCAGACCTTGGCAGACAGCTTTCAAGAGACTACGAAGGTAAGAATCCACTCCTTGTATGTATTCTCAAAGGCTCTGTAATTGCTTTTGCAGATATTTACAGAGAAATGACAATTCATTGCCAGATGGACTTTATGTGTGCTTCCAGCTATGGTGTTGGTACAGAAACAACAGGTGTTGTAAGAATTGTTAAAGATTTAGACACAGATATCGAAGGCAGAGATGTTATAATTGTAGAAGATATTATCGACAGTGGTGTAACACTCAGCCATCTTATGAGAATTCTCAGAGAGAGAAAACCTGCAAGTCTTGAAATATGTACATTGCTCAGCAAGCCTGAAAGAAGAAAGATTGAAGTGCCAATCAAGTATAAGGGTATGGATATTCCTGATGAGTTTGTTGTAGGTTATGGCCTTGACTACGCTGAAAAATATCGCAGCCTCAAGGATGTTTGCATTCTCAAGCCTGAGGTATATCAGAAATAAATAAGAAAAAAATAAACTTAATATAGGAGGCAGGATTGAATAAGAAAAATCGTGGTATCGGTATATATATCATTGTGCTGCTTATTCTTATAGGCACAAGCGCAGGCGTGCTCAACAGCACACGCGAAAAGGTATATGTATATTCCGATGTAGTAAAAATGTTCGAACAGGAACAGGTTAAAAACTTCTCCATCAGCGGCACAACAATCGCTCTTGAACTGAGAAGTGAAGAGATCATCAAAACTACAATTCCAAGCATAGATGTGTTCCTCTATGATGTAGGTGATCTCATTAAAGAGCAGAGAAGTGAAGGCATCATCGAAAGCCAGTCCTATCCTGAGGAATCGGGCGGTATCTTTATGATGTTCCTCCCATACATCATTATTATGGTAGTGATGTTTGCATTCTGGTTCTTCATTATGAACAAGCAGCAGGGCGGCGCAGCAGGCGGTATGAACTTCGGCAAGTCAAAGGCTAAGCTTTTCACACCGACAGACGGCAAGAAGGTAACATTTGATGATGTAGCCGGCGCTGATGAAGAAAAGGAAGAACTTAAGGAAGTTGTTGAATTCCTCAAAAATCCACAGCGCTTCTCTTCCATGGGCGCAAGAATTCCAAAGGGTGTTCTCCTTGTAGGCCCTCCTGGTACAGGTAAAACTCTTCTTGCAAGAGCTGTTGCAGGCGAAGCAGGAGTTCCATTTTACACAATCTCCGGTTCCGACTTTGTTGAACTTTATGTTGGTGTCGGTGCAAGCCGTGTAAGAGATCTTTTTGAAAATGCAAAGAAGAATGCTCCGGCTATCGTTTTCATCGACGAAATCGACGCAGTAGGTCGTCAGCGTGGCGCAGGTCTTGGCGGCGGTCACGACGAAAGAGAACAGACACTCAACCAGCTCCTGGTTGAAATGGATGGTTTCAGCAACAACACAGGTGTTATCGTTGTAGCAGCTACAAACCGTGCAGATATCCTCGACAGAGCGCTTCTTCGTCCGGGCAGATTTGACCGTCAGGTATACGTAGGTGTTCCTGATATCAAGGGCCGTCTTGAAATCCTCAAGGTTCATTCAAGAAAGAAGCCTATCGCAGATGATGTGGCTCTCGAATCTATTGCAAAAACAACAGCAGGATTTACAGGTGCTGACCTTGAAAACCTTCTCAACGAAGCTGCTATTATTACAGCAAAGAAGGGCAACAAGGTTATCACAGGCGTTGAACTTGATGAAGCATTCCTCAAGGTCATTATGGGCAACGAAAAGAAGAACCGCGTAATGGGCGAAAAGGAAAGAAAGCTTACAGCATATCACGAAGCTGGTCATGCTATTGCTACAAGATATCTTCCTTCACAGGATCCGGTTCATCAGATTTCCATCGTACCTCGCGGCAGAGCAGGTGGTTTCACACTTTCTCGTCCAACAGAGGATAAGTTCTATACAACAAAGAACGATATGATGGATGAAATCGTAACACTCCTCGGCGGTCGTGTTGCTGAAAAGCTCATTATGGGTGACATTTCCACAGGTGCATCCAATGACCTTGAAAGAGCAACTCAGATTTCCCGTTCTATGGTAACAAAGTACGGTATGAGCGAAAAGGTCGGCAATATGGTTGTTGGCTCTGCTCATGATGAAGTATTCCTCGGCAGAGACTTTACGACAAGCAAGAATCTTTCTGAACAGATGGCTTCTCTTGTTGACAGTGAAATCAAGATCATTCTTGATGATGCTTTTGCAAGATGTGAAAATATCCTCAATGAGAAGATGGATGCACTCGTAAGAGTAGCTGAAAGACTTCTCCAGAAGGAAATCATCGATGCCAAGGAGTTCGAAGAACTTTATACAGGCGTTGTTGAAAGAGCAGAAGAAGTTTCTGAAGAAGTACAGGCAGAAAATCCTGTTGAAGGCGAAACAGCTGAATAATCAATCTAAGGCAT
>JAZUBN010000016.1:0-24066 GCA_045638565.1 Oscillospiraceae bacterium | reverse complement strand
CTGCATTTTTTCTTTAGGACGAGCAGCTGTGGCTGTGATAACAGTCTTTACAACCTTTTCACCGTCGAAAAGCGCACCTTTAGTGGTTGTCGAGCCGCAATCTATACCTAATGTCAGCATATTACAACATTTCCATGAATGCGCCAACACGTGTGTTTACCTGACCTGCGTCTGTGGAAGAGTAGTCAGTTTCGATGAACATATAAGGAATGTTCTTGTTTGTTACGCAATTCTTGATTGTGTAGGATTCAACGTTGAATGTATGGCAAGCCTGGAGAACAACTTCGATAACACCGTCGATCTTGTATTCTTCAAGGAGACGTTCCATAAGAACAGGACGGCCTGGGTTAGGAGACATACAGGAGCATGGGATGTTGATGTAGCGCTTTGCGAGTGCTTCGTATACGTCTGGATTTGTTTCGTCAACGAGTTCATCAACAGAACGTGCACCGCCGCAGTTTTCGTAGCAAACAACTACGCCGCCGTTATTTTCGATAGCATTGACAATCTTTTCTGTGGAGCAGCCGATTGGGGAACCTGTGATGAGGATTCTCTTTCTGCCTGCATACTTGTTAGGATCGTATTCGTCAAGAATCTTCTGTGTGAGAGCCTTGATATCTTCTGTAGCCTTAGGAATATCGAAGCGGAACTGTACGCCGTCGAGAACCTTATGCATATCGAGACCGCCCATTGGAGGTGGGTCCATCTTCTGGAGACCGTAGAATGCCTTAAGAGCTTCACGCTGTTCGTTGTTTGTCTTGATAGCCTTGCGGATATCTTCTTCTGTGATAGTTACTTCGAACTTTTCTTCGAGAACCTTCTGGAACTTCTTGATTTCTTCAGCATAGAGCTTTGTGCCGAGTTCGCTCTGACGGTTAGGGAGTTCCATAACGTGAACAGGCTTGAATTCAGCAAGCATTTCGTACATCTTCTTCTTGCCGTCGCAAGTTGTTTCGCCAACGATAAGGTCAGAGAAATAGAAGAATGGGCACTTATCTGTGAGAGCGAAGCCGTAGCTGGACTTGATGAGTGGGCAGAGGTTACGTGGGAGGTGCTTTTCTGCATCAGGAATTGTTTCACCTGTCTTGGAGCAGAGACCAACCATACATGCGCCCATAGCCATTGGGATTTCCTTTGGAAGATATGTGCAGAAACCGCCTACGAATGGGATGCCCTTTTCCTTGAGTTCAAGAGCAGTAATAAAGGATTTCTTACGCTGTTCGCTGAATTCTTCGAAAACAGCAGGAAGTGTTTTGATAAGATCCATAGTTATACCTCATAAATAAAAAATTACATTATTATAATGGATACGCAGTACCCGTACACGGATATTATATCATAGGAGATTTTTGGTCGACAAACTTTATTGAAAAATGCGATAAATATGCAAAAAAATATATATAAAGCCGATAAAATAAAAACCTGCGGATTTTCCACAGGCTTTTGATAATTTAGTCGATTTTTACATACTCCATAGTGCTGTTGCCCTGACCGACGATTTTTCTGAAAGCTGCAAGCTGTTCTTCGCCATCAAAAGCTCGCTTTGGAATGATAGTCACGCTCTTGTTTGCGTGAGCAAGGTAAATCATATCACTTGTTTCAAAAAGCTTCTTGAACATTCTCCACTGAAATTCAGCACTTGCACGCTGAGTAGAAAAGTCTATTTTGTCTTTTGTAAATGTGAAAGAGAATGTCTTTGCATTTTTGCTCTTGCTTTTGAAATCACTCTGAGGCTTGACGAAATAACGGAAAGCCATCTTTATGCACCACCACAAAGTGAGAGCAAGACAGATGTAAGCCGGGATTTCATAACCTTCCACACGGGCAGAAATAATGCTGAGAGCGATAAGAGCAAGGGCGGAAGCCATCTTGATTTTAGTAAGACGACCGGAAATTGCAAGATATCTGCGGTCGGCATTTATGTATTCATTTTCCTCATATTCAAAGGAAATACTTACAGATTTCATAATTTTTCTCCTTTTTTAAGCGGTAGAATAAATTATATCATATTTTGCGCACAAAGTAAAGACAATAAAATGCAGGGAACGGCGTCTTCGACGGCCCGGACTAATCGATGCGCCGCAGGCACCACAATTATTCATTATTCACTTTTCACTATTCATTAGTTGAGCTTCCCCATCTTCTCCCTCACAACTCTCCATAATGGCAGAGCATAGAGATAGAAGCCGAAAATAATGCTGATAGTCGGCGCGCCCATAACAGAAAGCGGCACAGCTGAAGCTATATTCCATGGGATAAGAGTAGGAAGCAAAACGGCCGAGTCTTCAAGGTCAAGAGCGGTGTCATATTTATCAATTTTCATTTCAGAATTAGGCTTACGCATAACCTGTTCGGTCAGCATGATAGCAAGAGTCTGATTGCAGGAAATCATCGACATAACAATGGAAACAACAGATGCAGTTGTGAACTTGCCGAGTTTGGCCATATATTTCATAATCAGCTTTTCAAGGGCATCGAAAATGCCGATTTTCTCGATAACACCCGAATAAGTCGAGGCAGTCAGAACAATCATTGCCGCCTTGAACATGGAAATAAGGCCGCCACCTGCAATAATATCGGCAAATTCGCCTGTGAACTCAGGTTTATAGCCGATGAGGAGTGAACGGATAATATCCATAACAGAGGCATCCTGCATAAAAATTGCAATACCGCAGGCAAGTACAACACTGATAGCCATACTTATCTTGATTTTGCACTTGAAGAAAGGCAAAATGAGGATAATCATTGCAGGCAGGAAAACGATGAAATTGAGGTTGTAATTTGCCGCAATTTCCGAGGCAATATTGCTCTGCGAACTTGTCAGCGGATTAAAATATGAAAGAACAGCATAGAAAATGCAGGTGAGCGCCATAGGAATGGCAGACGAGCGGAGCATATTTTTAATGTTTTTCATCAGATCTGTGCCGGTGATGGCAGCAACGAGGTTTGCGCTGGAGGAAATAGGCGAACATCTGTCGCCCCAGAAAGCACCGGCTAAAACAGCGCCAGCCGTCATAGGAACGCTGACTCCGCCGCTTCGTGCGAGAATCATCATAACAACGCCGATAGTACCCGCCGTGCCGAAAGAGCTGCCTAAAATAAGCGCCATAAAGCAGGTGATGAGAAAAGCGCACAGCAGGAAAAGGGACGGCGCAATCAGTTTAGTGCCCCAGTAAACAAAGAATGGGATAGTGCCGGCAATGCGCCATGCACCCGTGATAAGCCCGATGAAAATGAAAATACTGATGACGATGAAAGCGGTCTTTGTGCCCTTGGTCATCATTTTGAAAATCTCATTCCAGGAAAATCCGCGGCGTTTGGCAATAAGCGCAAAACAGAAACTGCCGAAAATCAGAGGGTAAACAATATTGAAATCAAAAACCATCGATAAAATTATCGAAATACCGAAAAGTAAAAGCAGTATAGCGTCCATACTTGCCTCCTTATGTATAATAGCCTTCCCCTTGAGGGGAAGGTGTCAGCAAAGCTGACGGATGAGGTGTAGGGCGTAGCCCGTTTATGAAATCACATCCGCCCCAACTCATTATACAACATTATATCACACATCCACATATTTGAAAAGAGAAATATAGCAAAATCGCCATATTGACATACCTCGAACATCAAGGTATAATTTAATTAAAAAGATACCTCGATAATCTATGTAAGGCAGGTGATATGGTGAAAAGCACAAAGCATAATATCGTGGCGAAAAACTGGGCGGAGGATGCCACAAAGCTTATAAAATTCAAGGATGACCGTCTTCGCGTGCAAGCTGAGCTTCTCGACCATATCGAGGATGCCGCAGATGCGTGGAAAGATGCAGGCTATGATGATTACGAAGCGAGCAAAAAGGCTGTCGCCAATATGGGCGACGCAGGCGAAGTTGCAAATAACCTCGCCGATATCTACCGCCCCTTCTGGGGAAGATTATGGAAGCTGACGAAAATAATCAGAAATCTGCTGATAATATGGTTGATTTTCTTAACTGTAGACAGATTTACTGCTGTCAAATATCACTTTACATTCGACTATAATGAGCAGTTTACCGACAACTTCTCGGAGAAAACTATTTTTGATAGCACTCCTGATGATGAAATAAAAGTTGATGGTTATACCGTAAAATTGAAAAGGGTAAAACGGACAGAACTTCACGAGATGTTTGAGCCGAAAGAATCTTTGACCATATTGCTTGAGGTGACAAACAAAAATCCACTTAAGCGTTATCTTTATATGAATGGCGCATTTACAGCCTACGATGATTTGGACAACGTATATCCTCCGTTCAGCCACTATGCTGACAAAGATGGAGACCCTAATGAAGTTTATGAATGCTTGAGCGATATGACTACGAAGCACATACTGCCTAATAAAACTTATCATTATCTGCGAATGTATCCGGACCCTGATGCAACTGAAATTACAATAGTCTTTGACCGCTTTGGGCATAAGTTCCAGTTTACAACTCCTATAGCAGGAGGTGCAGGCCATGAATAGAGGCAATTATACTGAAAAAATATTGAAAAATATTTTAGTGATTATCTGTGTTGCGTTTGTAATATGGTACGTTTTTTATGATGATATTGTAAGTGTACAGCATGGAATAAACCGACGCATATATCGCAATATGCTTTCAAAAGGCGAGATCGTTTATCAGGATGCTTACGAAGGTGCAAACTACAGGTATGAAGATGTGCTGATGAAGTATGAAGATCAGTATGTATATTTTCAGGTGGATTATCCTGTCTTTTGGCGATTCAGAAGTGTAGTGCTTTTGCAGTTTGATGATGGACTTTGTGCTGTGCCTATAGTGCAAAGTCCTACCGATGGCTATCAGAAAGTTGCGGTGATTTCACAGAACAAAGACATTGAAACTATAAAAATGATAAGATACACCGAAGCGGGAATTAAGATTCCTGACGATTTTGAAATGGTACGGCAGGAAGGTACGGATATTTTCGTAGGTGAATATGACATTGGAATCCAGAACTCAATCGGCTATCTTGAAAACTACACAGTCGAAGGATATGACAAAGACGGCAATTTAATTGCAGTTAACAAATGTGCAAATCAGGTAAGACACGAAACGGGATTCTATAAATAAAAGGCAGGTGAGTGAATGAAACGGAAGCAGACAGATTTTGATATCGACTATCGCTTTAATGTCTGGGCGGGGTCGGCTGTAAAGCTTATCAAATTCAAGGAGGATCAGGAAAAGGTCAAAAGAGAGCTTATAGACCATATGATTGACGCCCGTGATGCATATCGTGAGGCAGGGTTCGACCCTTATGAAGCCGACACTAAGGCTATCGAAAATATGGGCGACCCTAATCTTATCGCCAATGAGCTTTCAAAACTCTACCGCCCATTCTGGGGAAGATTATGGAAAATCACGCAGACTCTGGCGGTTATCGCCATAATTTATTCGGTGATTTCCCTCCACTATATGCTGACCGCAACCAATATTTTCTACGATTACAACGAATATTATGAGCCGATTTACAAAAACGCAAGCGAGCGCATTATTGTCGACAACCTGACATCCGACAAGGTGAAAGTCAACGGCTACACTATAACCATTCCTCGTGCTATGGTGCTTGACCACGATTATGATGATAAAAAGACCGTCCGTTTCACAATGCAGTTTGACAATCTCAATCCATATCTTTCCGACCCTCGCATCAAGGATGAGATTTACGCAAAGGACGATAAGGGCAACATCTTTGAGCCGCGAATTATGTATGCCAACGATTTTGAAGATGACCTTGCAGGCAATCCTGTCACAGTTTCGCCATTCAGAACCTATTATAATATGTGGCTGTCAGGCATCGACAGCGATGTAAAGGAAGTCACATTCTATTATGACCGCTTCGGCGAATATTTCGAGCTTACGCTTCCGCTTGGAGGTGACGAAAATGCTTAAAAAACTCAGCTACAAGCAGAGAATACTTATAAATCTCATTCCAATTTTCATCGGTCTTATAGCATGGTATTTTATGAACGGCGTGCCGTATTTCAGCGAGGAGCACAGACTCGAAAGCGTTATGCAGAGAGGATTTTCGGGCGATGCTCAGGTTATCTACACACTCCTTGAAGAAGAGGACGAGCACGAGGAAACACATTATATTCTGTCCGACGGAGTGGAATACGGCTACCTCAATATATATAATTACAGAAACGGCAATACAGTTCGTGGTGGTCCGACGAGAAATGTTATCAGGCTTTTCTTTGAGGATGAACTGACCATAATTTCTGTCGATGGAGAAAGGGGAACGGAAGGCATAACTCCGGCAACAGTCATTGCCGTATGCCTTGATGAAAATGTGGAAACCCTCGTTGCCGAATATCACAACGGTGACGTCATAGTGGAAAAGGAGCTGACACGGCAGAATGATAAGGTGTTCAGCGGTACTGTTGTAATTCCCGAAATGCGTCTCGGAATGGAGCATTGGGATGCCGAGCTGTATAACTGCGATTTCACCGCCAAAGGCTATGACAAAGACGGAAATCTCATAAGAATAAACAAATGCCAGAATCAACGAATGGAGGAAAGATAAAATGTCAAAGATAGATAAGAGTTTGCTTTCGGGCAGCACAAGTATGCTGGTACTTGCTCTCCTGCGTGAGTCGGATAAATACGGCTACCAGATGATAACCGAGCTTGCGCTCCGCTCGGACAATACATTCGAGCTGAAGGAGGGTACACTTTATCCTGTGCTTCACGCACTCGAAAAGGACGGCGCCCTTAAGAGCTATGACAAGGTCGCCCCGACAGGCAAGACAAGAAAGTATTATTCGATAACAAAAAAAGGACTTGAACTGCTGGAGGAAAAAACCGAGCAGTGGAATACATTTGCAAAGGCGGTAAACTCCACCCTAATGGTGAAAGGCACGGTTTAGCAATGAAGTCGGGCGAATACTACATTACTAAAAGCTGGCTCGACACGGCGACCGCAAAGATAAAATACGCGCCCGACAGACGCAGGGTACGTAAAGAACTTGAGCAGCATCTTGACGATGCCATGGAAGCCTACATGGAAAGCGGCACATACAACCGCTATGATGCGGCGGGGATTGCTGTAAAAAATATGGGCAGCGCAAGCGAGCTTGCTGATGAACTGAGCAGGATACATAAGCCATACTTTGCATGGTTCTGTAATTTTATGGTAATTCTTGCCATATTTTTCATAGTGAACTTCGGCATGAGCGAACAGCTTGACATCAACGGCAAAAACTACGCCATGAAGAATGAAAATGCCGATATTGAGTCTCTTTTTGAAAATCCTGACAAGCTTGTTTATCAGCAGGACAGCCGGTTGAAAATCAGCGAATACGATATTTATATCGACAAGGCGGCCATCACAGATTACCCGAACGGCAATCGATATATCACAATCAAGCTGAACATTGAAACCGACAAACTTGACTATATGAAGCCCCAGTTTTTCCGCTATATCACAGTTGAGGATGAGGGTGGAAATGTGTACAGACTTGAGGAGGAAACGAGCAACAGCGGTCTGCGTTTTATGACAAATTACGGCGATATCACGGGAAAATCGGAGATCGCGGTGTATTTTGATGCCATCGACAGAGAGGCGAGAAATTACACCGTAAAGTATGACAGGGCAGGGATTTCTTTTGAACTGCCTGTAAGGCTGGGAGAGTGAGAGTATGAGAAAAAATCTTAAAATATGCCTCATTATCCTGTCCGTTATTGCGATTCTGGTATCATTGTTCATATGGTGGTGGCGCGGCGATTTCAGATTTTTCAAGGACGAGCAAGCCTTGAGCTCGCTTGAAAAGCGCTATCTTCTGCCTGAAAACAGCCGTGAGGTATGCCATTATAAAATCGATTCGTACAGATGCTATAGCCGGCTCGGCGCTCTCAATGTGAATATCTATCTTATGGGAAAAGATGGGATTTATTGGCACGGTGACGTGGCCGATTTGTTTGGGCTTAAAATTGGCATTGATGCCGATGTACTGCGTGAGTTTAACGGTGTGCATATCATTCCTGCCTTCACAGAGAAGAACTTCGACAAGGGCGAAGGGGCAGACAGGGAAACTGTCAGAAGCATTTACTTTTATCTTATAACAGACAAGCCTGAGAATATCGGTGAACTGGAAATTTATGGAGAAAAGCTCTATGATATAGAGGCGCACGACGGCTACTATACGGCAAGGGTGAATTACCCGACAGACAGCTATGAAACTCAGGACGAGTTTTATAAGAATGTGTTTGAAAATATTGAAATAAAAGGCGGGGCATAGGCTCCGTCTTTTTCTGTTGACAAATTCATTTGATATATTGTATAATATAACCACACCCCCGGGGGGTGTTATCAAGTACAGATGAATGAGGTAAAAATGCAGGCAGACAAAAAGAAAGTTTTGCGCCTTCTCAAAACGGCGAGAGGGCAGATTGACGGCATTATAAAAATGGCTGAGGAAGACCGCTACTGTGTCGATATTTCCCATCAGCTTATGGCTGTTTCGGCCGTCATCAATTCTGTTAATAAAGAAGTCCTTGCGGCACATCTCAAATCGTGCGTGAAAAATGCCGATACCGAGGCTGAAATGGACGAAAAGATAGATGAACTTGTCAATATGTTAGGCAAAATCATGAAATAGAGGTGGAATATGAAAGAAAAATATAACGTCACCGGTATGACCTGCTCGGCCTGCTCCAGCAGAGTAGAAAAGGCAGTGGGTAAGATGCCTGAAATCAATGCCGTTACAGTAAACCTGCTGACAAACAGTATGGTGGTCGAATACGACGAAGGCAAGCTTACGCCTGATGCCATCATTAAAACTGTTGTCGATGCAGGCTACGGAGCATCACTCGCTGAGGGTAACAGCGCTTCGGCTAAAAAATCTTCGGCAAATACTCCTAAAGTAAATCCTGCCGAAGAGCAGATGAAGAACTTCAAGCTTCGACTTGCAGTTTCTTTTGCATTCCTTATTCCGCTTATGTACGTCTCTATGGGGCATATGATTGGGCTTCCGCTTCCATCATTCCTCGCAGGGCACGAAAATGCAGTTTCCTTTGCCTTTACACAGTTTTTGCTCTGCCTTCCTGTAATTGGAATCAACATCAAATACTTTACAAACGGCTTCAAAAACCTCTGGCACAGAGCGCCTAATATGGATTCTCTTATTGCCATCGGCTCGGCAGCATCTCTCGTTTATGGCATTTTCGCCATTTACAGAATGAGCTACGGTCTTGGCGCAGGCGATATGGAGCTTGTAAAGAAATACCATATGGACCTTTATTTTGAATCTTCCGCTATGATTCTCGCTCTCATCACATTCGGCAAATTCCTCGAAGCACGCTCCAAGGGCAAGACGAGCGAAGCTCTTGAAAAGCTTCTCGATATGGCTCCAAAGACAGCTATTGTCGAAAGAAACGGCGAGGAAATTGAAATTCCTGCTGAAGATGTAATCTTAAATGACATCGTCATTATCAAGCCGGGCAGCAGTATCCCTGTCGACGGTGTCGTGCTCGAAGGTGAAACAAGCGTTGACGAATCGGCTATCACAGGCGAAAGTATTCCTGTCCACAAGGAAGTGGGAATGACAGTTATCGGCGCTACTATCAATAAATCAGGCTATATAAAAATGCGCGCCACAAAGGTCGGCGAAAATACAACCTTCTCTCAGATTATCAAGCTTGTTGAAGAGGCGAGTGCAACAAAGGCTCCTATCGCAAAGCTTGCCGACAAAATCGCAGGCGTATTCGTGCCGACAGTTATCGGTATCGCTCTCGTAACAGCGGCTGTATGGCTCGGTCTTGGCAAAGACTTTGAATTTGCACTCTCTTCAGCCATCACAGTGCTTGTAATTTCCTGCCCTTGTGCACTCGGTCTTGCAACACCTGTTGCAATTATGGTAGGCACAGGCAAGGGTGCTGAAAACGGCATCCTCATCAAGTCCGGTGAAGCTCTTGAAACTCTCCACAGCGTAAAGACTGTAATTCTCGACAAGACAGGCACAATTACAGAAGGCAAGCCAAAGGTGACAGACATTCTTTCCACAGTCGATACAAAGGAATTCCTCTCTGTTGCCGCTGGCATTGAAAGTATGAGTGAGCATCCTCTTGCCGAAGCTATCATTGAAAAGGCAAAGGCAGATGGAGTATCCTTCACAGAGGCTTCTTCCTTTGAGGCTATCTCAGGTAAGGGTGTAAAGGCAAGAATCGGCGGAGATACATTCCTTGCAGGTAATGCCCGTCTTATGAATGAATCAGGTGTTGATTTAAGCGAAGTAAGTGACCGCCTTGAAAAACTTGCCGACGAAGGCAAGACACCTCTTGTTTTTGCAAAGAATAAGAATATCTATGGCATTATCGCCGTTGCGGACGTTGTGAAGAGCACAAGCAAGGCGGCTATTGACGAACTTAAAAAGCTTGGCATCGAAACTGTAATGCTGACAGGTGACAACACACGCACAGCCAACGGCATTGGCAGAGACCTCAATTTAGACCGCATTATCGCAGATGTGCTTCCGCAGGATAAGGAAAGAGTCGTTTCCGAAGTTCAGGCCGGCGGCAAAACTGTTGCTATGGTGGGCGACGGCATCAACGATGCTCCTGCTCTTGTACGTTCGGACGTTGGCGTTGCCATCGGCTCGGGCACAGACGTTGCGGCACAGTCGGCCGACGTTATCCTTATGAAGAACGACCTTCTCGACGTTGTTTCGGCTATCAGACTCAGTAAGGCTGTTATTAAGAATATCAAGCAGAATCTCTTCTGGGCATTCTTCTATAACTGCCTCGGCATCCCTCTTGCAGCCGGTGTATTCAGCGGCATTGGTCTCAGACTTACTCCGATGTTCGGCGCAGCGGCAATGAGCATGAGCTCGGTTTTCGTTGTTACAAATGCCCTTCGTCTGAGAAAGTTTATGCCTAACAAGGCAGATGGCTCTGCACATACACAGCATATCGAAAGCGTATGCCGCGAAGAAAAGATTATAATTAAAAATATCAATACAGAAGAAAAGGAGAATACTACTATGATCACTCTCAAAATCGAAGGCATGATGTGTCAGCATTGCGTAAAGCACGTCAAGAATGCTCTTGAAGGCGCAGGCGCACAGGATGTTGTTGTAAGCCTCGAAGAAAAGCAGGCTACAATGAACGCACCAGCAGAAAAGGCTGAAAAGCTTGCTCAGGCTGTAAGAGACGCAGACTACACAGTAACAGAAATTATCAAGTAAGATAGGCAAAAGAAAAGGAACGGTCATATCGGCCGTTCTTTTTTATGCCTTCTCCTTTGAGGGGAAGGTGTCAATCGAAGATTGACGGATGAGGTGTAGCCGCGTGGCGGCGTTTATTAAATATGACTTCGTCACCACCTCACCACCGCTTGTGCGGAGCCTCTCCTCAAGGAGAAGCCTTTATATTATCTGCAAAGGAGTTCAAAAATGTACTTGCTCAGAAACTCTCTCCAATTCATACAATCTCCCCATAATTCCATTTACATTTACTATTATTTATAGTATAATATAACCAATAAAAATACACAGGAGGAAGTTATGAATACACTTGAACTCTCTAAGAATATCCATGAATATATGATTGAAATGCGTCGTCATTTCCATGAAAATCCTGAGCTTTCCGGCAAGGAAGTGAACACCCTTGAAACAATCAAGGCAGAGCTTACAAAGATGGACATTCCATTCCACCACGCGCCAAACGGCGGTATTGTTGCCATCGTTGACAGCGGCAAGGAAGGTAAGACTGTCCTGCTTCGCTCGGACGTGGATGCACTCCCTGTTTCCGAAAGCGAAACAAATGCAGGGGGCAACAAGAAGGTTTGTATCAGCAAGAATGATGGCGTAATGCACGCCTGCGGTCACGACGGACATACAGCAACACTCCTCGGCGCTCTTAAAATCCTCAATGAAAACAAGGATGCTTTCTCGGGCAAGGTAATCGGTGCCTTTGAACAGGGAGAAGAAGGCGGCGGCAACTGGGTATTCCTTATGAAGTATATGGAAAACCACGGCATTAAGTTTGATACAGTATTCGCCTGCCACCTCCAGATTGGCGTTGACACAGGCAAGCTGGCTTTCGTAAGAGGCAACACAATGGCGACTATCATCCGTATCGCTGTCAAAATCAAGGGCAGAGGCGGTCATGGCTCCCGTCCAGATATGTCGGTAAGCCCTGTCGACTGCTTCGTTGCGATTTACAACGGCATGAACACAATCCGCATGAGAAACTGCGACCCATATAATCCGCTGACATTCTCCATCGGTCATGTTCAGTCGGGCACTAAGGCAAATATCATTCCTGATGAGCTCACTTTCGAAGGCACAGTCCGTCTTTTCGACAGAGAGCAGGGTCTCGCTTTCCGTCAGGCATTCGTTGATATGGTGGAAAACACCTGCAAGGCTTACGGCTGCGAATGTGAATTCCTCGGCTTAAACTATCCTGGCATCGGCGTTTACAACGACCCACAGTGTGTTGATATGGCTTTCGAGGCTGTAAAGAATTATATGGGCGAAGGCATCGCAATCGAAGGTCAGCCTTGGATGGCTTCCGAATCCTTCTCTTCCTATCAGAAGCTTGCTCCGGGTGTTTTATGCTTTGCTGGTATAAGAAATGAAGAAGCAGGCATCACAGCCGACCATCATAATCCTATGTTTGAAATCGACGAGGAAGGTCTTGCTTACTCCTGTGGTGTCTATGTGGCTTACGCTCTCCAGTATCTTAACAACAGCTTTGATACAGAGGAAAAGAAGTGGAAGGGAACTCTTGTCGATTTCCTCAATTCCACAGGTACATACCCTGAAAGAGTAAAAATGGTAGAGGAATATAAGGAATAAAATAGAATCCCAAAGCCTCCCTTGTGCAAAGGGAGGTGTCCCAAAGGGACGGAGGGATTGTCAACTATTAAATAGCATCGCAGATACAACATAATATAAATACTTCAAGGAGGAACATCATGAATACATTGAATCTTGCAAAGACAGTTGAAGGCTATATGATTGAAATGCGCCGTCATTTCCACGAAAATCCTGAACTTTCTGCCGTTGAGTTTGAAACACTTAAAAAAATCGGAGAAGAACTGACTAAAATGGGCATTGAATATATGGATGTTCCAAACGGCGGTATAATCGGTGTCATTGATAGCGGCAAGGAAGGGCGTACTGTTGCTCTCCGCGCCGACATCGACGCTCTGCCTATGACAGAAAATGAGACAAACGGCGGAGGCAAGGGCAGAACCTGCATCAGTAAGAAGGACGGCGTAATGCACGCCTGCGGTCACGACGGCCACACAGCCACACTCCTTGGCGTTGCAAAGCTTCTCAATGAAAACAAGGATGCCTTCAATGGCAAGGTTTACCTTATCTTTGAGCAGGGCGAAGAGGGCGGCGGCAACTATGCCTATATTGTGAAATATATGGAAAACCACGGCATTAAGTTTGACACAGTCTTTGCCTGCCATCTCCAGTCGAGCATAAATACAGGCGAGCTCCACTTTGTCAAGGGCGATGCTATGGCGACAGCCATGGGCTTCAATATAAAAATCAAGGGCAGAGGCGGTCACGGCTCCCGTCCTGATATGTCGATAAGTCCTGTCGATTGCTTCGTTGCAATCTATAACGGCATGAATACAATCCGTATGAGAAACTGCGACCCATATAATCCTATTACATTCTCGGTCGGTCATGTTGTTTCGGGCACAAAGGGCAATATCATCCCTGATGACCTTGTTTTTGAAGGCACAGTCCGTCTGTTTGATTTTGAACAGGGTATGAGATTCCGCACAGCCTTTGTGGAAATGCTTGAAAACACCTGCAAGGCTTACGGCTGTGATTATGAAATCATTCGCCTCAGCTATCCTGGTCTTAGCGTTTACAACGATGCTCAGTGCACCGATATGGCGATGAAGGCTGTGGAAAAATATATGGGCGAAGGCATCTCAAAGGTTGGCATTCCAATTATGGGCTCGGAATCCTTCCCTACATATCAGCGTCTTGCTCCCGGTGTATTCTGCTTTGCAGGCGCCAGATGCGAGGAAAAGGGCATCACAGCCGACCATCATAACCCTAAGTTTGATATCGATGAGGACAGCCTTGTTTATTCGGCTGCAGTTTATCTTGCCTATACTCTTGAGTATCTTGAAAACGGCTTTGATACCGACGACCGCAAGATGAAGATGGGCTATGTGGATTTCTTAAAGTCCATAAATGCTCCGGCTGAACAAATCAAGAAAATTGAGGAATACACATTGTAATGAATTGCGTGACCGCATGAATTGGCTATGCCATGAATTGACTTCGTCATGAATTGTTCCGTTGGAACATTAAGGTGCCTGCGGCGCAATTTTATAGGTGTGGCTATCACTCGATACTCCAATAACTTCTAAAAGGAGATATAATGACTAAAATATTATTCATATGCCACGGCAATATATGCCGCAGTCCGATGGCGGAGTTTGTTATGAAGAAGCTTGTGAGTGATATGGGGCTTTCTCACGAGTTTTATATTGAATCGGCGGCGACAAGCCGTGAGGAAATCGGCAACCCTGTCTATCCGCCTGTGCGCAAGCTTTTGGGCGAAAAGGGCATCGATACAGCCGGCAAGACAGCCCGTCAGATGACCAAAGCCGATTACGACCGCTTCGATTACATCGTTGCTATGGACAGAAATAATCTGCGCAATATGGAGCGCATTATCGGCAAGGATGAAGAAGGCAAGGTCAGCCTCTTGCTGAGCCACGCAGGTCGTAACGATGATGTGGCAGACCCTTGGTATACCCGCGATTTTATCGCTACATGGGACGACGTGAATTTGGGATGCAAGGCGTTGCTGAGTGAAATCCTGTAGGGGACGGCATTTATGACGTACCGCAGATGCGGAATAATTAAACAAATAAAAAAGAGCAACTCGTATGAGCTGCTCTTTTATTTTACCATATAAATGGAATCATGCGGTATTTTACCTTCTTTTTATATTCGATATACCCCTTAAGCTCCTTTTCAAGCACCTGCTCTTCGTTTCTGATTCGCTTTGCGATTATGAATGGATACATAAGAAACACAACAAAAGACACCCACGAGCCGAGGATAACCGGCATAGTGAGGAAGAGAAAGACTGTGGCGAAGTACATAGGATGACGGACGATGCCGTAAAGTCCTGTGGAAACAACCGTCTGACCTTCCTGCACCTCGATAGTACGGGAGAGCCATGTGTTTTCACGCAAAACCTCGGCGAAAAGACCGTAAGATATGAGCAGAATCACACAGCCTGTGTATGAAATGCCAATCGGCATATTGCTCCAGCCATAGCGGAAGTCGAGCCCGGCCAGCACAAAGCCCAGAATGAACATAAGTCCGCTCAGCTTGATTACAGTCTGCTGCTCGCCCTGCTTTTCCTTTGCGTCAAGACGACTGCGCAAAAGAGCAGGATTTTTAATCATCATAACAACGCCTGCGAGAAACATCGGCAGGAAAAGCACAATTAAAAGAAGCCAGCCGTTATAAAAATCCATCGTCCCTGCCGGCAGGAAAATCAGCACGCCCACAAGGAGGGCGCCGAGGGCAAACTTGATTATCGCTTCAAGAAATAGCTTGAATGTCATAAAATCACCTGAAAAGTAAGCGCTGATTGCTCAGCGCCTACTTAAATCATTTCAATTACTTCTTTTCAGCGAGGCCCAATGTGATGAGCAGTTCGATATAGCCGTTGATGAGCTCAAAGCTGTCGATGCCCATATCAGCCGCGATAAGACGAGCGATTTCAGCATTTGTGCGTGTGCCGTCCATATAGAATACGATGAGGATAGCATAGCTGTGGCTGCCCTTTGCGAGAGGCGCAATATTCATATCGAAGTTTCTAAGAGCCGCCTTCTGCTCAGCAGTCTTTGCAAAAACAGTCAGCTTGTCGATAGGACCTGTGAAAAGTCTTACAGGCACATAGATGTTGTTTTCGTCGATAGCGATTTCTTCGCCCTTGCCGCCGCAAAGCTCAAACATAGTCTTGGCAACATTGAGAAGTCTGTCCTTCTGGGACTCGATTTCAAGGTCATTATTACGGATGAATGCCTTGAGATGGTCGCAGGAATCCACATAGAAGCGTGTCACATGGTCGAAAGCCTTGTTGGATGTGCCCTTGAGAATGCCTTCGTTTGCCTTGTCGGAGATGTCGGAAAGCTTCTTGACCATATCCTTCATCTGTGCCGCAAAAATTTCAGGCATGGATTCTTCATCAAGTGTAGCAAGGATATAGGAGTAAGCCGCAGCGATAGCGCAGGACTTGTGGAGGATGTATGGGTCAACAACATCAGGTGTATCGCCGTTTGTATGGTAGTTGAAGTCAGGGAACTGACCGAGCATTGGAGCAGGAACACCGATAGTAGGGTCGGAGAGCACAACATGGTCGGAGCCGCCTGTAAACTCAGCTACAGTGCTGTTGAACATAGGCACCTTGTGGCCGTCGAGAGCGTCAGCATCCTTCCTAAGCTCGTCGAGAACGAGGTTGGCAAGGTTGGAAACAAAGGATGGTGTGGAATATGGCAGGGATGTGAGAGTCAATGGACCGTAAAGACCATTCTGCTTGCCGCCAACCATATCGAGGTTGATGCCGGCTAAGATATTCTTCTTTTCTTCGCCGATGGCATCGAAATATGCGTATGTACCTGCAAATTCAGGGATGAGAAGCAGGCGGATGGAATGCTTGAGCGGAGCAAGCTGACCATTCTTAATCATCATATTGATGACATTCATAGCTTCAATACCTGCGGAAACGCCCGAAGCATTGTCATTGGCAGAAGCTCTTGGGTGGCAGAGATGAGCAGTGATGACGATTTCCTTGCCCGATGTGCCAGGAAGCACAGCAGATACATTTTCAAGAGCGCCGTCATAGAAGGAAGCATCCACAAAACACTTAGCCTTTGCAAGCTTGCCTTCCTTTGCCATCATAGCGCAGGCTTCTCTCAGCTTGTCGCCCATCTGAGGTGTGATAACATAGCCGAAAGCCATAAGGTCGTCTTCAGACTTCTTCCAGAAGGAAGTGTACTTGCGCAGATTGCGCATATCAGAGCGACTGCGTGTAGGGGAAACAGCAACATGGTCGGAAATAAAGCCGAGCGCACCCTTTTCCTTGACAGCCCATGCGAAATTGTTGAAGTCCTGGCTGATGAGAAGGAGCTTGTTTTTAAGGTCAACACCTTCATAGTTTTCAGGAGCAGTGCCCTTGTCCATCACAACGATTTCAAGACCTTCTTCTGTGTAATCGCAGGCGTGAGAGCGCTGGATAACAGAGATAGCATCGCCCGCAAAATCAGCAAGGTCCCATTCATAAGGCTCGACAAGTGTGCAGCGAGCAGCCTTGATATCCCATTCCTGGAAGGATGGGGAGCAAAGGAACATCTTTTCATAGTTTGCAGGATAGGAGAGGATTTCGGATGGCACGCCAAGCTTATTCAGCTTGTCATTGCAGTATACAGCGGCAGCACGGAAGCCTGTACTTGCCTGAATACGGTGGAAGGATGCAACATCAACGACAGCGGAGTAAAGTCTGTCGCAGTTGATTTTGTCAGCAATAGCGCGAGTGGTCTTTCTTATCATAAGAATAGCCTCCTTAAGTGTTGTATTATTGATTATATTATACTATAAATACCCGATATGAGCAAGAGAAATTACAGAAAAACTCATACACCATTCCTGTTGCACGAAACTGAAAAAAGGCTCTCCACACGGAGAGCCTTTATCTGATGATTCAATTAGCCTTTGATGACTGCGCCGCCCTTCATGACGAATACGCAGTTTTTCATTGTTGTCACATCTTCCATAGGATTCTTTTCGAATGCTACGACGTCGGCATACTTGCCTGTTTCCAATGTGCCGATTTCCTTATCCTTGCGGAGAAGCTGGGAGTTTGTCTTTGTAGCGGCAACGAGAATGTCTTCAATCTTCATGCCGAACTTGTTCATAAGCTCAAATTCATAGCCCTGCTTGCCGTGGAAGTTATATGGTGTGCCGGCGTCAGTACCGAATGCAATCTTCACGCCGCGTTCAAGGCACTTTCTAAAGCCGTTTTCGTGACGGGAAAGCACCTGACGTGCCTTGTCAACCATCCAAGGAGCCATGCCGCCTGTTTCGCCATTGGAAACAATGCGTTCAGCAGCGATGATAGTTGGTGTGAGATATGTGCCGTGTTCAAGCATAAGCTCGATAGCTTCGTCGTCGAGAATCATACCGTGCTCAACAGATGTAACGCCTGCGCGTACAGCACACTTGATGCCATTTGTGCCGTGAGCGTGAGTTGCTGTATGCACGCCGTACATTTCAGCGATTTCAATGATAGCGCGCATTTCTTCGAATGTAAGCTGCTGTGCGCCAACAGTTGTGCCGAAGGACATAACGCCACCTGTGCTCATAAACTTGAGGAAGTCTGCGCCATACTTGATGTTATAGCGTGCTGCGTGGTATGCAGAAGCAACGCCGTCGATGATATGGTGCTTTGGTGTAGCTTCGATGAGCTGTGGAGCATAATGAGAGTCAGAATGACCGCCTGTGGAGCCCATGGATTCGCCGCAGACCACAAGACGTGGACCGATGAATTCGCCCTTGTTGATGGAGTTGCGGACAGCAACGTCGTTGAAGCCATTTGCACCGCAGTCACGGAGAGTTGTAAAGCCTGCGTAAAGGTCTGTCTGAGCATTCTTGAGGGAAGTGAGTGTGTCTTCGCCGAGAAGTCTGCGGACGCCGTCAGCTGTGTTGCCGCCCTGACCGCTCATGCCGATATGAACATGACCGTCGATAAGACCAGGCATTACAAACTTGTCAGAAAGGTCGATAACATTCATTTCAGCTGTCTCCGCATTCTGAGCAGGGAGCACTTCGAGAACCTTGTCACCTTCGATGACGATGAGCATATTTTCAAGAACAGATTTTGTGTTAGGGTCAAAAAGCTTGCCGCACTTGATAGCAGTTTTCATAATAGTTATCTCCTTTGTAGGATGAGAATGAGTTGGGAAGTGTTTTGTAGGGGACGGCATTTATGACGTCCCGTGAAAAAATCAATTAAAATGGAATGATGATGCCGAGGATAGCGCAGATTGCGATGTAAACAACAGGGTGCTTCTTGAACTTCATAACAGCCCAGAGCATTACAGCAAAGAGAGCGCAAGCCTTGAGGTTGAGGAAGCCCATGAAATCGCCTGCTGCGAGAGCATCAGGGGAGAAGAGGGAGATAGCCATAACGCCGTAACAAGCCGCTGTGATAAGGCCTGCAACTGCAGGACGGAGACCATAGAAAACAGCCTGAACAACCTTGTTTTCCTTGAACTTTTCAAGGAAGTTGGCGATGATGAGAACGAGCACCATAGGACCTACGATGAGAGCCACAGAAGCGATGATAGCACCGAGAAGACCTGCTGTCTTGTAGCCTGCGAATGTAGCCATGTTAGCGCCGATAGGTCCAGGTGTGGATTCTGCGATAGCGATCATATCGATGAGCTCGGAATGTGTATACCAACCCATACGGTCGGAAATATCATAAAGGAACGGCATGGAAGCGAGACCGCCGCCGACAGTGAAGATACCTGTCTTGAAGAATTCAAATGCAAGCTGGATTAATACGTTCATTATTTCTTACCTCCTATAGCCTTGATAGCGAAACCACAAGCACCGGCGCCCACAACAACGAGAATTGGGGAAACGTCTGTGAAGATGGAAAGGAATGTTACAACTGCAAAGATGATGAATGCAGGCATATCCTTTACGCCGCCCTTATAGAGCTTGATGATGGAGGAAACGATGAGTGCACAAACAGCGATTCTGATGCCTGCGAATGCGTTTGCAACTGCAGGAATGCCGATAAAGCCGTCGATGAACATTGCGATGATTGTGATGATAATGATGGATGGTGTGATAACACCGAGTGCAGCGCAGATAGCGCCGAGAACGCCCTTTGTCTTATTGCCGATGAATGTAGCTGTGTTTACAGCGATAAGACCGGGTGTGCACTGACCGAGTGCGTAATAGTCCATAAGGTCGCCTTCTGTGCACCAGCCGAACTTTTCAACACATTCCTTCTGGAGCATTGGCATCATGGAATAGCCGCCGCCGAATGTGAGACCGCCTATGCGGAAAAACGAGAAAAATAACTGAAGATAGATATTCATATCTTTACTGTCCCTTTCCTGTAATATATTGTGCAAAGTCGCTGTCCGATGGGAGAACGAGCGTAACCTTGTCTTTCAGAGTGTTTTTGTATGTTTCGAGAGTATTGTAGAACTTATAGAACTCAGGGTCAGAGCCATAGGCTTCGTTGTAGATGCGAGCCGCTTCGGCATCGCCCTCACCCTTGATCTTCTCCGCATTTGCTCTTGCTTCGGAGAGGATGACAGAAACAGTCTTGTCTGTTTCCGAGCGTGTCTTGATGGCTTCTTCATCGCCTTCGCTTCGGTACTGAGCCGCCATTCTGTTACGCTCTGTTATCATATTGTTGTAAATACTCTGATGATTTTCCTCAGGCACGTCGGTGCGCTTGATTTTGATGTCGTAAATCTCAACACCGTAGCCTTCGAGCGCCAGGTTGACTTCGTGAGTAAGCTCGTCGAGAATCTGAATGCCGAGAGCCTTGTCGGAAATAATCTGTGAGGATGGATTTTTACCGATTTTGTCACGCATGGAGGAATAGATAATGTCGTCGATGCGTGTTTCGGCAGATGCTATGCTTCTCATGGAAAGGTCAAAAAGAACAGGATTCTCAATGGTCCACTGTGCGTTGTTGTCAAAGAGAAGCTTCTTCTTGTCCGATGTGATAACCTGCTGAGGAGAGGTATCGTATGTGAGAAGACGGTTGGAGTATTTTGTCACCTGGTCGACAAACGGCATCTTGAAATGAAGCCCTGTGCCTTCGATAACGTTGGTGGAAGAAAGGGCAGGGTAATATTTAGCCGTTGTATCGCGGACTTCCTGTGCATTTTCCTTAACATATACAGCTTCGATGTGGCCGAAACGCTTGATGATTGCGCTTTCGTATTCGTTCACGATGAAAATGCTGTTGTTAACGATGAAAATGATAGCAAGAACAAGGACAGGAAGTAAGATTTTCTTAAGAGTTTTCATTATTCATTACCTCCTATCGGAATAAACTGGAGGGTGTCGCCATTATCGTTTGTTATGTAGATATTTTTGAGGTTAGGGAAGACTTCGCTTATCATTTCAAGGTAAAGTCTTGTGCGTGTGACTTCAGGCTGATTGAGATATTCCTTTGCGATAGCAGAGTATCTCGCTGTGTCACCGATAGCCTCATTGATACGCTCCTGCTTGTAGGCTTCAGCCTCACGGAGAAGACTTTCTGCCTCGCCTCGTGCAACAGGGAGCTTTTCGTTGGCATACTTCTGAGCCTCGTTAATCTTGGCATTCTTGTCTTCCTTTGCGGAAGTTACGTCTAAGAATGCGTCGTAGACAGGGTCAGGAGGCATGGCATCCTGCAGCTGAACAGCGTTGATTTTAACGCCCATCTCATAGTGGTTGCAGACGTCCTGCAGGTCTTCCATAACTTCGCGCTGGATCTCATCCTTCTTGTCGGTGAGAATGTCGTCAAGGCTGTGGGAAGCAACGACACGTCTGTAAGAGGATTCTGCAATGATTCTGAGAGTGTTTTCAGGGTTGTCAAGGTTGAAAAGCCATGCATAGCCGTCGGAAATATTGTACTGAATAGTCCAGTCGGCAACGACAAGACATTCGTCGCCCGTCAGCATAATGCTTTCTTCAGGTACATCGGTCTGTGTGGCGCCTCTGTAACCGAATTCCATACGGCGTACATTGGCTGTATCGACGATGTAACGCTTCTGAACGTAAGGTATCATCAGCTTCAAGCCCGATTCGGTCTCGGTCTTTGTGTACTGACCGAAGGTTGTGATGATGGCGACCTTGCCTGATTCAAGCACATAAGCGCCCGACCATACGGTGGCAATGCAGATGATCACCGCCAGAATGGCAAGAAAGACGTTGCGTACCTTTCTGAGAGCGCCCTTGATGTCGATTGGCTCTTTCTTTGGCTTCTGCGGAGGCTTGAAACCGTCGTTACCCTCGTCAAATGGGTTGTATTCACTCATTTTGGGTTTGTTTCTCCTTTCAATTTTTCTTTATATAACATTATACAACAAATTATAAAAAACAGCAATAGAAAAGTGGTGCATTTTTTAATAAGGTATGGTATTATATTATCATACACAAAATCCCGCAGGGGCGAGCGTTGCTCATCTGTCCTTACATTAGCGTACAGTCATGTAGGGGAGACAGTTATGACGTCCCACGTGCAGAGTAAAACCCTTATTAAAACACTCCACAAAGGAGCACCACTATGGTAAACATAATCTATTGCAAAAGCGACAGCATAAAGACTGACTATATGCTGAAAACTATAAAACAAAATACAGAAAATGGAAAAAAACATCTTGTCTTCGTGCCTGAAACCAAGACCTTTGAAATGGAAAAGGCTCTGCTTTCCATGTTTGAAAGCGGAGGAAATCAGTTTGTGGAAGCGGCGTCAATGACCCGTTTTGCCTCCAACTTTATCAAGGACAAGAAGCTGAAATTCGCTTCTCAGGGTGCAAAGCTCCTTATGTGCAAAAAGGCTGTCGACAAGGCGAGAAGCAGCTTTTCCTATTATACAAAAGGCTCTGATAATCCATCTTTTTACAGTAAGATGCTTGAAAGCCTTGAGGAAATAGTAAAGTCAGGTGTGAAAGCTGAAGAACTTTACACAGCTTATCAGGGCGGCAATCTTAAGGATGATATTGTCGATATCGCCTCTGTACTTACAGTATGGCAGGCTGAGATGGAAAAGAGTGGATTTGCAGCAGGTGATGTGCTGACAAACGGGGCAGAGGCTCTTGATGATTTACAGAAAATCCCATACAATGACATATGGTTCTGCGGCTACACAGGCTTCACCCACTCAGAAAGACAGCTTATCTCTGCCCTTATGAAAAAGGATGTAAATCTTAATTTCACATTTATGACAGATGGAAAAGACAGCCTGTTCCTGGAACAGAACAGAAGCATTTTCTCCCTTGAAAGAGAATGCTTGGATGATGGAATAAACTGTAAAAAGAATCATCTTGAAAGTACGGACGAAATTACAGATATTTCCTATTTGGCTGAAAAGATTCTATCCTTTGGCAAGGAAAAATATCAGGGCGAAAGCCATAATATCCGCTTCCTTTCGGGCGCAAATACAAGTGAGGAATGTGACTTTGTTGCCTCAGAAATCTATCGTTTAACGCGCGAAAAAGGCCTGCGATACAAGGACATCGCTGTAGCCTGCGGCAACGTGGAAAAGTATGAAAATCCACTTGAGAGGGCGCTTAACAGCTATAAAATCCCGGTTTACACCTCCGATAAGACCGAACTTCTTGCCAAGCCTTCGGTTGCCGCTCTGACAGGCGCCATATTTGCTGTACGCAGTAATTTCAGCTATGAAGCTATGTTTTCCTATCTGAAGACAGGCCTTCTGGATATTCCGGAAGAGCTTATCTGCAAGCTTGAAAACTATGTTCTTGCCTGGAATATCCGCGGAAATATGTGGGACAGACAGTGGAAAAGCACCATAACAGAGTATGGCGAATATCAGAGTGAAGAGAAAATCCGTGAACTTGAGGAAATAAATGCCGTCCGTGAGAAGGTGATTACTCCTCTTATGGCTCTTAAAAATGACTTTGCAGAGGCTCATACAGGGGCGGAATACATAGTCGCACTCAGGAAATATATGGAAATTATCGGCTTTGGAAATCTCACTCAGGCAAAGGCCGAGGAGTATTATGAAAAGCAGATGCAGCGCGAGGCTCTCGAGTATGTCCAGCTCTATGACATCATCCTCGATGCCCTTTCTCAGTTTGAGCAGGTGGCAGGGGACGATGAGATGAATCTCAATCAGTTCCACAGCCTTTTCAGCCTTGTACTGTCGGGCTATTCCATCGCAACCGTGCCTGACACCATCGACAGAATCGTTCTTTCCGACTTCCGCAATACCCCGATTTTACGCCCTGAAGTTCTCTTTATCATCGGCTGCAACGATGGGGATTTCCCGCCTGACGG
>JAZUBN010000015.1:0-20184 GCA_045638565.1 Oscillospiraceae bacterium | reverse complement strand
TTGAGGTGCTAGTGAGAGCAGTCTCGTGGGGGTTCAAGTCCCCCCGACCGCACCAAGGCAAGTCGAAAGACTTGCTTTTTTGTTTTTGCGAATCAAACATAGTTATAACAAAAGCCACTCGATTGAGTGGCTTTTTTGTTTTACTCATTTTCCTTTTTGGATTTGCCTGTGATTCTGTCGAGGGCATTTTTGCAGGATGCAGAACATTTGCCTTCAGGGAGATTCTTTATATTCGATACCGCATAGTTATAATAAACCGCTGCATTGGCTGTCAGTCCAAGGCGCTTATAGAAATCGCCGACAGCAATGCTGAACATTATAACATCCTCTGTCATCTTCTTTTCAGAAATTTCATTTACCTTGCATATTTTTTCCAGGGCGGTATGATATTCATCCATGGCGTTATATTTTTCGCCCTCAATAGAGGAATAGCTCTTGCCGATACTCAGATGTGCCATTGCGATCTGTCTGCCGAAAAATGCAGGGTCTGTCGGCTCGATTGTTTTAAGGCGTTCGACTATCGACTTATTCAGCTCGACCGATTCGCTGTGCTTGCTTCTGAGCATATACGTGACATTTACGGCGCTTTCGCTTCGCGAGGCAAGATATGACTGCTCCTTTGTGCGAAGGGCATTGAACATAGCTCTGCCAAGCTCCATGGAGTTTTTGAAATGCTCCTCAGCTTCATCAAGCTGATTTCTCAGCGAATAAATACAGCCGATTTTATAATGGCTGTCGGCCTGCAGGCGAACAATTTTTGCATCGATCGTGGTGCCGCTTTTGTATGTAGCGCCCATAGCCTGCTTGTGGAGCAATTCTGCCCTTTCAAGCAGTTTTTTATCGCTGTCAGAAAGCTGACGAGGCAGTGGCACTGTGTGATTTATGCCGAGCAGAAGCTCATAAAGTGCGGCGCATTTGCGTGCCGCCTTGGCGAAGGTATAGTCGTGCTTTTCCTTGTCATCCATATAGAGCTGACGAGCCTTTTCAAGCATTGTGCCATACTGCATTTCCGCATTTGCGGGCTTTCTGCACTTCACATATACATCGCCCTTGGCTTCGTAGATATTGGATTCGATGAAAAGTCTGTCCTCCGTACCCTCTGCCACCATACTGTCCAGTTCTTTTTCAACCGTATTGATTTTATTCACAGCCTCATCGGGAGAATCTTTTGTCTGATTGACGATATTGGTCAGCAGACCGTTTATTTTCTTAATAAGATTTTCGTTCATATTATTCCTCCGCCATCTTTGCAAGGACGCTTTCCTTATCTGGCACAGATGGGATGCCACCCTGTTTCTCTGTCGAAAGTGATGCGGCAGTTGCGGCATATTTTCCAATATATTCCAGTTCTTCCGCTGTTAGAGCATCAGGATGCTTATTCAGTTCAAGAAGTCTTGCCACAGCCGAGCCGCCGAAGATGTCCCCCGCTCCCGTTGTATCGATTACATTGACTTTCGGTGTATTCACACGGACAATATTATCTTTATTTGCGATAATTGCGCCATTTTCGCCCTTTGTAATCATAACAAGGCTTATTCCGAACTCATTGCCCAACTTATATCTTGCTTCGCTTTCGCCCACAAGACCATGCCACAGGAATTCCACTTCCTCGTCGCTGATTTTGACGATGTCAGCCTGAGAAAGCCCCCATTTCATGACATCTCTTGCCTTTGAAATGTCATTCCACAACGGCTTACGCAGATTAGGGTCGAAGGAGATAAGCTTGCCCTTCTCTTTTGCATAGGCTACAGCCTGCTCGGTTGCCGATTTGGACGGCTCGTCTGTCAGGCTCAATGTGCCGAAATGGAAGATGTCACATTCATCGATAAGGCTTTTGTCAACTTCCTCCCATGTGAGGCAGGTGTCTGCCCCCGGCTTGCGTGCAAAGCTGAAACTGCGGTCGCCCTTTTCGTCATTGGTGACGAAAGCGAGAGTTGTAAATACCTTTTCGTCCATCACAATCCCGCGGGTATCAATTCCAGTTTTTTCCATTGTATCAACAAGCGCTTTGCCGAAGGCATCGCCACCTACTTTGCCGATAAAGGCTGTGGAAATGCCATATTTATTAAGCGCAGCAAGATAATTGCAAGGAGCGCCGCCCGGATGAGCCTTCATTGTCGGATAGCCATTTTCTGTGCTTATCTGGGCAAAATCGATTAAAAGTTCGCCTAAAGCTACAACTTTTGCCATATTATTTCGCCTCCGGATATTCATTGCACAGCAGACGATAGGCAGGCTCATCCTCCTCGATAGTCGGGAATCTGCCGATAGGCTCAGCGAAACGGTTATCATTATTATCGTCATTGCACTGGCTGACTTCGCCGAGAAGCACGTCACCTGTACCCTCTTCAACTGTAAAATCATGGTAAAGATACTGCTGGATATGGATGCTTTCGCCCGGTGTAAGACGAATCTGCGAGCCGGCAGGAACAGTATAAGTTCTGCCGTCTGTGTGTACTGTTACATCGCTTTCATAGTCGATGCTTTCATCCTTGTGGCTGTTGTAAACACGGATGAGGATGTTGCCGCCGCCTCGATTTATGATGTCCTCTGTCTTGTACCAATGGAAATGGTTTGGGGCATACTGACCTTCCTTGAGGAAAAGCAGCTTTTCGGCATAGACTTTAGGGTATTTTTCCGCCATATTGCGGTTGCCATTGCGGATTGTGATGAGCGAGAAGCCTACCTTTTCGAAATCACCCAAGCCATAGTCTGTGATATCCCAGCCCAGGGCACAATCACGGATTTCATCATATTCATGGCCCTTTTCTGCCCATTCTTCGGGAGTGAAATGGCAGAAAGGCGGCAGATAACAGCAGTGCTTTTTGCACATTGCCTCCAATTCGCGGAGGGCTTTATTTATTTTAGAGCGTTTCATAGCGTTGTCTCCTTTGGAGTTGATAAGTATATTTTATCATATTTTACAGCGGTTGACAACTGCGTGGGTTTTGCTATAATTATAAATGAGGTGATTTTTATTAAAACATTATATATTTCCGACCTTGACGGCACGCTGATTCATTCCGATGCGAAAATCAGCGAGTTTACTGCAAATACTATCAACAGCCTTGTGGAAAAAGGGCTGATTTTTTCCTATGCTACCGCTCGCTCGTGGCATACTTCGGTAAAGGTTACAGATGGGCTTAAAGGACGGCTTCCGATTATTTTATATAATGGCGCATTTGTGCTTGAAAACGAAAGCAAGGAGATTATAGTTTCCAACTTTTTCCATAATGACACAGTGAAATATGTATTGGATATCCTTTTGGAAAACGACATATATCCGCTTGTCTATTCGCTTGACGGAAAGGATGAGCATTTTAATTTTGTCAACAATGATGAACATATAACATGGGGGCTTCGCCATTTTCTGGACAGCCGTGGGACTGACCCGCGATATAATGCGGTGCGCGATGCTGACGAGCTCTACAAAGACAACATTTTCTATTTCACCTGCATTGATGAGCCGGAAATGCTTGCGCCTTTATATGAGATTTTCAAGGCAGATGAACGGCTCAACTGCGTTTATCAGGTCGATATTTACAGCAAGGCTCAATGGCTTGAAATCATGCCGAAAGCGGCGTCAAAAAGAAATGCTGTTTTACAGTTAAAGGAAAATCTCGGCTGCGATAAGGTGGTCTGTTTCGGCGATGGAAAGAACGATATTTCCATGTTTGAAATTGCCGATGAATGTTATGCCGTTGCCAATGCTGCCGACGAGCTGAAGGCTATTGCGACAGGTATTATTGCTTCAAACAACGAAGACGGCGTAGCAAGATGGCTGCTTGAAAATATATAATTACAGGGCAATAATATGGACGAAAGATTTAAGAAACAACTTGATTTCATTCTTGAAATCGACAAGGAAAAGAATATTTTCCGTCAGAATAATATAACAGGCAACGGACGCCGTGAAAATGATGCCGAGCACGCCTGGCACATGGCTATTATGATATACCTGCTGAAAGAATATTCCAACGAGCCTTTCGATGTGGCGAAGGCTATGATGATGGCGCTGATTCACGATATTGTTGAGATTGACGCAGGCGATACCTATGCCTATGGCGATGCCGGCAAGGACAGTCAGCAGGAGCGCGAAGAAAAGGCGGCTCAGCGCATTTTCGGTCTTCTTCCCGACGAACAGAGAGATGAGCTTATCTCTTTGTTTTATGAATTTGAGGCTTGTGAAACTGCTGAAGCTCGTTTTGCTCGTGCTATGGACAATTTCCAGCCATTTTTGCTCAATAATTCCAACGATGGCGACAGCTGGCGTGAACACGGTGTGACACACTCGCGTATCCATAACCGACAGATTCGCTCGAAGAAGGGCTCGGAATTCATCTGGGATTACACTAAAAATATGATAGAGGAAAATATCCGCAAGGGCAATATAATCGATGACATGGAGTAGCACTTGACAGAATGCATAAATCTGAGTATAATTATCTGTGCAAATAAACGATAAGGAAACTTTATGAAGTCAAAATATTCACATCTTCCCATGCTGATTTTAGGCTCGGCCATATTGGCTTTCGGGATGTTCAACATTCATTCCCGCTCTCCTGTCACCGAGGGCGGTATTCTTGGGATGACACTTTTCATTCAGCACTGGTTTGGTATTTCTCCCGCATTTTCGGGGTTTGTAATGGATGTAAGCCTCTTTTTGCTTGGTACGAAGTATCTCGGCAAGGGATTTTTAGGCAATGCAGTTATGGCAAGTCTTATGTTTTCGGTTTTTTACCGAATCTATGAAAAAATCGGCTATATGACTCCTGACATCAGCCATTCCCCTCTTATGTGCGCTATTTTCGGCGGCATTTTCGTGGGCGTTGGCGTCGGTCTTGTTGTAAGACAAGGCGGTGCGGCAGGCGGCGACGATTCTCTGGCACTCGTTGTATCGATGAAGACAGGATGGAGCATTGCAAAATGCTATCTGCTTACAGACCTTACTGTGCTCGCCCTTTCCCTCAGCTATATTCCATTTACCAAAATTGCATATTCGCTTGTGACTGTTATCATTTCTTCCAAAATTATCGAAATGGTACAGACTTTTGAATTGAAGAAAGCATAGAAAAAGCACCCATACGGGTGCTTTTATTTTATAATGACAACCCCTCCGTCAATCTTCGATTGACACCTCCCCTTGCACAGTGGAGGCTAACGAAGGGATAATTATTTATTTTCTGCCAGAGTTGTGAAAAGTTCAAAGAGGGCGGGGTGTTCTTTTTTGAGGCGGAGGATTTTGCCGTCGGGACTCATGAAACAATGCTCTGTTTTGCCTTCACAGACAAGTTTTCCGTCTCTTTTCATTTCATAACGCAGTTTAAGACGGACACCGCTGAACTCCTCCACAAATATCTCTATTGCGATTATATCGGCGAATGTGGTATTGAGCTTATATTTGCATTCTACGCCGATCACAGGGGACATAATTCCATTTTCTTCCATTTTATCATATCCCCAGCCGATTTGTTCGCAAAAATCTATTCTCGCTTCTTCCATCCAGCGGATATAGTTGGAATGATGTGTAATGCCCATTTTATCGGTTTCGTAATACTGAACTTTATGCTTGTATATCTCCATAATTCGCCTCACAGTTTTAATTTATAATCACATTATACTACTTTCAGCGTTATTTGTAAAGAAAAAGCACCCTTTCAGGGTGCTTTTATGTTTATCTCTTTTTTGCAGGCATTACGTGGATAGCCTTGCCGTCAACTGCTTCAAGCATTTCTGTAATGCCTTCGCAGTATGTTGGGTGAGGACGCATACCCTTGAGCAGATCGCTCTTTGTCATACCGTTTGCAATAATATTTGTCCATTCGGAGATAAGGTCTGTTGCGCGTGCGCACATCATCTGAATACCGAGGACCTTTTCTGTTTCAGCATCGAGAACGAGCTTTACAAAACCGCGTTCTTCACGTGTGATGATGCTCTTGCCGTTGCCGGACATAACGTACTTTGCTGTCTTGACAGCAATGCCGTCCTGCTTTGCCTGATCTGCTGTGATACCTACGCAGGCAACTTCAGGAGATGTATAGAGGCATGATGGAACAAGAGTGAGGTCTGTGTGGTTTTCATTGCCGCACATCATTTCAACTGCAGCAAGACCTTCTGCGCTCGCCTTGTGAGCAAGCTGGATGCCGCCGATAACGTCACCGATAGCATAAACACCTGGAATGCTTGTTTCGAACTTATCGTTTACGATGAGCATACCACGGTTCATTTCAGGCTGAACACCTTCCATAAAGAGACCTTCTGTACATGCTCTTCTGCCGATGCAGACGAGAACACCCTGACTTTCAACCTGCTTTTCAGCGCCCTTTGCTGTGAACTTTGTGATAAGGCCGTTTTCGCCTTCTACAATTTCGCTTACCATAGAGCCGCAGTTCACATCGATGCCGCGCTTTTTGAAGATCATGGAAAGGCTCTGGGAGATTTCTCTGTCAAGTGTTGGAACAAGACGTTCAAGAGCTTCAACGATAGTCACCTTGCAGCCGAGAGCAGCATAGAAGCCGGCAAGTTCAACGCCGATAACACCGCCGCCGATAATTGTAAGAGACTTATAATCGATTGGCTCGCCTTCGAGGATTTCGTCACTTGTGACAACACCATCAAGTGTGAGGCCTGGAATTGGTGGTCTTGCAGGCTTGGAGCCAGCTGCGATAAGGATTTTATCTGCCTTGAGTTCCTCTTCGCCTGCCATAACCATGCCGTTTTCGCCGACCGTGCCGTGAGCATTGATGACTTCAACACTATTTGCCTTGAGGAGACCTTCAACACCTGTGCGAAGTGTAGCGCAGACTTCTGCCTTACGTGCATGGATTGCATTCATATCATAGCTGAGCGGGCCGAAATTGAGACCGAGCTCATTTGCTGTAGATGCTTCGTGATATACTTCTGCTGTGTGCAGAAGGACTTTTGTTGGGATACAGCCGCGGTTAAGGCATGTACCGCCGATTTTATTCTGCTCGATGAGAGCAGTTTTCATACCGAGCTGGCTGGCACGGATAGCAGCTTCATAGCCTCCCGGACCGCCGCCGATTACTATTAAATCAAAATTTCTCATTGGATTTCCTCCCTGAGCATATCTGCTATATCACAAAGTATGCTCTTTCCCTCCTCATCGGATGGGATATTTTTAATATTTCCGCAAATTACATCGGTTTCAAAACGGCATCCCTTTATGGAAGCGGACACCTGCGACAGCACGTCTTCACGCATAGCATCCGAATAACAGACAGCATCTTTTACAAATCCGCCTTCCACCATCATTGAGATTTCAACACCGCCCCATGGGAAACGGTTTTTAATCGTCTGATCAAAGCTTATATTGCTGCCGAGACGGAAGTCATCCGAGCCGAGAAAGGCTATATTTTCAGCAAGTTCATCAGGCTTTATAAAGCTTTCAGGCAATTTTTCTGCCTTCATGCCATAAACCTCTTCAAAAGCGGAAATCATAGCTTCTTTAAGCGAATCGATGGTAAGGTCCGGCTTGAGTTGGATCAGATTGACAACACGTGAACGGACAGAATCAACACCCTTGCCCTTGAGCTTATCTGCTGAAACTGTAAGGAATCTTGAAAGAGCATCGGCATCGACATCCACCATTATCGTGCCGTGATGATAGCATCTGCTGCCGTTTTTATAATAGGCATGACCGGAAAACTTTCGTCCGTCTGCTGTGAGATCATTTCTTCCTGTCTTTTCGGCTTTGATACCGAGGGATGAAACTGCCTTCAGCACAACATCGGTCTGTTTTGCTGTATCATAATCATCTTTGTGAGTCAGAAATGTGAAATTGAGATTTCCCATATCATGATATACAGCTCCGCCGCCCGAAAGACGACGTACGGCTTTTCCACCTTCAAGCTCAAGAATCTCCGGACGACACTGCGCCCAGAGATTCTGATTTTTGCCTATTACTACTGTTTTGCGGTTTTGCCACAGATAAAGGATACACGATCCTTCTTCCACATTATTGAGAAGACAGCTTTCGACTGCCAGATTGTGTACAGGATCTGTTTCCTTTTCTATATAGATATAGACTCTGTTAAGCATTTTCCGGTTCGCGGTAACGAAGGCGAGGATTACGTGCTGCGTTTACCTCGTCGAGACGGCGTACCTTTCTTGTTGTTGGAGTCTGGTGGAGATATGCGCTTTCAATTTCTGCCTGACGATAGAGCATATTGAGAGTATCTGCAAGTTCGTCCATTCTTTCCTTGCCTTCTGTTTCAGTTGGCTCAAACATGAGAGCTTCGTGAACGATGAGAGGGAAGTACATTGTTGGTGCATGGATACCTCTGTCGAGGAGACCCTTTGCAATATCGAGAGCTGAAACACCTGTTTCCTTCTTGAGCTTTTCAAGTGTAACAACAAATTCATGCATACAGTAGCCTTCGTAAGCCACAGGATATACATCCTTGATACGGCTCATAAGGTAGTTTGCATTGAGAACTGCATTTTCAGAAGCTTCACGGATGCCTTCTGCACCGAGAGTGAGCACATAGCTGAGTGCCTTTACAACAACGAGGAAGTTGCCATAGAAGCTCTTGAGCTGACCGATGCTTGTGTCAACGCCTTCTTCACCCATAACGGAATATGGAAGATATGGCTTTAAGATTTCCTTACAGCCAACAGGACCTGCACCAGGACCACCGCCGCCGTGAGGTGTGGAGAATGTCTTATGGAGATTGAGATGAACAACGTCAAAGCCCATATCACCAGGACGAGCCTTACCCATAATAGCATTGAGGTTTGCACCGTCATAGTAAACGAGACCACCTGCTTCGTGGATAATATCTGTGATTTCGAGGATATTCTTATCGAAAAGACCTACTGTGTTAGGATTTGTAAGCATAAGACCTGCTGTATCAGGACCTACTGCCTTTCTGAGAGCTTCGAGGTCTACGCAGCCGTCCGGAAGGGACTTTACGCTGACAACTGTGAAGCCTGCCATTGTAGCAGAAGCAGGATTTGTACCGTGAGCAGAGTCAGGCACGATAATCTTCTTTCTGCCTTCATCGCCTCTTGCCTTGTGGTATGCCTTGATGAGAAGCAGACCGCAAAGTTCACCGTGTGCGCCTGCTGCAGGCTGGAATGTCATTGCATCCATACCTGTGATTTCGCACAGAAGCTTTTCAGAGAGTTCAAGCACTTCTCTGCAGCCCATTGTTGTTTCCTTTGGCTGGAGAGGATGAATGCCTGTAAAACCTGGGAGAGAAGCGATTTCCTCGTTGATACGAGGATTATATTTCATTGTACAGGAGCCGAGAGGATAAATGCCGGAGTTTACACCGTAAACCTGGCGGGAGAGATGTGTATAGTGACGGCTTACTTCGTTTTCAGAAACTTCAGGAAGACCGAGCTTGATCTTTCTGGACATTTCTTCGGAGAAATCGCATACAGGAACGTCACATTCTGGGAGCTGTGATGTATAGCGTCCTTCAACGCTTCTTTCAAATATAAGCTTCATTATGCGCACACCTCCTCAACGATTTTTGCTGCACGTTCGATATCTTCACGTGTAACCTTTTCTGTTACACACCAGAGAATGCCGCCTTCAACAGGGAGACCTGCAAGGATGCCTTCATTTGCGAGAGCATCAACTACCTTCTGGGATTCAACAGGAAGTGTTGTGACAAATTCATGGAAGAACTGTCCTTCATACTTCATAGCTACGCCAGGAATCTTGCAGAGAAGGTTTGCAAAGTAAACTGCCTTGGAGTGGCACTGCTGAGCAACCTGCTTAAGACCCTGAGGACCCATTACGCTGCAGTATACAGACGCAGTAAGTGCGCAGAGAGCCTGGTTGGAGCAGATGTTGGAGCTTGCCTTTTCTCTTCTGATGTGCTGTTCTCTTGCCTGCATTGTGAGAACGAAGGCACGCTTGCCTTCTGTATCTTCTGTCTGACCTACCATACGGCCAGGAAGCTTTCTCATCATTGCATCACTTGTTGCCATAAAGCCAAGGTATGGACCGCCGTAAGAGAGAGGCATACCGAGAGGCTGACCTTCACCGACAGCGATGTCAGCGCCGCATTCAGCAGGAGTCTTGAGAATTGCGAGAGCGATTGGATTGCAGCCTGCGATAAGCTTGAGGCCTGCGCCGTGAGCAAGATCAGCAAGAGCTGTCACATCTTCGATCTGGCCGAAGAAGTTAGGACTCTGTACATAGAGGCAGCAAGTATCTGCTGTCATCATTTCTGTGAGAGCGTCAACATCTGTAACGCCGTTCTTATGAGGAACAACTACCATTTCACAATCTGCTGCAGAGCAGTATGTGCGGATTGTTTCGATTGTATCAGGATGAGCTGCGCCCGAAACGAGAGCCTTTGTTCTCTTTCTGTCGCGGCACATTGTAACAGCTTCTGCCGCTGCGCTTGCACCGTCATAAACGGAAGCATTGGAAACATCCATGCCTGTAAGCTGGCAGATCATTGTCTGATATTCAAAAATGGACTGGAGAACACCCTGGCTGATTTCAGCCTGATAAGGTGTATATGTTGTGAGGAATTCTTCCTTTGCAGGGATATACTTTACGATGGATGGGATATGATGGTCATATGCGCCTGCGCCGCGAAGGATGACAGGGAACACTGTGTTCTTTGCTGCCATTTCATTCATCTTGCGGCGGAGTTCCATTTCGGAAAGACCCTTTGGAAGGTTCAGTTCGCCCTTTACGCGAACAGCCTCAGGAATGACTGCAAAAAGCTCATCGATGCTGTTTACACCAACAGCTTTGAGCAATTCTTCCCTTTCACGAACGGAAGATGGAATATAGCTACCCATTAATTACTTCTCCGATTCTACGAATGCTTCGTATTCAGCTGCGTCGAGGAGATCTTCCTTGCCTGTGATATTTTCAACACGAATGAGCCATGCTTCGTATGGTTCTTCGTTGATAGCCTGTGGTCTGTCGAGGAGTTCTTCGTTGATTTCAGCAACTGTACCGGAAATTGGGCAGAGGATATCAGATACTGCCTTAACGGATTCTACGTCGCCAAGAGCTTCTTCCATAACAACTTCATCACCTGCTACTGGGAGGTTGATGAAAACGATATCACCGAGTTCGGACTGTGCGAAGTCTGTGATACCTACGAGTGCGCTGCCGTCTTCGAGGAACTTAACCCATTCATGGGACTTGGAATACATAAGATTTGCTGGTACGTTCATAATAATATCTCCTTTTAATTAGATAGTCTTGATTTATAATAATGTTATTTTATTTTGCTGTCTTTGGTCTCTTATAGAATGGCATTGGGATAATTTCAGCTTCAACCTTGCGGCCTCTTACTTCAACTTCAACCTTTGTGCCTTCTGCGATTTCACCCTTGAGAAGAGCCATAGCCACAGGGCCTACTGCTGGGCAGTGTGTGCCGGAAGTTGTCTTGCCGATAACTTCTCCATTGAGGAGAACTTCACATTCTTCTCTTACAACACCACGGCCTGTTACCTTGATGCCATAACGCTTGTTGAGAGGATTTTCCTTGCCGACAAGAGCGCTCTTACCAACGAAGTCTGCCTTGTCCATCTTTACAAAGAATTCGATGCCTGCTTCGAATGGTGTGATTTCATCATTCATTTCATGGCCATAGAGAGGCATGGAAGCTTCGAGACGGAGTGTGTCACGTGCGCCGAGGCCACATGGGATAAGACCATCTGCTTCGCCTTCATTGAGGAGAGCGTTCCAGAGATTTACTGCATCTTCATTTGCGCAGTAAAGTTCATAGCCGAGCTCGCCTGTATAGCCTGTTCTGGAGAGGAGGCACTTTACGCCTGCAACTTCTGTAACTGTGAATGTGTAATACTTCTTAGGGATTGTGTTTTCGTCTGCCATTCTCTTGATGATAGCAGGAGCCTTAGGACCCTGGATAGCAAACTGAGCGATGCCGTCAGAAATATCTTCGCATACGCAGTCGCCTGTCACATACTTCTTAATATGTTCGAAATCCTTATCCTTATTCGCTGCGTTAACAACAAGGAGGTAAGCATTTTCGTTTACTCGGCAAACGAGAAGGTCGTCTACGATACCGCCGTTTTCGTTGCAGAGCGGTGTGTAGCGGCACTGACCATCAGCCATACCGTCGCAATCATTTGCAACAACAAACTGAAGGTTCTTGAGTGCATCAGGGCCCTTGAGCATAAGTTCACCCATATGGGATACATCAAAGAGACCTGCTGCAGTTCTTACTGCCATGTGTTCCTTGATAATACCGTGTGGGTACTGGATAGGAAGCATGTAGCCTGCGAATGGTACAATCTTACCGCCGAGTTCTACATGTCTGTCGTACAGTGGAGTTTTCTTTTCCATTGTGAATCACCTTTCTGATACATAAACAATTTTTTGTCAAAGAAAAAAGGCACAAACTACTCCCGTAATTTGTGCCTCTGTATGTACTGACCTGAAAGATTCCTTTACAATATATTAAAGTTGCTTCTTCGGTGCCTGATGGCTTTCCAGAGTTACGTCCCAAAACGGTACTTTTGCCTGAGAGTTGGCTGCACTGCCCCTTCGGCGCCATACTTAAATGGTCTCTCCCGTTCTGATCATCCGTCAATATTCGCCTTTAATGAAACAATTATATTTAATTTACCGCAATTTGTCAAGATTATTTTTCTAAACTTTTATCATTATACTGATATTTTCACATCATTTCTTATCACTTTAAGATAAATTATTTGTTTTAATAATAAAATGACGTCAATTTTATTTGCATATGCTATAAGTACAATTGCGCGGTAAAAAAACAAAAAGCAAGTCTTTCGACTTGCCTTGGTGCGGTCGGGGGGACTTGAACCCCCACGAGACTGCTCTCACTAGCACCTCAAGCTAGCGCGTATACCATTCCGCCACGACCGCATATTTTGTTGTTTTTCTGTGTCATTTCCTGACTGCTTGTATATAATAACACAGGCTTTTAAAAATGTCAACACTTTTTTCAAATTTTTTTAAATTTTTTTGAAAATATTTTTTCACAATTTGCAAAAGTGTTTTAATTGTCCGTTTTATAGAACTTTATCTGTTGTATAATAAAGCCATAATAAAGAAACAAACCAAACAATATCAAATAAATATCGCAAAAAGGAGATAAAAACTATGTCATATATGGATTTTGAAAACAATAACGAATATTACAAGAACGCTTTTGAACGTATCGGCCTCATCTGGGAAACAGGCGACTACGTTGACGATGGCTACGCTTTTGAAGAACGCGACTAAACGCCCATATTCTTTCTTTTCACAAAGCGGTGTATACCGCAATAATACCCACCATAAGAAAAGCGCCGACATTATGTCAGCGCTTTTCTGCTTTATTTATTGATTTTCCTTTTTGAGTCTGTTGTGGTATGCCTGTGTATATGTACATACTGCGTAGCACTTGCCGCACATACCGATATTTGCGTAGTATGGGTCTTTTTCCTTTCTTTCCTGAGCAAATCCACGGCACTTGTCAATGCTGTGGAGCTCACCGAATGCAAGACCTGGCTCCCAGAGCTTGCCTGTAAGCGCCTTTGCAGGACAGTTTCTCACGCAGAGGTCACAAGCGCCGCACTGGCTTTCTGTAATTGGCTCATCAGCTTCGAGAGGAGCATCTGTAAGGATAGTCGCAAGGCGGATTGCGCTGCCGAATTCCTTTGTGACAACGATGTTATTCTTGCCAACCCAGCCGATGCCTGCACGTGTTGCCACAATCTTGTTTGGAATAGGCTTGTCGCCCAGCATATCTGTGATGACATTATAGCCTTTTGACTTGAGGAAATCCACGCCCGCCTTGACGATAGGCTCAAACTTAGGTCTGAATGCGGCATAAGCTGCCTGTGTTTCTTCTGTAGGATGGTCGCGGAGCTGTTCCACAACTTCGACAGGTATATGCAATACCATGGAAATGCCGCGCTTCATATCTGTATCGAGAATACCTTCAATATCGGCAACGCCAACCTTTTCGGCGCCGCTTGCCATGAGTATTTCAAATAATTCTTTCTTGAGTTCGCTCATATTTATTTCTCCGTTTTCAAATATTTTTGTGTGTACGGGCAGACGGCATAGCACATTCCGCAAAGGTCTGTTTTAAGCCCTGTAGCCTTTTCCATCTGCATTTCCTGTGCCTTTTTGCAAATCACCTTGTCGAATATCTCTTCCCTTTTCATTCCTGCTGTCCACAATGTATTGTGCAGAGCCTTGCCCGGACATTTATCGACACAGACTTTGCATTCGCCGCATCGACTTTCATTTATCGGCTCATCGCAAGTGAGAGGAGCATCGGTTATAAGGCTTGAAATGCGCTGTGCTCCGCCGAATGTTTCTGTGATAAGCAGGCAGTTTTTGCCAATCCAGCCAAGCCCTGCCCTTGTTGCCACAGTTTTATGCGGAAGCGGTGTTTCCCAGTTTTCATCCGATTTTACAATTTTTGTCGTATTCGCCTGAGCTTTATAGCCTTTGGAGGCGAGAAACTCGGCGCCTGCTGTCACTATCTCGTCGAGCCGGGCATTGAGTGTCTGATACATATGGTAATATTCCATAGTCGGCGCCGTCTTGAGGTTTTCGACTATATGGGCAGGCACGGGCACAGCCACAGAAATGCCGATTTTCATATCGCCTGTGACGATACCTCCAAGATTGCCGATGCCCATCAGCTTTGCACCCTTTTCACGAAGCACTTCGAATAATTCTTCACGAAGCTTATCCATTATTTGCCTCTTTATGCTCTCTGCCGAGGGCGACATAGTGTTCGGCATTTTCAAGGATTGACTTGCGCTGTTCTTCTGTTGTTTCCTTGACCACCTTTGCAGGAAGACCGATGACGAGGGAGTTTTCAGGGATAATCTGACCTTCGCGGACGAGAGCGCCTGCGCCGATTATCGAGCCTTCGCCGACGACAGCGCCGTTAAGGACTGTTGCGCCCATACCGACCATTACATTATTATTTATAGTACATCCGTGGATTATGGCATTGTGCCCTACTGTGACATTTTCACCGATCACAACAGGGAAATCAGGGTCGCAGTGGACGGTTGCGTTATCCTGAATATTTGAGTTTTTACCGATGATTATTTCACTGCCGTCGCCGCGCAAAACTGCGCCGTACCAGACTGTGGCATTTTCATCCATTTTTACACCACCGAGAACTGTTGCGTTTGGAGCAATGAAGCATCTCTTATGAATATCCGGTGATTTATTTCTAAAGTTGATTATCATTGTTGTGGTTCCTTTCCATTTTCGGAAAATGACAGCTTATACTGGATAAAATCATTGTCTTTTGTATCAAAGTTCTCCGAAGAAATAAGGAAAATATTCTTAAATCCTGTTTCATACACAAGAATATTGAAGAATGACTCTACCTCGCCATGGTTATCATATATCTTTTCCAGTCCCGTGCTGCAAGCATTAAAGTCAACTTGCAGACGTTTAATAAACTCATCGTATGCCGGTATTGATTTACCGAGGGTACATTCAAAGCTGTCAAGCCGGCAGTCATCCTTTTCAAACTCTTCCTGCATTATTCCCATACACCATGAAAAAGCCTCAAGATAACTGTTATCCAGTGTGTAGTTGATCATTTGATTTATATTTTCATACTGTCTGTTATTGACAAGTTCTCTTATCAGGGCGGCAAATTCGATAAGCGAATCGATATCGTTCTCATCTTTAAGATTATTATTCTGCAAAAATTGCTCTGTCATAGTGAAAATCTCCTGTCTGTATCAATATTATAGACAAGTTAAATTATCGTGAAAAAGCCGCCGGAAACCGACGGCTTTATAGTTTTTATGTAACTTACTTTGTTGGGTCCTGACCCTTAATGAAGTTGTACATATCGTCTGTGAGTTCCTGAATGAGGTCTTCGCCGAGGTAAGCCATATGACCAGCCTTGTAGCCCTTAACGAATACACGATCCATTGGGAGACCGGAATGGTCGAGTGTGTAATAAAGGATACCGATCTGTGTGCAGATATCATACCAGCCGTTTACGAAGAATGTACGCATGCCTGGTACTCTTGTCATAGCTGCGCAGAGGCACTGAGCTGTGTTTCTGCCCTTGATGTTGTTGTTCCATGTGAGGTAGAGGCTATGGGAGTTGACGAAGTTTCTGTCGAAGTCTACGATACCGAGCTTAGGGAAGAGTTCGCCTTCGAGTACAGACTGGAAGAATGGATCGTACTTACCTACGGATGGGTCGTCACGCATGCCCCACTTAGCTTCTTCCATACCGGAATAAAGTGGACGTGTGATACGGCCGTCGAGACGTGCAACGCTCTTGCCCTGCTTGCGGCAAACTTCACCGCGGAATTCAACGTCTTCAACAACGAGTTCACGCTTGATGAGATATTCACGGGAAACGCCTGTGTAGTACATGATCTTTTCGATCATCTTTTCACGAGCTTCGCCCTTAAGTCTTTCACCCTGATAAAGAGCAAGGAGATATTCTGTATCAGCAAACTGCTTTGCTTCTGCTACGAATTCTTCAACTGTCTGTTCGGATGGGTGGTTGTGATACCAATGTGTAGCAGCGAGAGTTGGGAATGCGAGAACTGCAGGATAAACCATCTTGCCAGCGCCGAAGTGTGTGCCGTTTGTAACTGTGTTGCCGATGAGGATAAGACCATCGAATGCGATGGAGTATGCACGGTCAGATGCGCCTGTGGAGCCGATACCTGCTACTGTTGCAGCACGTGTACAGCCATAGCTTTCACCGCACATATACTTAGGGCTCTGCCATCTGTTATACTTGGCAAGCCACTTCTGGATGAATGTAAGGATAGCTTCTGCGTCCTGTTCGATGCCGTAGAACATATCTCTCTTTGATTCGTCGAGGAGACGGCCGAAACCTGTGCCGACTGGGTCGATAATAACGAGGTCAGCGATGTCGAGAAGACACTGTGCGTTGTCAACAGATTCATATGGTGGCAATGGAAGGCCGATATCGTCAACTTCGCCGTACTTAAGGCGCTTTGTGCCGAGGAAGCCTGCGTGAACCATCATGGAAGATGTACCAGGACCGCCGTTGAAGCAGAACATAACAGGACGGCTCTTCTTGTCCTCTACGTCGGAACGGAAGTAGGAATATGAGAAGATGGAAGCAAGAGCCTTGCCTTCATCATCATAGAATACGTTGTCTTCACACACTGTGTGATAAGGGATCTTGTTACCGCGAAGTTCGATTTCGCCTTCAGCTGTAAAGCGGGAAGGTGTAAAAACGTCAGTCTTAAGAAGCATAATATTGTCCTCCTGAATTTGATAAGTTTTAATCTGTGCTAATTATACCACTATAAAAATGATTTTGCAAGGAAATTTATGCAGTTTTATCAAATAATTTAAAGAGCCGCTGAACAAATCAGCGGCTCTGTTATTTTAATACTTCATAATCTTTGGCAGAATCTTTTTTGCGGCACTGTAAAGCGGACCTTCCAGCTCTTTTCTTGCATTCTGCAGCTGTTCGCGGATATTGATATGCTGTGGACAATGCTGTTCACAAAGGCCGCAGCCGACGCAGTTTGATGCCGAAGTGAAGTCCTTACGGAGAACAGTACACATTGTATATTCGATGAATGCCGTCATTTTGCCATCGGAATAGCGCTTATTATATGCGGCGAATGTGCCAGGAATATCCACGTGCTTAGGGCAAGGCATACAGTAACCACAGCCTGTGCAGCCCACCTTCATCTTTTCATTGATGGCGGCGACGACATTTTTAAGCAATGTCTGATCGTTTTCGGTCAGCTCGCCGACCTTACTTGTAGCGGCATTTTTCACATTTTCCTGCACCATCTGGAGAGAGTTCATACCGGAAAGCACACAGGTTACGCCCTCCTGATCCCAGAGCCAGCGGAATGCCCACTCGGCAGGAGTGCGCTTTACAGGATAGTCATTGAACAGCTTTTTCGCCTTATCCGGCAGATTATTGACCAGTTTGCCGCCGCGGAGAGGCTCCATAATTACGACAGGAATACCTTTGGAATGGGCGTGATTGAGGCCGCATCTGCCCGCCTGGGAGTTTTCGTCGAGATAGTTATACTGAATCTGGCAGAAATCCCAGTCATAGGCATCGATAAGCTGGCAGAACATATCGGAATTGCCGTGATATGAAAAGCCTATCTGACGAATCTGACCGCTCTGCTTTTTCTCACGAATCCATTCTTCAATGCCGAGAGACTTGAGTCTTTCCCAGGTTTTTACATCTGACAGCATATGCATCAGGTAATAATCCACATGGTCTGTGCGGAGACGTTCAAGCTCTTCATTGAAGATTTTTTCAATGCCTTCTTTGGATTTTATAAGATAATGAGGCAGTTTTGTAGCAATATTGACCTTATTACGCACATTATTGCGCTCGAGGATTTTGCCGAGGGCGGCCTCACTGCCCGGATATATGTATGCGGTGTCGAAATAATTTACTCCGCCATTGATAGCTTCCATAATTTCCTTTTCGGCTTTATCGATGTCGACACCCATTTTTTGAGTAAATCGCATACAGCCATAGCCGAGGACGGAAATCGGATTGCCGTATTTATCGTTGCGGTATTGCATAGGATGCTCCTTTCAGGTGAGGTTATATGATTATGCCTTCGAGGTGGTCACATTCGTGCTGGATAATCTGTGCTGTCCAGCCTGTGAATGTGCCTTTCTGTTTTTCCCAGTTTATGTCAAAATATTCCACTTCGATTTTCTCATAGCGCTTTGTTTTGCGGACACCGACGAGGGAAAGACAGCCTTCCTCAGTTTCATATTCGCCGCTTTTTGCAACGATGACAGGGTTAATCATCGGCACATTTGCAAAACCCATATTGACGGCGATGATGCGCTTTTTAACGCCAATCATATTGGCCGCCATGCCGACACAGCCGTCTTCATTGGCTTTGAGGGTGTCCAGCAGGTCACGGACAATATTCATATCGTCAGGTGTTGCTATTTCCGACTTCTGCGCCAGAAACATCACATTTTTCATAATTGGTCTTATCATAAGGTACTCCTTTGGTGGGGTGTTAAATTAAGCGGGCGGGCATGGAAACCCGCCCCTACACTATTCTACAATTTAGCAATAAGCTTTACTTTTATTTCTGTAAACTCTTCATCTGTAATAACACCCAAATCATGGAGTTCTTTCGCTTTTTTGATTTCATCCATCACAGATGTTTTATCTTCAGCAGCCATATTTTTTTCTTCTGCATTATTTTCTGTTTCCGAAATTTCTTTCCAATCTGCTTCAAACTCACTTTGAGTATAATCGAAATGTGCTTCATCAAACGCATCTATCAATCGACCACCCATTGGTTTCATTGTAGCAAATGTAAGTCCGCCGGAAACCACTCCGCCAACTATAGGTATTGCCTTCGAAACGCCTTTAGCAAATACCTCTTTTGTCATTTTTGCACCCAATACTTTTGCTATTGACTTAACTATTGGGTAGTACACAGTTTTTGTAAGTGCTTTTTGCGGTAATTTTTTCAAAGCTTGTTTGGCTAACTGAGAAGATAAAACTCTGATAGTTGCCGATGCGCCCGAAACCCCAAACATTACACCGCAATACAAAATCAACTGATTAGTAACTCTTTCATCATCTACTAGGCCATCTGTCCACAAATCAGGTTCACCATAAATATAAGCTATTTCCTGTGCCATACGCAAAGCAACTCCATAAAATTGCAAAATGTCCGCTGGAATAGTTGCAGCCATCGCAAGTCCACCTGGCAAACCTGCCATAAAAGAAGCACCTGTTGACTTTAATGTTCTGTCATTGACTATTCTCTGTGCAATTTTTTTCAACTCTGCTCTTGTGCACTGTGCATTTACTGGTCCTTCTGAAATTATTCTTTCAATGATATCCAGACTTTTACCTTTGAATTGTTCTCTCAGGAATAATTCTCTGTCTACTTTTACACCTGGAATCTGTATAGCTGTTTTAATAACTTCTACCAATGATGTGTTAGTCTTTTCGCTCATAATCTTATCCTCCGTTTTTTAAGCTTTCGTAATGGTGCTTGTAAATTTCGCGAGGTTATTATTTATATTAAAATTATACTCTTGTTATGGGGATTAGTCAAGGTTTCGTATTTCTCTCCCTCCGTCATCGCACAGCGATGCCACCTCCCTCGTCAGAGGGAGGTAAGGGGGTGGATATAATAAATCAAGGTTCATACTACCCCTCCACCATCGTTCCGATGGTCCCCCTCCCTTTACACAAG
>JAZUBN010000014.1:0-4749 GCA_045638565.1 Oscillospiraceae bacterium | reverse complement strand
GTCTTTTTTATTGCATTAAAAAGGACATCCCGAAGGATGTCCTTTTTGTATGTGATTTTATCGGAAACAACGCCAGAGGAATGTCACGATTTCAGCACGTGTACAATCCTTGTCAGGGGAGAATGTTGTTTCTGTTGTGCCGTTTGTGATGTGGTTTTCCACAGCCCAGAGAACGGAGTTTCAACTTTGCTCATTGTGAAATAATCATAAGTTGTACATATGCCCAACTCTACTTCAAGCTGTGCTGCGCCGACAAGCTAAACTTCGGTATCAACATATGCGCCGAGTAAAGCTTCGACACAGGCAGACTTGCTGGAGCTGAAGTCTTCAAGCCGACCGTATACAGCGACACCGTTGTTGAAATACCTAACATAATAACAGATTTTTTTCTCAATTGCAACGAAAATATGTAAAAAGATGGATAAAAATATAATTTTTTTCAAAGTTCACGGCTACTTGACAAATGGAATTATATGGAATATGATATACATATACCTGTACTGTTGTAGTCACACGAAAGGAGAAGCATATGAACAAGCGCGAAAGATTTGAAAACTTCCTTAACAACAAGCCTGCAGACAGAGTTCCTGTCGGCTTCTGGCATCATTATATGGGCTTTGACAGAATGAACCGAGGCTTCTTTGAAAATGATACCTTTGAGGAGAATGTGGCAGGCCATCTTAAGTCAAAGGCGGTATTTGATCCTGACATCGTCAAGATAATGACCGATTCACTTATGATAATGCCTATCGACTGTTCAAAGATAGAAAAGACTTCCGATTTATACAATATCGAGCCATTTACACTCGATTCTCCTTATGTACTCAAATCGATAGAACTGGCGCAGCGTGTCCGCGATATGTATAAGGAAGATGTACCGATTTTTATGACAGGCTTTACTCCGCTCTTCCCGCTCAGATGCGCTCTCAAGCCTGAGCCGCTCAACGTGCTGTGCAGAGATAACGGCAAGTTCTTCGATTACCTTAATGAAGACCCTGCAGCGGTTGCGGCCGCTCTCGATATTCTCGGCAAGCGTATTATGGAGTTCCATAAGCTGCTGGTTGAAAAATGCGGCATTGACGGCATCTATCTCAGCGTAAACAACAGACTGAGCGCAATTCCTGACGATATTTATCTTAAATATGTAGCGCCGCTTGAAAAAGAGGTGCTCAACGATGCAAATAAATACTGCACAACCTTGCTCCACATCTGCGGCTATGCAGGTCAGGGCAATAACCTTGAGCTGTTTAAGGATTTTGATGCAAAGGGCATAAACTGGTCGGTTGCTGCTGAAAATATGACTCTCGGCGAAGGCAAGAAGTTCTTTGGAAACAAGCCTGTTTTCGGTGGCTTTGCTCAGAAGGGCATACTTTACACAGGTACAAAGGAAGAAATTGAAGCAGAAGTTTTCCGTATTCTCGATGAATGCGGTCAGGTTGGCACAATGCTTGGCGCAGACTGCACAGTGCCGAATGATATTGATGAAAACCGCTTTGAATGGGTAAAACAGGCAGCAATAAAATATGCTGAAAAATAGATATAAAAAGGCATCTGAAAAGGTGCCTTTTTGTCTGCTATTGACTTATTCTGCAATAAAGTTTATACTTAAATCACAATGAAGGGAGGTATAGTTTTATGGATGAAAATATGAGAGAAAAGTATATGGCAAATTATGAATCGATTCACCGTGATGTTATTCCGACAGAGGAGATTGAGGCCCAGTTTGTAAAGACAGAGAATAACTGGTTTGTTTCTGTGGGTGAAATCGAATGTCCTACGGGGTATATCGTTGCCGCCGACCCGCTTGCCTGCCTTCCAAATGAGATTTTTTCTGTGCCGCTTTCGAGAAAGATTCCGCAAGGGAAATATCCTGTCGATGTTTCGGTGTGCCGCAGAGAGGATATCGGCATCCGTATGTGCACAGCCCGTCTTAAAATCAGCGATAAACGTCCGGTGGAATATATTGTCGGACGTGATGTTTCGCAGGATGTGCTTGACCTCAATCTTGCCACCCGTGAAACCTTCCCTGTTGATGCAGGTCTTATGAGCTTCTGCGATAAGCAGGCGGCGAAGGAATACCGCGAGTTTCTCGACGAATGGTATAAGGAGCATCCGGAAGGAAACCATTACGACGATTATTTTGCTGCATTTTTTGCCGAAAGCTATGAGAAAATGCCTGCATATCAGCGTGAGGAAGGTGATTTCATCTGCTGGGAAAATCCGAAAACAGGCAGCCATATCGTAATGATAGCATCGGGACTTGGCGACGGCATTTACAATTGCTATTACGGTCTCGACGAAAATCATAATGTGTGCCAGATAATCGTACCGCTGGTCGACCCGAAAGTATTTGAATAATAATCAAAGTCAGGCAAAACAGCCTGACTTTTTAATTTTTTTCGATACCCTATTGACATTCTCGATAATCGAGAATATAATAAAAGCAATAATACTCGATATTCGAGAATAGGAGGTATGAACTATGCCGAGAGAAAAATTCAAAACGCTGACAGAGCAGATGTTTTATATATTGCTTTGTCTTAAAAACGAATGTTACGGCATGGACATTCTCGACAAAGTTCCTGCTATGACAAACGGCCGTGTCACAGTGGGCTCAGGTACGCTTTATAATCTTCTCGAACAGTTTCTCGATGGGGAAATGATTCGGGAAACAAAGGTGGAAGGTCGCCGCCGCAGTTATATTCTGACAGAAAAGGGGAATAAAATGCTCTGCGAGGAATATGACCGCATAACAGCGCAGGCGAACGACTACCGTGCTGTTTTCGAAAGTGAGGAATAACCATGAAAAATACACGGTATAAACTCAATTTATATTCGCTTTTTGACTTTCCAAAGATCGAAAAATCTTTGGAGAAAATGGCAGCTGAAGGCTGGATGATAGTTGATGCAAAAGGGAATTTCTGGAAATATGAACACATGGAGCCACGTAAACTCAGATTCAATGTGATGTTCCTGCCAAAAGTTTCGGCGCTCGATCCTGAGCCGGAAGAACAGTCGGCAGACCTTGCCGAATACGCATCAAAATCAGGGTGGAAACTGGCTGTTTCGGCTGCAATGATGCAGATTTTCTATAATGAAAACCCTGAAGCAGTGCCGATGGAAACCGACCCTGTTGTACAGGTGGACACCATTCATAAAACTGTGAAGAAGAATCTTCTCTGGACGTGGATACTGCTGATGGCGGTGTCATTTCTGAATGTAGCGCTCCGCTTTATCAACTTCTCCGACAACGCAGTAAAGTTCCTGACCGATGAATTACAGCTTATTCTGGTGCTCAGCTGGTTTGTAATCGGGCTTGAATCGCTGTTCCATATCGCATCATATTATATATGGTATAAAAAGGCGAAAAGGGAAGCGGAAAACGGCGAGTTTATTCAGCCGCGAAGCAATATGACAGCCTATTACAGCATACTTGTAATCCTGCTCACCCTTTCGATGTACCTGACCTTTGCAATGTTTGAAAATTCAGGCTGGCACATAGCTGTCTGGTCGATAGGATATATGGTCGTTATTTTCGGCATAGTATGGTTTGCCATAAAAATGCTGAAAAGCATTAAAATGCCGGCAAAATATACCCTTATCATCGTATATGCCATCGGATTTGTGGTGTCTTTCGCCCTTATCGGCGGACTTATCCATCTTATTCTGGGCAATGACCACATCGACCCTCATGCGGCAGGCACATATGAATTCAATGGCCATCTCCGCGAATACTATCTCGATGAGATTCCGCTTCGTGTTGAGGATATGGAAAAGGTGGATTATGAAAATTATTCCACACAAAATGAAAGCAAATCGACGATTTTTGCCGCTATGAGTGACATCACTCAGCGGGGCAGAATAGGAGACAGAGTGCCAGACCTTGAATACACCATTATTGATGTGAAAATGCCGATGTTCTATGATGCCATTTTCAATGATATATGGCTCAGACGTGACGAAACCAATGACGAACACGTGCCTGAGGGACATAAGTCGCTCTATGAGGCTGTCGATGCTTCGCCATGGAAGGCCGACAGGGCATATCAGCTTGTAAGTCAGGAATTCGGCGGAATCGACCATTATATCCTGTGCTACGGCGACAGAATAGTCGAGATGGTTTTCTATGATTTCAGTCCGGATGAAGCCGACAAGGCTGTGGTGGGTGAAAAATTAACCGCATATAAAATAGCATAAATAAGAAGGGAGGAGAAATCCTCCCTTTTATTACATAATGCCTTGAAAACGGTTAGGTCGTATCGGAAAATTTTACACGAATCTTACATTTGACGAATTGACTTTATGAAGAAATAATGATACAATGATTTTGGGGTGCGAAGCAAGTTGCGCACTTCCATTTCATTTTGTATGGAGGAAAACTTAATATGGATTTTTTGGTTGAAAACCTTTCGGCTATTTCATGGCAGCAGGTAATCATGTGGGTTATCGGCGGCGTACTGATCTGGCTTGCTATCAAAAAAGAGATGGAACCAACATTGCTTCTTCCAATGGGCTTTGGTGCTATCCTCGTAAACCTGCCGTTCTCCGGCGCTATTCACACTCTTGAAGAACTTTTCAATGCCGGTATTTCCAATGAGCTCTTCCCGCTCATCCTTTTTATCGGTATCGGTGCTATGATTGACTTCGGACCTTTGCTTTCAAACCCGAAACTTATGATTTTCGGCGCTGCTGCTCAGTTCGGTATCTTCTTCACATTCTGTATGGCATCTGTATTCTTTGATATAAAGG
>JAZUBN010000013.1:0-34850 GCA_045638565.1 Oscillospiraceae bacterium | reverse complement strand
TGAAGCCTGTTTCGTGCATACCGCCTTCGGTAGTGGAGATATTATTGGCGAAGGAAAGGATTGTTTCGTTGTAGCCGTCGTTATACTGGAGAGCAACTTCGGCAACAGCATCATCCTTCTGACCTGCCACATAAATGATCTGCTCGTGGAGAGCTGTCTTGTTTTTATTGAGATGATTTACGTAAGCGCGGATACCGCCTTCGTAATGCATTGTTTCGGAAGTTTCTTCATCCGCTCTGTGGTCTGTGAGTGTGATTTTAAGACCACCATTGAGGAAGGCCTGTTCACGAAGTCTGTGAAGAAGTGTTTCATATTCGAAGACTGTTTCTTCAAAGATGTCTGCATCAGGCTTGAATGTTACCTTTGTACCTGTCTTATCTGTTTCGCCCACAACTTCGAGAGGACGTCTTGTAACACCTCTGTCAAAGCCGATTCTGTGAATCTTGCCCTCTGTATGGACTTCAACCTCCACCCATTCGGAGAGAGCGTTAACAACAGATGCGCCAACACCGTGCAAGCCGCCCGAAACCTTATAGCCTTCGCCGCCGAACTTACCGCCGGCATGGAGAACTGTATAAACAACTTCGACAGCAGGAAGACCTGTCTGTGGCTGGATGCCGACAGGAATACCGCGTCCGTTATCTGTAACTGTAATGGAATTGTCGCCATTGATCGCCACCTCGATATGGTCACAATAGCCGGCGAGGGCTTCGTCGATGGCATTATCGACGATTTCGTAAACCAGATGGTGAAGACCTCTGATAGAAGTTGTACCGATGTACATACCAGGACGCTTACGGACGGCTTCTAAGCCTTCGAGAACCTGGATCTGTTCTGCGCCGTAGTCAGCGTCTACATGGCTGACACTCTGCACTTCTTCATCGTTTATATCGTAACTTCTGTTTTCTTCCAACATTATTTTACCACCTTTGCAATGCTTTCAGCATCGAGCTTAACAGGAACATTTTCGCCTGTCTTCATGATTTTGATATTTGCTTCACCGTTTTCAAGCTCTGTGGAGCCGATAACGATAGTATGTTTTGCCATAATTCTGTCGGCGTGCTTCATCTGAGCCTTAACACCTCTGTTGCAAAGGTCGATTTCGCAGGAAACGCCAACCTGACGGAGCTGGAATGCAAGCTTTCTTGCTTCTCTTGCGCCATCTTCGTCAGCAGAAACGAGAGCTACATCAACACTGAATGGCTCAGGGAACTGATGACCTGCTGCCTTCGCTGTCATGATAAGACGTTCAAGACCGCAGCCGAAGCCGATACCAGATGTCTTAGGGCCGCCCAGCTGTTCAACGAGACCGTCATAACGACCGCCGCCGCAAACTGTGCTCTGAGAGCCGAGGCCTGTGCCGATGAATTCGAATACTGTCTTTGTATAGTAGTCAAGACCGCGAACGATGTTCTTATCGATTTCATAAGGGATGCCCATATCTGTGAGGCTCTGCTTTACGCCTTCGAAATGGTCGTGACATTCGTCGCAGAGATAATCCATAGAGCGAGGAGCATCTTCTGCAATCTTCTTGCATATAGGGCTCTTGCAATCGATGATTCTCATTGGGTTCTTTTCAAGGCGTTCACGGCATGTTTCACAAAGTTCTTCTTCGTGAGCACGGAAATATTCCTTGAGCTTTTCGTTATAGTTTGGTCTGCACTTAGGGCAGCCGATGGAGTTGATTCTTACGATGGAATCAACAGAGAGCTTTCTGAGGAATGTGTAAACAAGGGAGATGATTTCGCTGTCTGCGCTGAAGGAATCTGCGCCGAAGCATTCAACACCGAACTGATGATGTTCGCGAAGTCTGCCTGCCTGTGGCTTTTCATATCTGAAAACAGGAGTGATGTAGAAACACTTGAAAGGAGCGCCCTTGCCGTGGATACCGTTTTCGAGGTAGGAACGGACTGTGCCTGCTGTACCTTCAGGCTTGAGAGTGATGGAGCGTTCGCCCTTATCGAGGAATGTATACATTTCCTTCTGCACAACGTCTGTTGTTTCACCAACGCCGCGCTGGAAGACTTCTGTATGTTCAAACACAGGTGTTCTCATCTCTTCAAAGCCAAAGAGATGCGCTGTGTCTTTAAGCATATTTTCAACATAGTGCCAGAGATGTACTTCGCCCGGAATTACGTCTGCTGTTCCCTTAGGTCTCTGAACTTTAGTTGCCATGTTTTACCACCTTTATATATAAAAATTAGTTAGATTTCAAAATTTCACGCCAAGCAAGGTCGCCTCGGCCAAGACCAAGAACGAGAACTTCAGCTGTGGCAAGGTTTGTTGCGACAGGAATGCTGTTCATATCGCAGAGACGCATAAGCTCTATGAGCTCAGGCTTATCAATATATTTTTCTGTATGGTCACGGAATACCAGCACCAGGTCGATTTCGTCATAATGGACACGTGCGGAAATCTGCTCAATGCCGCCGGATGTGCCGGAAAGCAAAGCTTCTACTTTAAGACCTGTTGCATCGCTGACTGTCTTTGCTGTGGAAGATGTAGCACAAAGACTGTGCTCAGACAGGATGCCCTTATATGCAATACAGAACTGAGCCATGAGCTCTTTCTTACGATTCTGTGCGATCAAAGCAATTTTCATATTTCCTCCTTTTTCGTGTCCCGTGGACCGGTGTGTTATTCACTGTGCGTTTTATATGTGAAGAAGGCGAACTTTTTCGCCCATCAGTCTTTTCGCAATGTTATTGTATGCCTTTACTGCCTTACCGTCTGAATAAAGCAGAAGGATTTTCTGAGTGTTGGCACAGCGTGGGATGTCCTTGTCTTCAGGTACGATACCCAGAAGGCCGAGACCCGCTGTATCCATAGCTTTATCGATATCAGGGCTGTGGCCCTTTTCGATAGTGCCCTTCTTTACGCGGTTTACAACAAGCTTGATTTCCTCGCATCCTGCTTCAAACAGCTTGTCGGCCATAATCTGACCGCCTCTGAGGGCTGTTTCATCAGGTGTGGAAACGATAATGCACTTGTCGGACGAGCCGCCGAAGGCTGCATTTGCACCGCCTAAGCCTGCGGCGCAATCTATTATAATGTAAGAGAAGTGTCTTCTTGCATAACGCAGGAAGGCGTTGATGTTTTTCTGGCTGAAGGCTTCCTTTTCATCGAAGGACGCAGGAGCTGTCAGCAGATATAAGTTTTTGACGATAGGATGTGTCACAGCGGCCTGCTTGAGAGTAGCTCTGCCGCAGATTACATCGCCATAGGAGAAGAGGACGTAACTTGACATACCGAGCACGATATCAAGGCAGCGAAGACCGATATCGGCATCGATAAGCAACACCTTTTCGCCGTAGGCACACAAGGCCACTGCGATGTTGGCAGCTGTACTTGTCTTGCCTGTGCCGCCCTTGCCTGATGCAATTGTGATAACCTGACCAAGCATGGTGTTCGTCCTTTCTCATTGAATGAATTGGTTTTCTTTGAACAAATGATGTATTTTACATCTTTGCCCTTACGGGACGTCGTGGGCGCCGTCCCCTACATTGGATTTAACGCCCTTTTGACTGAATCTCTCAGAAAGCTTAACAAGAGATTAAACATACACCAGGCGGGAGGGACTCTCCCGCCCGGATATATTGGTTTATTTTAAGTGATTAACTTAAATTAAATTACTTTCTGTCAGCCTTGATCTTAGCGTGAGCTGCTGCAAGACGTGCGATTGGAACACGGTATGGAGAGCAGGATACGTAGTTAAGACCAACATTGTGGCAGAATTCGATGGAAGATGGATCGCCGCCGTGTTCGCCGCAGATACCGAGCTTGATGTTTGGACGTACGGAACGGCCCTTTTCAGCAGCCATCTTAACGAGGGAACCAACACCAGTCTGGTCGAGACGTGCGAATGGATCGGATTCGAGGATCTTTTCTTCGTAGTAAGCGTTGAGGATCTTACCAACGTCGTCACGGGAGAAGCCGAAGGACATCTGTGTAAGGTCGTTTGTACCGAAGGAGAAGAATTCAGCTTCACCAGCGATAGCATCAGCTGTTACGCAAGCACGTGGGATTTCGATCATTGTACCAACCATGTACTTCATTTCGATGCCGGACTTAGCAATGATTTCATCAGCAACGCGTGTTACGATAGCCTTAACGAACTTGAGTTCCTTAACTTCGCCAACGAGTGGGATCATGATTTCTGGAACGATATCGAAGCCTGTCTGCTTCTTTACGTTGATAGCAGCTTCGATAACAGCTGTTGTCTGCATTTCAGCGATTTCTGGGTATGTGATAGCAAGACGGCAGCCACGGTGACCGAGCATTGGGTTGAATTCGTGGAGGTCAGCAATAATTGTCTTGATTGCGTCAACTTCCATGTTCATTTCGTGCGCAAGTTCAGCGATGTCTTCTTCAGCTGTTGGAACGAATTCGTGGAGAGGTGGGTCGAGGAAGCGGATTGTAACTGGACGTTCACCCATAGCCATGAAGAGACCTTCGAAGTCGCCTCTCTGCATTGGGAGGAGCTTAGCGAGAGCTGCCTTACGCTGTTCAACAGTGGAGGAGCAGATCATTTCGCGGATAGCCTTGATTCTTTCGCCTTCGAAGAACATGTGTTCTGTACGGCAGAGACCGATACCTTCAGCACCGAAGCGAACAGCCTGTTCAGCGTCACGTGGTGTGTCAGCATTTGTACGGATCTTGAGTGTTCTTACTTCGTCAGCCCAGCTCATGAATGTGCCGAAGTCGCCAACGAGTTCAGCGTCAACTGTCTTGATTTCGCCGATGTAAACGTTACCTGTGGAACCATCGATGGAGATGTATTCGCCTTCGTTAACGCGGATGTCACCGATCATGAAGTAGCCTTCTTCTTCGTGCATCTTAACGTCGCCGCAACCAGCAACACAGCATGTACCCATACCACGAGCAACAACAGCTGCGTGAGATGTCATACCGCCACGAACTGTGAGAACACCCTGAGCAGCGTTCATACCTTCGATATCTTCTGGGGATGTTTCGAGACGAACGAGAACTACCTTGCCGTTCTTAGCTTCTTCGCAAGCCTTTTCAGCTGTGAAGAATGCACGACCTGTTGCAGCACCTGGGGATGCTGGGAGACCCTTAGCTACTGGCTTAGCTGCCTTGAGAGCTGCTGCGTCGAACTGTGGGTGGAGAAGTGCGTCGAGCTGCTTTGGATCAACCTTGAGAAGAGCTTCTTCCTTAGTTGCCATGCCTTCGTTAACGAGATCAACAGCGATCTTGAGAGCAGCCTGAGCTGTTCTCTTACCGTTACGTGTCTGGAGCATGTAGAGCTTGCCGTCTTCGATTGTGAATTCCATATCCTGCATATCGCCGTAGTGCTTTTCGAGCTTGTCAGCGATTGCTACGAATTCAGCGTAAACAGCTGGGTTTGTGTCAGCGAGCTGCTGGATGGACTGTGGTGTACGGATACCAGCAACAACGTCTTCGCCCTGTGCGTTCATAAGGAATTCGCCGTAGAGAACCTTTTCACCTGTGGATGGGTTACGTGTGAAAGCAACACCTGTACCGGATGTTTCACCCATGTTACCGAATACCATGGACTGAACGTTAACAGCTGTGCCCCAGTCGCCAGGAATATCGTTCATACGACGATATACGATAGCACGTGGGTTGTTCCAGGAACGGAAAACAGCCTTAACAGCGCCCATGAGCTGTTCCTTAGCATCGCTTGGGAAGTCTACGCCGGGCTTTGCCTTGTATTCAGCCTTGGACTGGTTAGCAAGTTCCTTAAGGTCTTCAGCTGTGAGTTCTGTATCGAGCTTTACGCCCTTCTTTTCCTTCATTTCGTCGATGAGAACTTCGAAGTACTTCTTACCAACTTCCATAACAACGTCAGAGTACATCTGAATGAAACGTCTGTAGGAGTCGTAAGCGAAGCGTGGGTTGCCTGTCTTCTTAGCAAAAGCTTCAACAACTTCGTCATTGAGACCGAGGTTGAGGATTGTATCCATCATACCAGGCATGGAAGCTCTGGAACCGGAACGTACAGAAACGAGAAGTGGGTTTTCGAGGTCACCGAACTTCTTGCCTGTGATAGCTTCCATTTCCTTAAGGCCTTCCATGATTTCGTCTACGATTTCTGGTGCGATAACTTCGCCGTCATCGTAGTACTTTGTGCAAGCTTCAGTTGTGATTGTAAAGCCCTGTGGAACAGGCATACCGAGGCTTGTCATTTCAGCAAGGTTTGCGCCCTTACCGCCGAGAAGTTCACGCATTGTGCCGTTACCTTCTCTGAACTGATAAACAAATTTTGGCATTGGTTTTATCTCCTTTTGTTGTATTTACGTTTTAATGCTATTAAATCACCTGATATTATACCATATATCAAAAGAAAAAACAACACATTTATGCTAATTTTTCCTTTATTTTCTTTTTATTATATTGTGTTTTATAAAAATACGTAATATTTTGGCGATTTTGCAAAAAAGAGGGGAGCGGAAATTACAAATCCCGCTCCCTATATGTGTCTTTCTGTAAAAATATGTAATTTATTTTTCGCTGTGGAAAAGTGCGCCGAATCCGCCCACACCCACATGAGCTGCAATACATGGGCCCATCTGATAGATGTGCACCTTTTTTATGCCGCCTGCTGTCAGCTTTTCAGCGACAGCCTCTGCTGTATCAGGCGCACCGACATGGAAAATATGGACGATATCTGTTGTTTCGTCCTTCTTTTCAAGCACCATATTCACCATCTCATTGATGGCATTCTGTCTGCCTCTCACCTTTGCGATAGCCTCAAGCTTACCTTCGTCAGACATATGAAGGACAGGCTTGATGCCGATGATTGTGCCCATAACAGCGCTTGTTGCCGAAAGACGCCCGCCGCGCTTGAGATGCATAAGGTCATCCACCGAGAAGAAGTGATAGATTTTATCGCGTTCAGTTTCAAGAACATCGGCGACCTCGTCTACGCTTCTGCCTGCATCACGCATAGCTACTGCCATTTCAACTAAGATACCCTGTCCCTGACTTGCAGACTTTGTATCGATAACGCGCATTTTTCTGCCCGGATATTTTTCCATAAGGTCGGCTGCAACCATGGAAGCCACATTGAATGTGCCCGAAAGCTGTGCAGAAAAGCTGATATACATAGCGTCCTTGCCTTCCTTGAAAGCCTTTTCGGCTACTTCTTCCATAAGATGCATTTCAGGCATGGATGTTGTCACAACAGTCCCCTTTTTGAGGGCTGTATAATAGTCTTCTGCCTTCATATCCTGCCAGAATCTGTCCTTGTATTCTCTGCCTTCCATAATGAAGCCGTGAGGATGATGGGAAACCCCTGTTCTTTCATAAAACTCCTTATCGAAGTCTGTTGTACTGTCTGTCATAATAATGAAATTGCTCATTTTTTCCTCCGCAAACAAATACTGTATCAAAAATAAAAGGCATATCACACACGATACGCCTTTTTTATACCTTACGTGTGTCTGTATTTTTGAGACACTTTTATCCAAGTGTCCTATCCTGAATAATTATACCACACATTTTAGGATTTGTCACTATTTATTTTGAGGTTCAAATAATTTTTTTATCTGATGTCGTGCAGCTTCATATCGCTGCCCTTTACAAAGCCTGCTCTTCTCATAACATTATCGATGGCAAGAGCAAGCACTGCAGGAAGCAGGAAGTGAAGGATTGCGATATAGATAAGAGTTGTGACTCCGCCGATTTCAGGAGCCATAGTGATGTATGTAGTCACCTGACCGACAAGACCCGATGTACCCATACCTGCGCCTGCCGCCACATTTTTCATACCAAGAAGGGCGGAAATTATGCCGACGATACCGCCTGCGAGAGTCGGAGCAATCCAGATGGCAGGCTTACGCATAATATTAGGCACCTGAAGCATTGATGTGCCGATGCCCTGAGCCATAAAGCCGCCGAAGCCGTTTTCCTTATAGCTGATTACAGCGAAACCAATCATCTGCGCACAGCAACCGGCTGTAGCTGCGCCTGCCGCAATGCCGTCAAGACCGAGCATGATACAGAGGGCTGCAGAGGAGATTGGAAGTGTCAGCACCATACCAACAAGAGCACCGAGGGCAAAGCCCATAGGCACCTTTGCCATGACTGCCGCTGCATTGATGAGCGAGCCGAGCCATGTCATGAAATTGCTTACGTAAGGGCCGACAAAATTGCCAACAAGACCGCCGACAACGAGAGTTACAAACGGTGTCAGCAGAATATCAACAGGAGTTTTTTTGGACACCAACTGACCAAGTTCCGCGCCCACGACAGCGGCAAGATATGCCCCTACTGGACCGCCGAGAGCATAGCCGACAGCGCCTGTACCTGCCGATGAAAAGAGCACCAGAGGGTCGCATTTCATACCGTATGCGATGGCAACACCGATAGCGGCGCCGCAGACAGGAGAGCTTGCTCCAATCTGTGAAGCAGCGACAGCAAGGGCTTCAAGACCAGGAAGCTTTGCAAGCTGACTTATGATAAGTCCGATAATGAGCGAGCTGAAAAGACCGAGAGCCATAGCGCTCATAGCGTCAATGAAATATCTCTTGAAAAAGCCGGAAAATGCATTGTTTTTCTTTGCCATTTTAACATCTCCTTATGTAATATTGCGCAAAACGGCCCTCGAAAGAGAGCCGTTATATAGCATGATTAAAGTGTGACTTCGCCTGCGTAGTTTGTTTCGAAAATGAAACGGATCTTTTCCATATCGTCTGTCTGACCGAGAGCCCACATAAGCTTTGTTACGCAAGCTTCGGAAGTCATATCGAATGCCTGAATAGCGCCTGTCTGCATAACCTTCTGACCTACCTGATAGAGGCTGAAGTCGGAACGTTCATAGAGACACTGAGAGCATACAACGATAGCAACGCCGTTTGCTCTTGCTCTTTCAAGCTTAGCGATAAAGTCACGGCGCATAAACTGGATGCCGCCGATACCGAATGCTTCGATAACGATGCCCTTATAACCCATATCGATAAGCTTATCGATGATGGATGGGTCTGTTGCAGGAGTCAGCTTGAGAAGGAATACATCTGTGGAGTAGCCGTCCTGGAGCTCGTAAGCTCCTTCAGGAGCAACGAGGATATCATAGTCGATATGAAGACCTGTTGCATCGATAACGCCTGCGTTTGGAGCGTTGATGGATTCGAAAGCATTGAAGCCTGTTGTTCTTACCTTAACAGCACGTGTGCCGAGGATGATCTTTCTGTCGAATGCGATAAATACGCCAGGAGCAGAAGAAGCCGCCATAGCAAATGCACAGCAGAGATTAGGGATAGCATCGGAGAATGGCTGACCGACAGGAACCTGAGAACCTGTGAGAACCACAGGAATAGGAAGGTTTCTCAGCATAAATGAAAGCATAGCCGCTGTATAGCTCATTGTGTCTGTGCCGTGAACGACAACGATGCCGTCATAGAGTGTGCCTGCGTTATATACTTCCTGAGCAATGATTTTCCATTCTTCAGGCTGGATGTTACTGCTGTCGAGACGGAGGATTTCCTTGACTGTTACATGGTAATCCTTTGCCACGTCGCCCATCTGGCTGAGGAGTACTTCAGGAGCGGCCGGAGCATAGCCTTCTTCTGTCTGAGTTGACATAATTGTGCCGCCTGTTGTAAGCATCAAAATATTATACATAATTATCTACTCCCTGTTATTGAAAAAATATTTTTTATGTGATATACTGAAATAAATATGGGATATAAATCGTTCCATATATAAGTATAATAACAAATTTTTTTGAAAATTACAATAGGAGAAATTGCGTTATGGCTAAAATTATTCAGTGCGTACCTAACATTTCCGAAGGCCGCCGTCCAGAAATCGTTGAAGCAGTTATCAATGAAGTTCGTTCCACAGCAGGTGTAACACTCATCGACTATTCTTCCGATGCATCCCACAACCGTACAGTTATCACATTCCTCGGTGATGAAAACTCTGTAGGCGAAGCTGCATTCAAGCTTGCAAAGAAGGCTGTTGAGCTCATCGACCTCCGTGTACACGAAGGTGAACACCCACGTATGGGCGCTGTTGATGTTATCCCATTCATTCCAATCAAGGAAACAACACTTGACGAATGTGACGAAATCGCAAAGACAGTAGGCGCAAGAATCTGGAACGAATGCCAGATGCCTGTATTCCTTTACGAACATTCCGCATCCACACCAAAGCGTGAAAATCTCGCTACAATCCGTAAGGGTCAGTTCGAAGGCATGGCTGAAAAGATGGCAAAGCCTGAATGGACAGCAGACTTCGGCGGCAATGCTCCTCACGAAAGCGCAGGCGTTGTAGCTGTTGGCGCAAGAATGCCTCTCGTTGCTTTCAACATCAACCTCGATACATCCAACCTCGACATCGCAAGCAAGATCGCAAAGATCATCCGCCGTTCTTCCGGTGGTTATGACTGCGTAAAGGCTCTCGGCGTTATGCTCGAAGACCGCAACATCGCTCAGGTTTCCATCAACATGACAAACTTCAACAAGACTCCTCTTTACAGAGTTCTTGAAACAGTTCGTTTCGAAGCTAAGCGTTACGGCGTAAACGTTGTCGGCACAGAAATCATCGGCCTCACACCAATGCAGGCTCTCGTTGACTGCGCTGAATACTATCTCCAGATTGAAAACTTCGACAGCGCAAAGCAGGTTCTCGAAAACAACCTTTAATCCATGAAGCGTTTCTGCGATTTACATACCCATTCGGTTTTTTCCGATGGGACATGGACACCATCACAGATAATCGAAAAGGCCGAGTCTCTCGGCCTTTCTTCAGTTGCGCTGTGCGATCATAATACTGTCAGCGGTCTGCCTGATTTTATCAGGGCGGCAGAGGGCAAGGATATCGAGGCTGTCTGCGGCTGTGAATTTTCCGTCGACTATGAAGGCAAGGAAAAGCATCTGCTTGGCTTGTTTATCAAGCCTTGTGATTTTGATAAGGTAACTGCCCTTCTCGATGAGGCTCTTGCCAAAAAGGAGCAGAGTAACATTGAACTGTGCCTTGCGCTTAACAATGCGGGCTATGCCATCGATTATGATAAAATCAAGGCTGAAAATCCGGGCGGCACTATAAACCGCGCCCATATTGCCCGTGAGCTGGTGCTTCTTGGCTATGTCGATTCGGTAAGCGAGGCTTTTGCCACTCTGCTTCACCCAAAGGCAGGCTACTATAAGGCACCCGAAAGGCTGACGATATGGCAAGTTATCGAGTTTATCAAATCGATAGGCGCTGTGCCTGTATTGGCTCATCCGCTGATTGAAACCAGCGAAGATGAAGTCAGGGCACTTCTTAAGAAGGCTGTGCCTCTGGGACTTTGCGGCATGGAGGTGGAATATCCTCTGTTTGATGCCCAGCAAAGGGCGGCATTGCGTAAAATGGCAGACGAGTTTGGTATTCTGCCAAGCGGCGGCAGCGATTTCCACGGCGAAACCAAGCCGGACACACATATCGGCATCGGCACAGGCGATTTGGAAGTGCCAGATGAGTGGATGAATGAACTGAAAAAGTGCGTGAAATAATAACTCTATTGTCTTTCCGAAACAAAGTGAGGAATCTCATTCCCCATTTGCAAACTTTGTAAACCGAATGAGATTCTTCGGTTGCACCTCAGAATGACATATAACTAAAAATGCCACCCAATCGGGTGGTATTTTTTAATTTAAAGCCTTCTCCTTGAGGAGAAGGTGGCAGCCGCAGGCTGACGGATGAGGTGTCATAAGTTTTACAACCCCTCCACCATCCTATGGATGGTCCCCCTCCCCTTACACAGGGGAGGCTTGAGTGGGACGGGTGGTATTTTTATTATACTTCAAAAATGTATTCCACAGTTTCATCTGTGCTGGCTTTGTCCAGATAAACTCTGATTTTCTCAGCACCATTCATATATGAACGGACAGCTTCATCAGCCTTCAGACTTTCAGCCAATTCTGCAAACATCGCTTCTATTTCATTTTCTTCAAGACCGACAGATGCAAAATGAATGTCGATATAAAGCTCATCGTCTTTCACACCAAGCTTCTGAAGAATAAGACGAGTGTATTTTTTACCCTTTTCATTATAATTTTCAGCTATGAAATTATTGACAATATCAAATGTTTTCTGCTCATTTTCAGGCAAATCCGGAGCATTGGACAAATAATTAAATTGGGAAGATTCTTCCGAGAATGACTGTCCATTTATAGCATTTACAAAAGTATATCTCTCATGGCACACCATTTGTATGTACTGTAGTGCATCCATCATCCCACCTCTGTCAGACTTCCAGTTATGCGCATCGTCAAGAATGCCGTCATCAGGGTTATCAGGCATTATTTCCACCACAAATTCCAACGAAAAGTAGTTTGTAACTCTCTTGCCCTTTATGACAGCAAGATGGTCTGGGATACATTTTACCTCGGCTATCTTGAACTTATCTGTCGAGTATTTTTTGGCAAGTCTTTCTATTTCGGCAATCTTTGCTTCATCACTCTGGGATGCCAGAAACTCAGCAATAGCTTTTTGTGTCTTTTTAGATATTCCGATACCTGATGCAGGAATGTCCTCGAAACTGTTGATTGCAATATCGGGCAATTCTGGCTGAGAATAGAAAAGGCGCTCCCATGGAAAAAGCAGAATAAGCAAAGTCATCATTGCAAATGCGGCTAATCGTTTCATAAAAGCACCTCCTGTATGTATTGGTTTATAACTATTGTGCTTTCATTATATCATACTGTATATAATCTTGCAATAAGTTTGACAAAAAAAATACAAAGATGGGTTTGTTATTCAGATTCTTATCTGTTCCTATTATTGTAAAATCCCTCCACCACTAACGTGGTCCCCTTCCCTTTAGGCAAGGGAGGCTTTTCATTAGCTTTATTTTATGCTATAATAATCCCAAAGAGAGGTGTTTTTATGGATTATATTGCTATTGCCAACCAATTTGATATAGATGGGGAAATTATTTCGGCTGAGCCTTTCGGGAATGGTCTGATAAACAGCACGGTTTTAGTCACCACTTCTGTGCGTCGATACATTCTGCAGGCTATCAACACAAATATTTTCACTGCGCCCGACAAACTGACCGAAAACATTGTACGTGTGACCGACTTTCTCAAGGCTAAAATAGCCGCACAGGGCGGTGATGTGATGCGTGAAACCCTCACACCGGTAAAGGCTAAAAACGGCGGCTGGCTCATCGACAACTGGCGTATGTATCGCTTCATCGAGGACTGCATATGTCTTGAAAAGGCGGAAAACCCACAGCAATTTTACGAAACAGGCCGTTCTTTCGGACATTTTCAGCTTATGCTGAAGGACTTTCCTGCCGACACCCTTTACGAAGTTCTGCCCGGTTTTCACGATACTCCAAAACGCTTTGCAAAGTTTGAACAGGCTGTGGAAAACGGCATAAAAGACCGCATAAAGGAGACCGAAAACGAAATATCCGTCCTGCTTTCACGCAAGGAATATGTGTCCATTCTTATGGACGCTCTGACAAGCGGAAACATTCCTCTCCGCGTGACCCACAACGACACCAAGCTGAACAACATAATGCTGGACAAGGACACTCTCAAAGGCGTGTGCGTCATCGACCTTGATACTGTGATGCCCGGCTCTGCCCTTTTTGATTTTGGCGATGCTATCCGCTCGGGCGCAAATCCTGTCGGTGAGGACGAGAGCGACCTGAGCAAAGTCGGCTGCTCTGTGCCGCTTTTTGAGGCTTTCGCAAAGGGATTCATCGAAGGCATGGAGGGAAGTCTCACGGCAAATGAGCGCAGTCTTATGGTGCGCGCCGCATGGACGATTGTCATCGAGCAGGCTGTCCGTTTTCTCACCGATTATCTTGAGGGCGACGTCTATTACGGCATAAAATATGAAAAGCACAATCTTGTAAGGGCGAAAAATCAGCTTGCACTTGCGATTGATATCGAGCGCAAGTGGGATGAATTGGAGAGGATTGTGAGGAAGATTAATTAGATAGACGGGCTACGCCCTACACCTCATCCGTCAGCTTCGCTGACACCTTCCCCTCAAGGGGAAGGCAGAAAAAAGCCACCCGATTGGGTGGCTTGTGTTTTTATGAGATATTATTCGAAGTCGCCTTCCATCATAAGGAGGTCGGATGGGAGATATTCGAAGCCCATTCTTTCTGTGAGCGCTCTTATCTTCTTGTCGGCTGTTCTGTGCATAATAGCCAGCTTTGGAACGTCGTTCTTATGTGCGTGCCAGAGAGCAAATCTGATGCACTTTTCGTAATCTCCCAGCATAAAGCCCAGGTTATAGCCTCTTTCAGGCAGGAAACGCGCGCCGACGGAAACGATGTTTTCGCCGTCTGTGAACATCTTGCCTTCTTCACACATAGCCTTAACAAATGGCACATCAAGGGCATAGAATGTTCTGTTATAGCAGGAATAATTGCCCCATGCGTTTCTGATTTCAGAAATCTTGTCCTTGACCTGTTCGAATGTCATAGGTTCCCAGCCGATTACTTCAAGAGCTTCCTCTGTATATTCGAAGCATTCGGAATACATAAATGCACGGTCAACGCCGTTGAGCTCAGCGATATGACGGGAAGTCTTATTGCCTGTGCCTGTGTACATACGAATGTACTGTGGATGGCGCATTGCTGCAACTTCCATATATCTCTTCCAGATAGCCTTGCCGACGCCCTTATTCTGGTGGTCCGGATGGACACGGAGGATTTCAAGCCATGCATCGCCGTTATACTGGAATGTGATTTTGCCGATACCGCAGAGTATGCCGTCGTCTTCAGCGACAATCATTTCGCCCACAGGGTCTGTGAAGAATTCCTTGTGAACGCCTTCGAGATAGTGGTTGCCCTTTATAGAAGCTGCTTCAACTGTCAGCATTTCGTCAAGATCGTCAAATGTAGCTTTTCTTGTTGTAATCATAATTTTACCCTTCCTTATGATTTATATTATGTATATATAATAATACAAGCATAGGGTTTTGTCAAATAAAATGTTCAATTTATACAACAATCCCTCCACCATCTTACGATGGTCCCCCTCCCTTTGCACAAGGGAGGCTTTTAAGAAAGTAAAAGAAAAAAGCGGAGGATATCCTCCGCCATTTTTCTATGTACCCAGATTAACAGCACATATTCATATTGCCGCAGCAGCAGTTGTTGTTATTGTTTGGCATAAAGCCGCCTCCGTTGTTGTTTGTGCAGCAGTGGACCCAGATGATCACGATAGCGATAACGACGATGATCCAGAAAGCCTCGTAATTGTTGCCGAAAATGCCGTTCTGATTTGCGCCGCACATATTGTTGCAAGGATTATTGCAGCAACAGTTATTATTACAATTCATCATAGTAAGTACCTCCGTTTGGAAATTAAGTTTACATTACATACTATTCGGGATTCGGATTTTTGTTACAGCCTTATGAGCAGCCGCTGATTACTTTCAGATTTTTCCGTTTCCTGAGATATACTATGTGGATATTGAAATAATGTGCGTATGATATTTTCGGGCGGGCATGGAAACCCGCCCCTACATCAAAAAACTGCTGCGTGCAAAATTAAAAAGGCTCCCGTAAAGGAAGCCTTTTTCGTTGGTTTTAATTACTTAACAAATGTGATGAGAGCTGTGTACTTGAGTTCGCAGTCACCGATATTCTTGATACCGTGGGAGCCGCCATCGAAGCAAGCGAGTGTATCGCCTACACCAACTTCGTAAACTTCGCCGTTATCTGTGTATTCGCCCTTACCTTCTGTGATGTGGTAAACTTCCTGTTCACCCTTATGTTCGTGAACGCCGATGGAGCCGCCAACGCTGATTACGAACTGTGCAAACATTCTGCCTGCGCCGCCGAATTCGTCAGGATTGATGTACTTTCTGATTGTTGTTGTGCCTTCGCCGCCGAGGAAGTTTTCCTTTACGTCGATTGTCATATCCTTTTCAAGTCTTCTCATAATAAAACCTCCGTTTTTAATAACAAAGGGCGGAGGGTTTTCCGCCCTTTAGATGTTTTTTAATATAAAATAATTAGTCAACGAGACCCTGCATAAGAACTGCAACGCCCTTACCGAGTTCTTCCTTCTTGAGAAGGTTCATTCTGTACATTGTTCTTTCGATTGCTGCCATGGAGGAGATGAGATCATGTGTATCTACATTACCCATGTGGCCGATTCTGAACATCTTGCCTGCATATGCTGCGAGACCGCCTGCTACGATGATGCCTTCTTCCTGAACGAGGTTACGGAACATTACATCGTCTACGCCGTCCATGTAAAGAACGTTGGAGAGTGTTTCTGCCTGGTGGCCTTCTTCTGCAAGGATGGAGAAGCCGAGAGCCTTGAGACCTGCGCGCATTGCTGCGGAGATCTTCTTATGACGTGCATAACGGTTTTCGAGGCCTTCTGCCTTGATGATGCGGAGGGATTCCTGCATTGCCCAGATGAGGTTGATTGCTGGTGTACCGAAATACTTGGATGGATCGTTCATGATTGGAATCCACTTTTCGTAATCGATGAAGTATTCTGGAATTGTATCGCCGAGTTCCTTTCTTCTTGCAAGGGACTTCTGGTTTGCGCAGAGGATTGCGAGACCTGGTGCTACGCCGAATGCCTTCTGGGAACCTGTAAGAATGATGTCGATGTTCATGTCTGTCATTCTTTCATCGATACCTGCAGATGCTGCTACGCCGTCTACGATGTAGATTGTATTTGGGAATTCCTTCATCATTTCGCCGATTGCTTCGATGTCTGCCTTTGCGCCTGTTGCTGTATCAACGTGTGTTACTGTCATTGCTGCATAGTTCTTCTTCTGGAGCTGTGCCTTGATTTCTTCTGCTGTGAATACCTTGCCCCATTCGCTCTGCATGATATCTACATTGATACCCTTTCTCTTGATAACGTCGAGGAAGCGGTCACCGAAGAAGCCGTGGGATACGATGAGCATATTGTCGCCGGACTTTGTGGAGTTAGCGATTGCCATTTCCATTGCCATTGTGCCGGAGCCTGCGAGTACGAATGCCTGACCATCGCACTGGAACATTTCCTTTACGCCTTCGATTACTTCCTTGTAATCCTTTACGAACTGTGCGTCGCCGAATGCGCATGTGTCTCTGCCCATCTGATCCTGGATGGAACGTACTACTGGTGTTGGGCCTGGGATCATAACGATCTTTCTGTTAATCATAATGGTATTCCTTTCTTTAAATAAGTATACTCATATTTATAAAAATGCTTTTAATTGCTTATATAAGACTGATTTGTTTATTTAAATGCTTATAATTTAAGCGGGAACTGCAAATACTAATAATGGGCAGGAACAAAAATGAACCTGCCCATCATTTGCTTTATTACCTAATATCCGTCAAAATATTGATAGGCAAATGTGTTTTTTATTAGAAGATGAAAGACATAATCCAAACACCGATCATACCTGCAACAGCACCGATAGCTGTAGCAACAGATACGAGTTCGTAACCTTCGTTCATTGGCAAGTCGTCGTTGGACTTAAGAACAACCCAGAAGTGGGATGCATTTGCATGATAGAAGAAGGAGGAACCTGCAGCGATGGAAAGAGTTGCGATAACAGGGCTGAGACCCAATGGTTCAACCAATGGGAGCAAGATAGCAGAACCTGTTGTAAGAGCAACAGTTGCGGAACCGTTAGCAACGGAGAGGAGTACGGAAACGAGGAATGGTACGAATACGGCTGGGATTGCTGTGGAAGCAATGAGGTTGCCGAGGTATGTACCAACGCCGGATGCCTTAAGTACGCCACCGAATGCGCCAGCTGCACCAGTTGCGAGAATGATAAAGCCGGATTCTTCAACAGAATCAGAGAACCACTTATACATCTGATCAAGTGTGAGTCTGCTCTTATCGAGGAAGAGAGCGATAACAACACCAACGAAGAGAGCAAAGATTGGGTTACCGATAAATGTAAGAATTGGAATCAAACCGGATTCTGCTGGGAGGAACATATTACCGAAAGACTGCGCACAGATAAGGATAACTGGAACGAGGATAGATGCAAACGCAAGGAATGCGGATGGCAATGGCTTGCCGTCCTTGCCCTTGAGGATGAATTCATCGCCCTGAGCCTTATCAACACCGTCCATCTTAGCAACTGCTGGGTACTTGTTGAGCATGTACTTGGAGTTACAGAAGAGGGATGCTGCGAGTGTGTAGAATGCGGAAGAAATGAGACCGAGAACGATTACCAAGCCGAGGTCAGCGCCGAGTGTACCTGCTGCTGCGAGAGGACCTGGTGTAGGTGGTACCATTGTATGTGTAGCAAGGATACCAGCGTTAAGAGCACCGAGGAGACCTACGAGAGGAACACCTGCACGTGCGGAAAGAGCACGAGCAACTGGGGACATGATAACGATAGCGGAGTCAGAGAATACTGGGATAGATACGAGATAGCCTGTGAGAGCCATAGCGAGAGCAGAGTTCTTCTTACCAACAGCCTTAAGAATTGTGTTAGCGAGAACGAGAGCGCCGCCTGTATCTTCGAGAATGATACCGATAGCACAGCCGAGGATAATAACGATACCGATATTACCGATTGTACCACCGAAGCCACTTGTGATAGTGGAGAAAATCTGGTCGATTGGGAAACCGAAACCAAGTGCTGCGATTACGCCTGTGAAAATAAGAGCGTAAACAGGATGAATCTTAAGCTTCATAATCAGTGTTACGAGGATCGCAATACTGATGAGCATTACTATTAATGAACCAAAACCAGCTTCTGGCATAACAATAAACCTTCCCTTTCTTTTTTTTAATTTGCTGTGAATAAGTTTGACGGATCAAAAAGTAAACGAGTTTATCAAGCCTCCTTAGGCATGCTTTTACGCATTTTTATGATAATATTATACATTATAGACCATATTTTGTCAACATTTTTAATATGCCAATAGCGTTTTTTATCTAAAAATGCTAAACAATGGTCATTCATTTATATAATACTACCATATAGATACAGTATATTTATGCAATATGCTTTTAATTAGTCTATAACATCGTGCTTTTGTCCTGAAAATATTTTTCAAAAAAGCGAAAAAAAGTGTTGACAAACGCTTCGCACAGTGCTATAATAAATAAGCAATCAAGCGAACAAATAAATATCGCGGAGTGGAGCAGTTCGGTAGCTCGTCGGGCTCATAACCCGAAGGTCGTAGGTTCAAATCCTGCCTCCGCAACCATAAGAAAACCCGGTACGTATGTATCGGGTTTATTTTTTGCTCAGGCGTTCATATCCTCCTTCTTTCATTTTGCACATCTTTCACAAAATATTATATATTTCTATATTAAAACTATGGAAATTTACCTTGAAGTGTGGTATTATTTACTCATACAAAGTAAAAGCGGAGGATTTCGCATGGAAAACACTACTCAATATGTATGGAAAGACAAAAAGCGCACTATTTTTGGTCTTCCATGGACATTTACAACCTACAAGCTGACAAAGGACAAGCTTCTCATCGAATCGGGCTTCCTTAACAAAAAAGAAGAGGAAGTTCGTCTTTACCGCATTATGGACCTCACACTCAACCGTTCATTCTGGCAGAGAATATGGGGACTTGGCACTATCCACTGCTGCACAGCAGACAAATCCACTCCGGAATTTGATGTTCTCAAAATCAAAAATGCCGAATATGTCAAAAACCTTCTCTCCGATATGGTAGAGGAAGAACGTGACAAAAAGCGTGTTTCCGCACGTGAATATATGGCTGACGACATCGATGGCTTTGATGACCACGATGCAGAAGGCGACCACGAATAATTATTTTTGTTTATTTTATAGGAGGAAATTATGGGCAAGTTCGTAGTAAGAAAGACTAATACAGGCGTTAAGTTTGATCTTAAGGCAACAAATGGTCAGGTTATCGCAACAAGTGAAGTTTACACAACAGAAGCTGCATGCCTCAAGGGTATCGAAAGCGTTAAGAACAACTGCGTAGGCGGCGTTGAAGACCAGACAGTTGAAAACTTCGAAGTTATCAAGCATCCTAAGTTTGAAGTTTATGCTGACAAGGCAGGCGAATTCCGTTTCCGTCTCAAGGCAAGAAACGGCGAAGTTATCGCAACAAGCGAAGGCTACACAACAAAGCCTAACTGCCTTAACGGCGTTGAAAGCGTTAAGAAGAATGCTCCTGAAGCAGAAGTTATCCACGAATAATCAGTAATCCATCAGGCGGTGATTTTCACCGCCTTTTGTTTTATCTCTGTTTTCTGCAGATTTGAAATGTTTTCTGTCATTTTGTAAATTGACTTTTCCTATTCAATGAGGATAATTATAGTTAAAGAAGGTATATAAGGGGATGAATATATGTCGCGAACTGTATTTGAAGGCGACCGTTTCAAGGTTTCACACACTGTTGAAGCCGACGGCAGACACGCAACCCGCATAGAAGAATACTACGGCGAATATTTCACAATTACAGCGCTTATTCACGGAACCGGAAAATGCTTTGTGGAGGGCAACTGCTATAACCTTAATCAGGGGGACATTATAATCCTCCGTGCCAATGAGCTGAGGCGTTTTTCCTTCGCTCAGGGCGGTCTGCACGAGAGGGTTTCTGTATACATTTCCCCTTCAGTGATTTCACCCGTATGGAATGCAGGGCTTCCTTTGCTTGACATATTCAAAAAGCGTCCGCCCGGTGTGGGCAATAAAATTGAGCTTATAAACGACGGTATTCCGCTGCTGTCGGCATTGAATGAAATAAAGGCTCGAATGAATGATTTTACAGGCGAGGCTGACGAAATACAGCAGATTGAGATGCAGCTTTCCATTCTGCAGCTGCTTACAAAGTTGTATTCGGCAGGAAAATCCATGAATACGGCCGAAAGCTATGACAGCGACCCGCTTATCCGTAAAATATGCTTTTACATCCACGAAAATCTTGGCGAAAAGCTGACCTACGACACCGTTATGGAGGCCTGCTCTGTCAGCCGCTATCAGCTTGGCGAGATATTCCGCCACAGCACAGGCATGACACTTACCGAGTATATAATCCAGAAAAGGCTTATCAGGGTTTCCGAGCTTGTTTTTGACGGTATGAAGCTGGAAAATGCCGCGCTTTCGGCAGGCTTCAATACTTACTCTCATTTTTACAAAATGTTCATCAAATACAAGGGCGTTTCGCCTAAGCAATACTTCAATCTGTTCAGAAATACATAAGGAGGCATGAATTATGGCTGACCATTACAATTATTATCCGCTCAAGCAGTTTGCCGCTATTGTGGCTGAATGTATGGAGATTTCTCTCCCTGATGAGTTTGCACCCCCTGTCAAATGGGCCTGTCAGGTGCTTAAGGAGCGTCTTGGCGGCAAGGCTGACAAGGCTGTTCTTTATCATGCCGATGCCGTCGGTATGCATATCTGGCAGAAATACCCTTATCTCTTTGCCCCTGTGCAGCAGCACACCTCCATCTCTCTGCCTTTCTGCAGTACGATCGAATCGGTGACACCTGTTGCTCACGCATCCATGTACACAGGCCTTGACCCTGAAGGACACGGCATTGTAACTTACGCCCGTCCTCAGCTTGCCTGCACAACTCTCTTTGATGTGCTTATCAAGGCGGGCAAAAAGCCTGCTATTCTGGCATACAAGGGCAGCACCTTCGATTATATTTTCAACGGCCGCGATATGGATTATTTCTTCATCAACAATACTGTTGAGATGGAGGAAAAGGCTCTTGAGCTTATCGCATCGGATAAGTATGACGTAATCAGTATTCACGCCTGCGCATACGATACTGCCGCTCATCGATATGGTCCTGAGGCTAAGGAATCGCTCAACATTCTCGCACGTGAGGCCGAGATTTTCCAGCATATTGCCGAGGCTATGGAAAAATACAAGGGCACTCACCGCACACTTTTAGCCTATGCTCCTGACCACGGTCAGCATCCGCTTATGGATGGCGGCGGTCAGCACGGCAGCAAGATGATTGAAGATATGAACATCGTCCACTTCTTCGGCACAAAATAGAAAGGATGATTTTATGCTGTTATTTTTAGTCCGTCACGGGCAGACGACTGCCAACGAGACGGGAACATATTCGGGGCAGACCGATGTTATGCTGACAGAATTAGGCAAGGCTCAGGCTGAAGCCATCCGTCCTGTCCTTGCTCAGTATAAGTTTGACAGGGTCTATTCCAGTGACCTTACGAGAGCGATTGACACTCAGAAGCTTGCCATTCCTGATGCTCAGGGCATACGCTCTCCGCTTTTGCGTGAAATGGATGTGGGAAGCCTTGCAGGGCAGTCAATCAAGGCTGTAAAAGAAAAATATGCAGGATTTGCCAGCGATTTCACACCATTCGGTGGTGAAAACGCCCAGATGCAGACCGAAAGACTTCGTAAGTTTCTGTCTTCACTTGAAGCTGACCCTTGCGAAAAGGCTGTCGCCTTTGTCCACGGCGGTCTTACAAGATGTATGCTCCGCATTGTGATGGGCGAAAATGCCGACTTCACAGGCATCGTCAGCGCCAACTGCGGTATTTCGGTCTTCCGCTTTGATGGCAAACGCTGGATAATGGAAGCTTGGAACATTGCAGGAAAGTTTTAGATTATATAAAAAGACACTCGCACGAGTGTCTTTTTATTTGTGTCTTATTATTGCCGTTGCTATGAGATTGAACAGCAGATAGGCTGCTATTTCGCCGAAGCGGTACAGTAAGTAAGGGTAGGGTGCCACAATGAAATGGCTGGCAATCTCAACAGCTATTGCCATCGGAGCAAGGGTGATGCACCATGTGACCGTCGTGTAGAATGTTCTGCGGTACTGGGGTGTTTCGGGGAGACCGCGATAGATTATTTCAAAGGCAAATATGCCGATGATGCACAACATCACACCGAAGCCGCCGAAAACCCAAATCATTCCTCTGCCGTAATATGTGCTTGTGACATAAGACATTATCTGCCAGAAAAGTCCGAAAAACTCGAGACAGATAAGTATGCGGAAGCCTATTTCACGCCCACGCTTTTTCATATCACTTTCGGTCTTTTTGACTATCGGCACTTCACGGTCGCTTGTGATTTCATCATTTATGAGATAGTCGGCTGTTACGCCGAACAGCTTTGATATTTTTGAAAGGTTTATCATATCGGGCATTGCCGAGCCCTGCTCCCATCGTGATACTGCCTGACGGGAAACCTCTAATTTTTCAGCCAGTTCCTCCTGACTCATCCCCTGCTTCTTTCTCAGTTCAAGTAATTTTTCCGAAAATGTCATAAAGTGAACACCTCCTTGTTATAGCTTGATTATAGCAATTTTGCCCGAAAATTTCAACCACACTTGCTTTACATCGCCGCAACAAGAGTTTACATTGATAAAAATAAGAAATTTTTTCAAAAATTTTCAAAATCCTGTCCCATTTTGGCGTCCTCGATTGTCTTATATATAAAGAGGTAAGAAGGAGTTGATTTTATGCTGAAATATATCGGGAAAAGTGTTATTGCAAAGGTACTGATTATTGCCGGTGTTGCTCTGTTTCTCTATGTTGTGCTGACACCCGACAATCCGCCTATGTGGGTTCCATCTTACAACACAAACGAATATATCCCGATGGACGGCCGTATCGCTGTCTATCGTTTCGCAGACTACAAGACAGGTCTGGGAATAAAATATACCAATCAGTTTGACCATGAGGGCACTCGGTTTTATGCTCTTCCTTCCGACGATATTCCGTTGAATATCATAAGCCGTAAAAGCCTTTTCGAATACAGGCTTTATGAGTTTTCCCATTTTATTGTCGGTGAAACTCCAGAATTTGATTCGGCTGTTTATGATTTGTCGCCTTATGATTTCAATGATGTTATTGAGATTTATGGTGTCGATTCGCCTTGGAAAATAAAATCTGCAGACCATCATTTTATCAATTATTCGGAAGGTACAATAACCGATAAGGCTGACATCAAAACACTTTACAATATACTTTCTGATGTAATGTGTGTGGGCTATAATGATGAAAATTATTCCGGCACAGATATTACAATAAATCTAAAAAATGGAAAATCCATAGATGGGCTGATCTACTCACGCACTCATGGCGCATTTTTCTACAGGTATCATACTTTTCATCTTTACAGCATTACAGCTTTTGTGGCACATCTTGATGAGACACAGCAGGCGCAAATCGAAGCGCTTATTTATGATTAGGGCGGTGGAATAGATGACGAAATATATTGGTAAGAAAATTATTTACTCGGCGGTTATAATTTTAGTTTTCGGATTTGTATTATATATGCTGTCTATGACAAAAATGCCAGATCCTAAAACTTGTGTTATTTACGATGTAACAGGTGTTGTCATATTGCGAGAAGACACTTTACACTATTATAAACCTGACTCTAATGCTTCTTGTTTCACACCGTTCTATTTTATTCCTGTAAATGCCGGTATGGTTCTTGAAAATGACGAAATATGGCTTCCTTACACTGAAGACAAGAATAATGTTGTTAAAAACTTTGCGGAAAAATATTATATTTCACCATTTACAAATGAATACATAATAGCACGATATGGATTATCAAGCAGAGTTTATACGCTTTACAAAACAGAAAAGGCGGTGGAATAGATGACGAAATATATCGGCAAGAAAATTATAGTTTCATTTTTGATACTTCTTGCGGCGGGATTTGTGCTGTATATACTGGCATTCAGGTTTCCAGTTGATCCGAGCGGATTTTTTCTTCCCGACAGAGGTACAGGGGTACTTTATGGGGATGATATGTATATTTATCGGTCTGACAAAGAAAGCAAGTCCTTTTCTTTACAGTATTTTATTCCCGTTGAGGTTGCTATTCTCAATGGCGATGGTGTTTTATATCTGACCTCGCAGTTGACAGGAGATGACTTCAACGGCAAATATTACATCTCGCCTTTTACCCGTCAGCACATATTATATCGCGATGGTGCAGGCGGCAGCAGGCTTCATACTCTCCACTCAACAGAAAAACTTTCTTAGCTTCCATATAAAATAAGAAAGGCGGTCTTGTGCTCTGAAGACCGCTTTTTTATTGACTTTTGCGATATTCGCAGTTATAATTGAATCAATAAAACTTTATGGGGGTGACAATTATGGAAAACCACGAAATCGTATGCTATTGCTCGAATGTTACAAAGGGACAGATTGTTGAAGCTATGGACAATGGCGCAAGAACTCTTGCCGATATCAGAAAGATGACAGGCGCCTGCACAAACGGCAGATGCCAGGAGCTCAGCCCAAGAAAATCCTGCTGCTCTCCTATCATTATGGAAGTCATCAAGGAATATATGGAAAATCATAAGTAATAAGGAAAAGCGGTCCGAAATCGGGCCGCTTTTTTATGTGATTGATTAAATAAAACGCCCGTTGGGCTACACCTCATCCACCGCTGACGCGGTCCCCCTTCCCCTCAAGGGGAAGGCTGAAAATGGGCAGAGTTTACTCCAATATATTGGATGTGATGATATCTACGCCCCATTCGATGAGCTTTTCTGCCATTTCCTTATCGTCCACTGTCCAGCAGTTGACAACGATATTATGGCTATGGAGCTTTTCGATAAGCTCACGGCTGAGAAGCTTATAATGAGCATCGATATCCAGCTTGTGCTCAAGGATATTATTTATTGCCGCTTCATCGATTTCCTTGTGTGTCAGCCACTGAATGCTCTGCTCAGGCAGCATTTTACGCAAAACTGCGCAGTTATTGAAATCGAAGGAAATGAATGTGACATTTTCCAGATAATTTTCCGCCTTGATAATATCAACTATCTTTGCAATATCCTCGTCTGCGAAAGGATTCTTCAGTTCAAGGACAGCGATTTTTTCATACTTCTTGCAGATTCTGATGTAATCGATAAGAAGCGGAATGCGAATATCCTGACGGTTGAGGCTTCCATCCTTATCCGGAAGGACTATGTCCTTCACCATATCGTATGGATTTTCCTCCACATTGATATTGATTCTGCCGTCTGTGACGCGCTCTGTTGTTTCGTCGTGGATGATGATGAACTGACCGTCAGAAGTCTTATGCACGTCGGTTTCGATGCCCCAATAGGAGCGGTTGCCTGCCGCAACAAAGGCAGGATTTGTATTTTCACGCTCGATGCCGCTTAAGCCGCGGTGAGCCACCATTTTCACATTGCCTTCAAGCTTGATTGTATTCATAGGATTCTCCTTTGATTTGATGGATATATTATATAATATTGCAGAACAATATGCAAGTGTATGCTGCTGATAAACAAAAAACTCTCCCGAAGGAGAGTTTTCAGATAATCTTAATAAATTGTCAGGACACCGCCGTTACGGATGATCACATAGATAATGTAAATCACATAAGGTGTGAACACGATGGAAAGTGTCTTGAGTGTGGACTTCTGTCCCTTTGTGAGATAGTCCGGCATAAAGAAAATAAGTGCTGCACCTACAAGAACAGTCGAAAGCGCAAATGAGAATACTGTACCGCTGTGGAAAAACAGCATAATAGATTCGCGCATAATTTCAGCTGAAGTCATAATAGCCTCCTTGGATTTTATGTTATGACCGCAGTGATGTGCGGTCGGCAAAGTCAGAATGACTATCTATTATAATACCGCATTTTGCGCAGAATATCAAGTGTATTTTGTAAATTATCCTGTTACTTTGTTCTTTTTTGCGCCGTTATACTGGGAAAGCAGCCAATACATAGCCTGCTCCATATCAATTTCGTGTCCGCCGTCGAAGATATCGAGGAAAACTCTCGACTGAGGATGTTTTTTCATCATCTCGTCAAACAGCTCAAGGCTCTGGCAGACAGGCACGACAGGGTCAAACTTACCATGGAAAATCTTGATGTTGGCCTTTGCGATTGTATCAATATAACTCATCGGCGAGCGGTCTGCCATCTCCTCTTCGCTGACACAGCAAGCCATAAGATTTTCCGAATAGTCAGGATTCTGCTCATTCCACTTTTTAAGGTCAGTAATCGGCACATAGGAGCCTATCGCCTTGAAATAGTGAGGGATGAAGCCTGCCATCATAAGCGCCATATGTCCGCCGCCCGAAAGACCGAGTAGGAAGATATTATCATTATCGACTTCATCGATAACGGCATCGATGGCATCCTTTACATCCTGTCTTGCAAGGCGTGAGCCGCAGGCCTGGGTGCAGATAGGGTTGGTTTTGAGATTAGGGCCGCGGAATTCAGGCAGGAGCAGATTGAAGTCATATTTTTCGGCATAAGGGAGCATATTTTCAATCTGATTGAAGCGGTCATAGCTCCATGTGTGAAGCCCTACGAGGAGAGGGCGGTTTTCGTTTGGAGATTTATAGAATAAAGACGGCTGCATTGTGCCATCAATGGTGGATTTTACAAGTATTTCTGTCTGTTTCATGATATACCTCTACAATGAATCGATGAGCTGCTGGACTTCATTAAAAAATCTTGAAAGATGGAAGCCGTCACATACGGCGTGGTGGATATTCACAGAAAGCGGCATAATGAATCTGCCGTCCTTCTGCTCATATTTGCCCCATGTCACAACAGGGGCGATAAACTTGCCCTCGTCAAAAACATGGACGTCGAAATGTCTGTAATTAACCCACGGCAGACAGGACACATCGAAGGCATTCGGCACACTTTTCTGAAGTCCGCGGGCATCTTTGTATTTTTCGCGGTCAGCTATATACAGGCTGTGGAAATCTTCAAGATTTTCCCGATATTCTGTGGGATACTTGGTGAAGGTTTCGTCCGACTTATTGAAATTGGCGTATGACGGGAAGATATAATCCCATTTTACAAGGGCATCATCCTTCCAGCCATACTTGAATTCATCGTGGGAATTTGCCACCTTTGACACCGCCCATATCATGGCAGGATAAAATCTGAGGCCGTTTTTGTGGACGTAATCGAGAAGATGTGTAACATCGATATCGACAGTAAGGCTCATAACGACCCTCAGTTTGCCGATATAGAAGTTAAAAAGGCTGGCGCGTGACCAGTTTTCTATGTCAACTACCGTGTAATTCATATTTTGCCCCTACTTTTTCATCAAGTCTGCACTTACAACGGCGCGGACTGTCTTTACAGGGTTTACAATCTGGCAGATGACAAGGTCGCACTTGAGGCTCATAAGCATACCTGCTTCCTCGTCGCTCCAGCCGCCCTTCATAAGCAGCTTGTGCATATCGCTTACCGCCATATCGGCAGCCTTATCGAGATTTTCAGCAGATGCCACCACCATAACCTTGTTGTCAACATGGATTATCGGATTATTGACCTTTTCGCCCTTGATGACGTCAAACTTGACTGTCACTTCGCCGCCTGCTTCAACGCCATAGCCGACGACTTCGCCATCGCCCATAACGATATGCAAATCGCCTGTTGCAAAAAGTGCGCCATCGACAGCCACAGGGAAATAAAGCTTTGCGCCTTCCTTGACCTGTGTGCAGTCCATATTGCCGCCGTGGGAGCCTGCGCTGACAGTGAGGACGCCATCACCCTCAGGTGCAACACCGATAACGCCAATCATAGGATTGAGCTCAAGCTTTCTGCCGTGGAAATGGCAATAGCCGTCCCTGATATCGAAAACACCTGCCGAGAATTTCTTATCCACATGAGCAAAGCCGCCCGAGCCAAAGGCTGTACCAACAATGCCATAATCGTTGGTCTTGATTTTTACAATTTCAACGCAGAGGGTATCGCCTGCTTCTGCGCCTTCGATATACACAGGGCCTGTGGCAGGGTTATGCATAAACGGCACATCCTGATGGACAGAGCCGTCGTAATGGATTGTGCTGTCAAAGCAGTCGCTTGTTTCAAAAACTACAGTATCACCGTCCTTGCAGTAAAAGGATGGGACGTTGTTTTTATCCAGAATGTCAACTTTCTTATCGGCTGTAACTCGCATAGGGTACCTCCTGTTGTGGTTATATTGTTTTATAATATTGTATCATAGATATTGATAAAATGGAAGAGGGATGATGTGAAGTTGAGAATTGAAAACAGAAAGTCACATTTTGTAGTGTTAGTGGTTTAAATCCGTTTTACAGAGTAAAGTCTTGATTAAATCGTAATCTTTCTCGCCACGACTAAAGTCGCGGAACTGCCGCTGGCAGGTTCTTTTGTCCGCACAAAAGAACGAAAAAGTGCAAACTGGTCACGCAGTTTGATCACGGTGACCAGGGGACACCCCTGGCACCCCTTGTGTGTTCGTTCCTCACATATGGACAGGGAGGAAAGGTTACATTTCTGGGGAAACCTTGATTAAATCGTAAGTTTTCCAGTTTATATTGTATGGCATCAGCAATTCATTCAAAAGGTGGTATTTTATGGATAAAGCGTGGAAGAAGTTTCAGAAAAGCGGCAGGATAGCCGATTATCTTGAATACTGTCGCAGACGGGACGGAGAAAGGCATGAATCTGGAAGTTAAAGGCATAATAATAAAAACTGTCGACTACAAGGACTCCGATAAGATAGTCACCATCCTGACAGATAATATGGGCAAGATTTCGGCAAAGGCTCAGGGAGCAAGACGAAAAGGCTCCCGTCTTACAGCCGCAGTCCAGCCCTTTACATACTGCTCCTTCCAGCTTTTTGAGATGAACGGCAAATATAAGATAGACGAGGCCGATGTTATCACCCAATTTCTGATGAAGGATATGGACATTGTAAAAATCGCTCTCGCTTCATATTTTTGTGAGATAGCCGCCATGGAAATGGAGAATGAAACGGCAGACGACAGCCTTCTCAGGCTGATGCTCAATTCATTTTACGCCATCGACAATGATATCCACACAATGCAGAGGATAAAGTCGGCATTCGAGCTGAAATGCTCCTGCTTCTGGGGATATTCTCCTCAGCTCACATCCGATGAGCCTCTTACAAGGGAAATGACGGCTATAAGTCTTGAAGACGGGGCGCTTTCACCGAGGAATATCTTCAAACGCGGCGTGCTTCTATCACGTAATGCCCTGTCGGCTGTGAACTTTATAGTGAATGCTGACCTTAAGAAAATGCTGTCCTTTAAGATAGAAAAGGATGACGAAGATATGCTCTCCCGTTTCTGCGAAGGCTATATGCTGGATAAAATCGAGTATAAACCGAAAACTCTGAGCTTCTATCAGAGTTTAGAGGAGATGTAGGGGACGGATTCATTTGGTTTTGTAGGGGCGAGCATTGCTCGTCAGCTGAAATAAATGAATAATGAATAATGAATAATGAATAATGAAAAATTGCGGTGTCTCCGACGGATTGAATAAACGGGCGGGGATGGAACCGCCGCCCTTACAATACAGGCTATGACAAATAAAGTGTAGGGTACGGCATTTATGACGTACCGCCTATTGAATCGTGCGAAGCACACATCAATGTTTCGGAGAAACAATTCATGTCGCAAGACAATTCATGGCGTCAGCCAACTCATGCGCTGTGCGCAACTCATTCTATATATTTTGGTATAAAATTATGACAGAATTACAGAAAAAATCACTTAATACAATAGAGCTTAATAAAATTCTTGAAATGCTGGCGAATGAAGCGGTATCGCAGAAGGCCAAGGCTATGGCACGTGAGCTGGAGCCAAGTCCAAGCCTTTATGAATGCAACCGACTTCTCGAACAGGTCGATGCCGCTGTACGTCTTATGGGCGCATATGGCAGACCATACTTTGCAGGCATTTCCGACATCTATGATACTGTAAAACGCGCCGAAATGGGCGGTCTTCTCAACCACAGAGAGCTTCTCCATGTGGCACAGCTTCTTTCCTGCGCCCGCGGCTGCAAAAAGTACATGGAAAACAACAAGATAGGCGACACCTGCCTCGACGGCTATTTCACACGTCTGCAGGGCAATCGCTTCCTTGAAGATAAAATCAACAACGCCATCATCAGCGAAGAGGAAATGTCGGACAATGCTTCCAGCGAGCTTTTCGACATCCGCCGCACAATGCGCCGCCATGCCGCAAAAGTAAAGGATGTGCTCAATAAGATTATCACATCTTCGGCATATTCCAAAATGCTGCAGGAAAATATCGTAACTATTCGCTCTGACCGCTATGTTGTGCCTATCAAGAGCGAATACAAGGGCTCTTTCCCAGGTCTTGTTCACGATATGAGCTCATCGGGCGCAACCCTCTTTATCGAGCCGCTGTCTGTTGTTGAAATCAACAACGAAATCAAGGCTCTTGCCTCGGCTGAAAAGAAGGAGATGGAGCGAATCCTCTATGAGCTTTCTGCCGATGTTGCCCAGTTCGGCGTGAACATCATGGACGATTACCAGATTCTCTGTGAGCTGGATTTCATCTTCGCAAAGGGCAGCCTTGCTTATAAAATGTATGCAAATCGTCCTCGTATGATCGAAAAGGGCGAAACTAAAATCATCAATGCAAAGCATCCGCTTCTTGACAGAAAGACAGCTGTTCCTGTCACCATCACAATCGGCGGTGAACACGATACAGTTATCATCACAGGTCCTAACACCGGCGGTAAGACTGTAAGTATCAAGACTCTCGGTCTGCTGACAGCTATGGCTCAGTGCGGTATGTTCATCCCTGCCGCTGAAGGCAGTGTGATTGCCATCGCAAAGAGCATTTATGCCGATATCGGCGACGAACAGAGCATTGAGCAGTCGCCTTCCACCTTCTCATCTCACATGAGAACTATTGTAAATATCCTCGAAGAGGCAGACAGCGACAGCCTTGTTTTAACCGACGAACTCGGCGCAGGTACCGACCCTGTTGAAGGTGCGGCGCTTGCCATTGCAATCATCGAATATTTACGCGCACTGGGCGCACGCGTTATCGCCACAACCCACTACGCTGAACTTAAAATCTATGCACTCGAAACACCGGGCGTTGAAAACGCCTCCTGTGAATTCGATGTGGCAACTCTCAAGCCGACATATAAATTGCTTTTCGGTATTCCGGGCAAGAGTAATGCCTTTGCAATTTCCGAAAAGCTTGGTCTTCCTGTCCATATCGTAGAGCAGGCAAAGCTGAAAATCAATTCCCAGAATCAGAAGTTTGAAGAGGTCATCACACGTCTTGAAGAAAAGCGTCAGGCTCTCGAAGGCAATATCGAAAGAGCTGAAAAGGCTCGTGCCGAAGCGGAAGAAAAGAGCTTCCGTGCTCAGGCAAGACTTCAGGGCATAGAAGCCGAGCGTGAAAGACTGCTTGCAGGCGCTAAGAAAGAAGCTCAGGAAATCCTCACACGTGCGAGACGCACAGCCGAAGAGTCCTTTGATGAAATCAAGAAGCTCCGCAAGAAAATCGAAAGCAGCGCTGTCAATAATGTTTCCGAAGTCAGAGCGGCTATGCGCGGCAAGTTCAACGAGGAAGAAAGCAAGCTGAATACAGAGGTCATCCGCAAGAAGGCTGAAAAGCCTGACAGACCTATCGTCAAGGGTGATAACGTCAAGGTGGTCACATCGGGCATCAAGGGCGTTGTTGTCGGTGAGCCGAAGGACGGCAAAATCATGATTCAGGTCGGCGCAATGAAGGTTACAGCAAAGCTTGATGAAGTTGAGCTGACAACAGAAAAGGCTCCTCAGCAGAAGCTTGTAAGCTCTGTTCAGGTGCCGAGAGCAACTGTCACAGGCAAGACCGAGCTTGATTTACGAGGCAAGACAGCCGATGAAGCTCTTGCTGAGCTGGCGGTATTTATGGATACAGCCATCCGCGCAAAAATCCCTTATGTCACTATCATTCACGGTAAGGGCACAGGGGTGCTCAGAAGTGTTGTGCACGGTGAGCTCAAGAATATGAAGCACATCCGTTCCTTCCGTCTTGGCACATTCGGCGAAGGCGAAGCAGGTGTTACAATTGTAAATATTGTGTAGAGGGTGGAAAACACCTTATCAAGTGTCAATTTTATGTAAAATCCATGTAAAAATTACGATTTGTGTGTTTTTCGCTTGACACTTATAGAAATATTTGATAAAATGTCTGTATTATAAAAAAGAATTTTTATTTTCCACCATTACGGGGAGGTTTATTTTATGTTTTCTAAAGAGATCGTTGTAACTAACCAGGTTGGTCTTTATGCTCGTCCAGCTACATTCTTCATCCAGAAGGCTAATGAATTCAAGAGCACAATCATGGTTGAAAAGGAAGAAAGAAAGGTTAACGCAAAGAGCTTGCTCGGTGTTTTGTCCCTCGGCATCAAGAAGGGCAGCAATATCGTTATTTCTGCTGAAGGCAGCGACGAAGAAGAAGCTGTAAAGGCTCTCTGCGCTCTCATCATTTCCAATTTCGGTGAATAATCGAGCTTAAAAACTTAAAAATAACGCCGCTGAAAAGGGGCGTTATTTTGCATATACAGAAGGATTTTTTACAATGAAAATTATTACAGGCAAATACAGAGGCAGAGTGCTTGAAACTCCGACAGGCCTCAATACAAGACCGACAACAGGCAAGATAAAGGAATCTGTTTTCAACATCATCCAGTTTGATATCGAAGGCAGACGTGTCCTTGACCTTTTTGCAGGCTCGGGACAGATGGGGCTTGAGGCTCTTTCCCGCGGCGCTGAAAGCTGTGTCTTCTGTGATACAGACAAAAAGGCGCTTATGGCAATAGGAAAGAACATCGAAAAATGCAAGGCGCAGAATGAGGCAAAGGTATATAACCGCGACGGACTTTCCTTCCTTAAAACTGCGGGCAAAAACAGCTTCGGCCTTATTTTCCTCGATCCGCCTTATGCTGCAGGACTGATGGATGAAGCGATAAATATCATCGTAAATGTTGACATATTGCAGGATGGTGGTATAATATTATGTGAGAGCGGTAAGGACTGGAATGCACAGGAGCTTCCTGCACCTTACAGAGTAGTAAAGAGCTACGATTACGGCTCAACACGAATCACTACCATCACTAAAGGTGAGTAGTGCCAGGGAGGCGGTTATATTGAAAACTGCAATAGTTCCCGGCAGCTTTGACCCTGTGTCAAAGGGGCATATTGATCTGATAAAAAGGGCGGCAAAGGCATTTGATACAGTCTATGCGGCCTGTCTTATCAATGAAAACAAGCAGTATACCTTCACGATTGAACAGCGTGAAGAAATGCTGCGCGCTTCGCTTAAAGATGTCCCGAATGTCATCGTCGAAAGCTTCACAGGCTGGATGTATGAATATATTCAGCTGAAGAATGCCGATGCCGTTGTAAAGGGAATAAGAAGCGAAAAAGATTTTATCTACGAAAAAGAACATGCCGACTTCAATAAAGAACATTCGGGCGTTGATACACTTCTTCTCATAACAGATCCTGATCTGCAGAATGTAAGTTCCACGCTTATCCGTGAAAAGCTGGAAAAGGGAGAAGATATATCGTCGCTTGTGCCGGAAGAAGCAGTCGGTCTTATATACCATTATACAGGAGGGGATAACAATGAATGAACATACAATTGAGCAGCTTATCAATAATCTCTGGGAAATAATTGACGAAGCAAAGGCTGTGCCGCTGACAGCTGACAAGTGCATCATCGACAGAGACAAGGCTCTTGATATTCTCGATGAAATCAGAGCCGGTTTCCCTAACGAAATCAAGATGTCAAAGGAAATCGTTGAAAAGCGCAACAACTACATCGAAAGCGGCAAGCGTGAAGCTGAAGCTATCAAAAAGCAGGCTGAAGAATATGCCAAGAGATGTGTAAATGAAAATGATATCACTGCAGAGGCAAGAAAAAAGGCCAACGATATGATCCTTACTGCTGAAAAGAACAGCAAGGAGCTTATGCGTGCTGCAAGTGAATACTGCGACGACGCAATGAAGAGAACAGAGGAAGCTATCGCAAAGGCTCTCGAAGAGCTGAGAACTTCCCGCGCTCAATTTATCAAGGCATCCCGCGAAAGAAAGTAAAGCTGAGACAGCACATTTTTGTGCTGTCTTTTTTTCAGCCTTCTCTTGTGAGAGAAGGGGGACCGCGTTAGCGGTGGATGAGTAGTCACCGTTTTTGCG
>JAZUBN010000012.1:0-15946 GCA_045638565.1 Oscillospiraceae bacterium | reverse complement strand
GTTGCGAAGTTCATCTTATGGTCGCCCGAGCCGTTGATGAGGGCATTCATAATTGCTCTCAGCGCCGCGCCGTAGAAGAGCAGCACTGCGATAGGCAGATAGCCATCGACGATGGCGAGAACAGCTTCGTCGCTTGTGAATATGCCGAACACCTGCTGCGGGAAGAGGCATACGAAGGCGGAAATAATTGTACCGATGGAAATCGTGATGACACCCAGGCTTTTAAGCACCTTCTTTACGCGGTCGAATTCGCCTGCGGCGATATTCTGTCCCACCATTGTGGAGCCTGCTGTGTTCATTGCATTGGAGACGAGGTTTGCCACGCTTGCCAGCTTGTTTGCGATGCCTGCGAATGCCGAAACTGCAACGCCGTAGGAATTGATCCACGAGTTGACGAAAAGCTTGGAGACCTGAATTGATGCCGACTTGATTGCCATTGGAACGCCTAACTTTACAAGGTCGGAAAGCATTTCGCCGTTCCAGTGTGTGAAATCGGATAATTTTGCCTCTAAGCTGAAGCTTTTACGGTTTTTCATAAGGAATACTGCGCAGGCGATAAAGCTGACCGCCTGAGAGAATATTGTTGCGAGAGCCGCACCTGCCGCACCCATATCCATATATGCAACGAGGACGATATCGAGGATGAGATTCATAACAGCCGCCATGGAGACGAATATGAACGGATGCTTGGAATCGCCCATGCCGCGGAGGATTGCGCTGACCATATTATAGCCGTACACGAATACAAGGCCTGCCATACTGATTGTGGAATAGCCGACTGCACCTGCGAAGGCTTCTTCCGGTGTGTTCATCCATGCCAGGATGGTATTCTGGAAGATAAGACCAACTACGCTTAAAATTATGGCGCAAACCATAAGGAATGAGCACATTGTGCCGACGAATTTTGCGATTTTGTCATTCTGCTTTGAGCCTATGTAGCGGGCGATGATGACCTGTCCTGCGCTTGAAAAGCCCATTGCAATAAAGGTTAAAAAGTGGGTGATGTCGCCGCCGACAGCCACCGCTGAAAGCCCTGCCTTGCCCAAAACCTGACCTACTACTACCATATCCACCATATTGTAGACGACCTGAAGTAAGTTGGACAGAAACAGCGGCCACGCGAATATCACAAGCTGTTTTGAGATATTGCCTTTTGTAAAGTCTTTGATCTGAGTTGCCATTGTTGTTTCCTCTTTCGGAATTGTTAATGTAGTTAATTATTCACTTTGTAATTATACCATACTATGAATATTTTTGCAACAAAAAACTGCCTTTTGCAAGGCAGTTCTGTTATTCTACATTTCATCATATGGCAATGTGAAAATCATAATTCGCTCGCGGGAGTCATTTTCAAACAGGTCGGAGCAATCGATTTCGTCATAAAACTCCAGCTCATTTACCGTCATAAGATATGAGATATATTCGTCCGACGGATAATAGAAAAACAGCATTATTTCCCTTGAATTTTCATAGTAAGACTCGATGATTCTTGCCATTGTTTTATGGAGTATCTCCACCGAAAACGGATTGAAGAAATAGCAGCGGTTGACGTTATGGGGTACTTCATATTTTTCGGCATTGGCAAGGACAAACTGAGACTTTGAAGCAGAAGCCTTTTGATTTTCCACCGCGATTTTATAAATACGCTCATCGTATTCAATACCTATTGTATTTGCATTACATTTATGGGCGAGGAAGAAATCCACCCTCCCCTTTCCGCAGCCATAATCGAGCACGGTATCATTTTCGCCGATAAATCCGCTCTCTGCAAGGCGCTCAAGCACACAATACGGTGTCGGCTCATATGGAAAGCGGTAGTCATCGGCATTTTCCTCATCCCTGCCGCTTGTATTTATTTTAAGGCGGTTATCCCATAAAGTTTCCTTGTCTGTCATTTTTTCCTCGTCAGTATTTTTTCTTTATTATACCATATATCCCGTAATTATACAAGAAAAGGCACAGCCTTAACGGTGTGCCTTTGTTCTTTTTAATTAGAATGCGTTTACGTTGTCGCGATTCATCATTTTCTTCTTCCACTTGCCGAGTTTAAATACAACTGCGGAAATGAGCGCGCCGAGAGTCCATGATACCATGAGGGATGCATAGAGTGCGAGCGGATTGCCGTGAGGGAATTCTGCGCTTCTTGTGAAGTAAGCGATTATGTAAGCTGTTGGGATTCGGAGAATGATTGTGGAGATGATGGACACCCACATTGGTGTGACTGTATCACCTGCGCCACGCATAACACCGCCGAAGCACTGTGTGACAGCTACGCAGATATAGCCGATTGCCATAACGCGGAGCATTCTTACAGCGAGGTCGATGAGAGCTTCAGTTGTTGTGAACATACCGATGAGAAGGTGACCGAAGAGAAGGATGCAAAGTGTGATAAGTGTGGAGAAGCCGACAGCCATAAGTGTGCCCTGCTTTGTGCCAAGCTTTACTCTGTCATACTTGCCTGCGCCAACATTCTGCCCTGTGAATACGCTCATTGCCTGACCGAAGGACATATTTGGCATCATTGCAAAGCCGTCGACACGCATGATAACAACGTTACATGCGATAACCATTTCGCCCATTGCATTTGTGAGGTTGAGAACAACCATACCTGCTGTTGCCATGATAGCCTGTGTGATACCCGATGGGATACCGATTTTGAGGATGCGCATTGCAACCTTTGGAATGAACTTGCAGCTCTTGAATGTAAGGTCGAAATGTTCGCTCATGCTTTTCAGCTTTCTGAAACAGAAAATTGCCGAAATACCCTGTGCGATTACTGTTGCGAGAGATACGCCAGGAACGCCCATACCAAGACCTGCAACAAACCAGATGTCGAGGATTACATTGAGAACGGCTGCAAGGCAGAGATAAGCGAGAGCCGAAACAGAGTCACCCATACCTCTCAGGATACCGGACAGCATATTATAGAAGAAAAAGCCGATAATACCAATGAAGTAGATGTTGAGATAGTTTGCGCACCACTGAATGATCGATTCAGGTGTGCCGAGAAGCGTAAGCAGCGGCATGGAAACCATAGGACCAACGATCATGATGATGATGGATGCAATGAGAGAAAGGGCGATACAGTTGCCGATGCTCTTTGTAAGACCTTCGCGGTTTCTCGCACCGAAGTTCTGGGATACTACGATACCTGCGCCTGTGGAAATACCGACAAAAAGAGCGAGAAGAAGATTGAGAATAGGGCTTGCGGAGCCTACAGCGGCGAGGGCGTTGTCACCGACATAACGGCCTACAACGATGGAGTCTGCTGTGTTATAAAGCTGCTGAGCGATATTGCCGAGGAGCATTGGCACAGAGAATTCTGCAATTCTCTGCCATGGAGCGCCCTGAGTCATATCCTTGGCAGCAAACAAAGATTTGATATTCAAGTTATTTCCTCCGTATATTGTGTGATTCTTATATCATACCTTAATTTTACATTTTTTGCAACAGTTTGTACAATAAAAATTGTGTACAGTTTGTAAATTAGAAGTTATTTTTTTGACACGACAGTATGCATTATTAACACTTTATATGAGTACAAAGTTAAATTATGCGTAATTATACTGATTATTTGTCTTAAAATAATAAAAAAGCCTCTGTTTTTGAATAAAAGAGGCTTTTTAAGAATTATAAATATTGTCTTATGTCTTCCGACAGCTTTTGTTCGAGATTTATGAGCTTTTTTGCAATATCCTTGGATTTTTCGTCAGCCGCCTTGAATTCGTTAAGGTATTTATTGAGGGATTTTACCCCCATATTACAGCCGTCTGTCATAAGCCACGCCACAGTTTTGTCCGAATCATTCATGGCGAGTTTCATATTCGTCTTAATCCACGACATACTTTTTGCCATGGGATTTGGCTCTTTTCCCTCGTCCATAAAGCGGTCGAGCTGACCGTTTATCTCATTTTCAAGCAGTTTATGCTCGTTACAGCACTTACTGAGCGTATCTCTGAATGTATGATTTTCCACACGGTCAATGACCTGCGTTATCGATTCAATACCCATTTTTGTGCCTGCATCACACTCGCGAAGCAGTCTTATCGTATCCTTTTCAATCATTGTTTTACCTCCTTTTTTATTATTATCTGCCATTTTTTCTGCAATATTCACGTATAAATATGCAAAACAGGACGGATAATATGGCTATTACATCTACGGAGGATGTTTTATGAAGGATTATATGAGGGGCTTTGCGCCATACGGACTTGCCGCTTTTCTTGTTGGCGCTGTCGGCGGATTTTCCGCAGTGCTTGGGCCAAGCTTTGTAAATGATATCGGAATTGCATATAACAATACCACCTGGACGGCTCTTGCTCAGGCGGCATCGTCTGCCGCTTTTGCTCCCGTGCTCGGCAGACTTGGCGATGCTGTAGGAAGGCGGCGCGGACTGCTTGCAGGGCTTGGATTTTTCACCCTCGGCAACCTGCTTTCTGCTCTTGCTTCTTCCCTTTTTGCCATGCTTGCTGCCCGTTTTATCGTTGGTATGGGAATGGCGGCGATAGCGCCTGCTGTCATCGGATATATAGTCACCGAATTCCCACAGGAAAAGACGGGTAAAGGATTTGCCCTTTACATGCTTATATCGAGTATTTCGGTGGTTTTCGGTCCTGTTCTCGGCCAGCTTATCGTGGCATCTTCCGGATGGAGAAGTATGATGTGGCTGTGCACAGGACTTTGTATTGCGGTGCTTTTGCTTTGTCTTTTGTTCAAAGAGCAGGCTGCTGCTCGCAGGGATGTTCTGAAAGATTTTGACAAAGCGGGTGCTTTATGGGTATTTTCCTTTTTCACTCTTATCCTTTGCATCCCCTCTTTCGGGCAGAATTTCGGCTGGACATCGCTGCAGTTTATAGCCGTTGCCATTGGGGCTGTGCTGTGTTTTGCCGCACTTATTGTGACCGAGCGGAAGGCGGAAAATCCCATTCTTCCCTTTGGATTCATAAGGCGGAAAAGTTTTATTCTTTCGGCAGTTACCCTCTTTCTCACCCAGGGGCTGATGCAGGCAAATATGACCAACACCATCGTTTTTATGAGCTATATAAATCCTGACGAAAGTCTCGTTTCAGGTATTGCGATTTCGGTTATGTATATCGGAATGAGTATCGGCTCGGTTTTATCAGGCGCGCTGACCGACCGCTATGAGCCGAAGTATGTGCTGACCTTTTCTCTTGTGCTGACGGCTCTGAGCTGTCTGATGAACAGCACTTTCACCGCAAGTTCATCTGCTTTACAGATAGTTATTTCATTGGGATTGCTTGGCATTGGCTTAGGTGGAAATGCAACAGGGCTGATGAAGGTGGCTCTTTCAGACCTTCCTCCTTCTTCGGCAGGCGCGGCTACCGGGACTTACGGATTGTTCCGCGATTTATCAGCTCCATTCGGCGTAGCTGTTTTTGTTCCGCTTTTTACAAATGCCGTTTCAAGCGATATCTCGCTGGGAATTGATGGAAAACTTGCCGCAATCAGTGCTATGGGTGTATTGTCTTACACCGAGCTTATATGCGTAATCTGCGGTATCATCGCAGTTATGCTTCTGCCAAAAGTTCACAACAGAAAGGAAGATAAAAATGAAGGATAAAATAGTGCTTGTGACCGCCGCAACAAGAGGTATCGGATATGCCTGCGCTGTTGAATATGCCCAGAGAGGCGCTCTGGTTTTTATGGGCGCAAGAAATATGGATACGGCTCGTTCCGAATGTGATAATTTACAGAAAATGGGGTTTGATGTGCGCCCTGTATTCAACGATGCCTCACAGCCTGACAGTTATCAGACTATGATGGATGAAATCGCTCGTCAATGCGGACGGCTTGATATTCTTGTAAACAATTTCGGCACGAGTGACAGAACCAAAGATAAAGACATTATGAATACAAGGGCGGAGTATTTTCTTCACACTCTTGAGATAAATCTCCGCAGTGTTTTCGTCACGACACAGCTTGCTGTTCCTCTTATGAAAAATGGCGGCAGTATTGTCAATATTTCCTCGGTGGGCGGTGCTGTGCCCGATATAACTCAGGTTGGGTACGGCTCTGCCAAGGCGGCGATAAATCATCTGACTAAAATGATGGCAGTGCAGCTTGGGCGCAAGGGTATCAGGTGCAACGCCATTCTGCCCGGAATGATCGGCACTGATGCTGTGGAAAAGAATCTCAATGATGAGTTTCGCACGGCATTTTTACGGCACATTCCCCTTGGCAGAATCGGTTTGCCCGAAGAGATAGCAAAGGCTGTGGCTTTTTTAGGCTCGGATGATTCGGCTTATATCACAGGGCAGACGATTGCCGTTTCGGGCGGTTTTGCCATTGGCACACCGCTTTACGGAGATTTTATGGGGTAGGGTTTAGTTCGATTTCGGGGCGATGAGGGCATCGCCCCCTACATAGATTGTGCGATGGATCAGAAAATTCTTCGCTTCGCTCAGAATGACGTGTATATTGACATACGCGCTCTTTTCGTATATAATATAAAAAAAACATGATATATCGAAAGGAGCTGCTTATGAAACAATTATTGAAAAACATCGGATTTTATCTCGCGTTTCAGCTTGGTGTGACACTGCTTTTCATACTGATTTTTATAAAATCACAGCCGTATGTACGTTTTGGCGTGTCGCTTATCATTGGCGGGCTTCTTACACTTATCGTTCTTGGTCCGAAATCTTCAAAGGGTGTTTCGGGCAAGACGTCTGTAATTATCGATGCTCTAAACGATGGTAAGCTTTCTGCCAACAGCTGGAGCATTATCCGCGAATATTCTATCGACAAGGAACGTGCAGAGCAGATGTACAGCGCTGTGCCGACCGAACGTGAGCTGGCTAAAGGCTACGAAGTTATAGACAAGATTTTCCCACGCATAAGCGGATTTATCGGTCTTTTGATTGGATTTTTCATTTTCATGATGATGTAAATATTATGGGAGGGCGTTATGCTCTCCCCTTTTTTATTTTCAGATTACAGGTAATATTTTTCACTCCCTCAGTCAGCCTTACGGCTGCCAGCTCCCTCGTCTGAGGGAGCCAGGAAATCATTTTATATATATAAATCTGCTTCCAGTTTTTCCAGGCGGGAGTGAAGGTTATTGAGTTTATCGATTATTTCATTCATCTGTTGTGAGCTTTGTCTGTCTTCAAGCAGCTGCCGCTGGGTGGCATTCGTTTCCAGTATCTGGGAAATAAGCATAAGGAAATTGCCAAGGCTGTTCTGCTCGTCGGCTGTAAGATCACCCATCAGGGCAAAGCCTAAAATCACGCCGAGCGCTGTCATAACCTCGGCTGGCAGGCTGAAAAAGCTTTGTGACAACATAAAAACACCCCCGCATATTGTGTATGCAGAGGTGTTGTTTTTTATTATTGTAATATTTTCTGTTTTTCTCTCCCTCCGTCACGCATTCGCGTGCCACCTCCCTCGTCTGAGGGAGGCAAGGTTGTGAAGGGAATATCATATGCAGAGGTGTTGTTTTTTATACTTAGCAATTTCGTACTATATCCCTCCACCGCAAGCGGTCCCCCTCCCTTTAGGCAAGGGAGGCTTAATTACGGGAGGCATAACATACAAGAGTGGGATTTATGCCTCTTTTGTTTTTGCCTTCATTACCAGGAGGAATGTAAACAGAATTGCCGCGGAAATACCAAGACCGAGGATATAGTTGGATGTGAAGCCTGCCACGAGGTAGCCGATAAAGCTTGCAACCGCAACCGGAGCGGCATAAGGAAGCTGTGTGGAAACGTGGTCGATATGCTCACATTCGGCGCCTGTACTTGCCATAATTGTGGTATCGGAGATAGGCGAAACGTGGTCACCGCAGACTGCACCTGCAAGCACCGATGCCACCGATGTGATCATAAGATTGGATTCTGTGCCACCGAATACTGTGAAAATGATTGGCAGGAGAATTGCGAATGTGCCCCACGATGTGCCTGTGGAAAATGCCTGGAACATTGCGATAACAAAGAAAATCGCAGGAATAACCGCAAGACCGAAGGAGGAATTGCCGATGATTCTTTCAACAAAGCCACCTGCATTGAGATAGCTTTCGCCGCAGACTGCAGAAAGTGTCCACGCGAAAACAAGGATGAGGACAGCGGAAGTCATCGACTTGAAGCCATCGGAAATGCTTTCTGTGAATTCCTTGTATGTAACGATTTTGCGAGGTACATAGAGGACAAATGTAAATACGAGAGCCATAAATGCGCCCATTACAAGGCTCTGCGCCGCATTACAGTCGGCAAAGGATGACACAAAGCCGTTGCCTGCGAAGAAGCCGCCTGTATAGAGCATACTGCCGACGCTGAGGACGATGAGAGCGAGAATAGGAAGAATGAGGTCCATGATAGTTGCCTTGGAATTATCCTTGACCTCCATAACATCCTTTTTGATGGATGGCTTGTAGGTTTTTTCCGCCTTTGCCATAGGACCATAGTCAAAGCCTGTCACTGCGATGAAGATTACCATTGCGAGAGTGAGAAGCGCATAATAGTTTGCAGGGATAGCCTTGATAAAGAGCATAAAGCCGTCGATTGCCGAATCAGGAGGAAGCTGTGTGCTTACTGCTGCCGCCCAGCTGGAAATAGGGGCGATGATGCAGACAGGCGCTGCTGTGGCATCGATGAGATATGCCAGCTTTGCTCTTGAAATCTTGAACTTATCAACGATAGGTCCCATAACTGCACCTACTGTAAGACAGTTGAAATAGTCGTCAACAAAGATGAGAGCACCGAGGCCTACTGTTGAGAGCATTGTGCTTCGTCTGCTTCTGATTTTCTGTGATGCCCATTTTCCGTATGCTCTTGATGCGCCCGATTTGGTGAGCAGAGCCACCATAATGCCAAGAAGGACGAGGAAAATGATGATGTTGGCATTCCAGCCGTCATCACCGTAGATTCTTTCTCCCATGATGGAGAAGGTTGTCGTTATCGTTTCGATAATATTGAAATTGGTGTAGAAAAGTGCGCCCGAAATGATGCCGACAAACAGGGATAGATATACTTCTTTTGTTACAAGCGCAAGCACGATGGCGAGTATCGCCGGCACAAGCGCCCAGAAAGTTTCTGCCATTATTTGTCTCCTTTATTTGTTATATAATATTATAAAAGTCATACCGCAACATTATATAATGAATTGAAGAAAAATGCAAGTATTTTTTTGGTAAAGAGAAGTAATATCCACCAGCCAAATATAATCCCTCGGTGTTTTTTGCAAAAAGACACCTCCCCTTGCACAAAGGGAGGCTTTTTATTTTGTTATTCGATGATTTTCTTTATGCCTTTTTCGGCTTTGAGGCGGGGAAGCATTACCACGTGTTCGCATTTTGTGCATTTCAACTTGAAGTCCATGCCGACACGCTCGATTATAAACTCGGCATTTCCGCAAGGGTGAGCCTTTTTCATCAGCACCTTGTCCCCTACTTTATATTCCATATATATTCTCCTTCTGATTGGTGTTGTATATTTTTAAGTATGATTTTATAAACGACCTTCGGTCTACACCTCATCCGTCAGCTTCGCTGACACCTTCCGAACGGGGTCCCCGCCAAGCCTGCTTGTTGGGGTGCGAATCAAGGGGAAGGCTTAATACTTTGGAAGGCGCATTGGTATTTATAGGATTTTTCCACATTATCTCCACTATATAATAGCAGATTTTTATAGAAAATGCAATAATAATGGTAGACAAATTGATAACCTTTAGTGTATAATAGTGGTAGCGAAAAATTTAATTTACGGAGGTAAGATAATGAAACCAATCCTTCTGGAAGACATAACTACTTATAAGTTCTTATCCGGTCTTTCCTATTCCCCTGACGGAAACAACATCGCTCTCATCGAATCAAAGGCAGAGCTTAAGGAAAACGGCTACCGCCGCTATATCTACACTGCAGATTCTGCCACAATGAAGTTCAAGAAGCTGACTGACGGCGGCGCTGAAGGCTCCTTCTTCTGGCTGGGCAACGATACAATCGTTTTCCCTCGCGTTAAGGAAAAGGAAGACAAGGAAGCTCTGGCTAATGGCGAAGAACTCAGCATCTTCTACGCTATCAACATCAATGGCGGCGAAGCTAACGAACTTTTCAGACTCCCTCTCAAGGTAATGTCTGTAACTCCTATCGACAATGAAAACCTCGTTCTCATGGTCAAGCACGACCTTGCACGTCCTGAGCTCGAAGGCCTCAAGCCAGACGAACGCAAGAAGGTTCTCGGTCAGTATATGCAGGACCTCAAGGACTTCACAGTTGCTGACGAACTTCCATGGCGTTTCAACGGCATGGGCATCACAAACAAGCTGAGAAATGTTGTTTACACATACAATCTCAGAACAAAGGCTCTCGTTCGTGTAACTGACAAGGCTTTCCAGACATCTGCTGTAAAGCTCACACAGGACAAGAAGGCTCTTGTTATCACAGGCAACAACTTCAATAAGCTCAACTACATCCGCCGTGACGGTATGTATCTCTATGACCTTGAAACAAAGGAAATGAAGACTCTTATCGAATCGGGCAAGATGGAAGTCGGCTTCATGACAGAAGTTCTCTCCGATAAGATCATCTTCACAGGCTGGCAGCCAAAGGAAAAGTATGAACTTACATACTCTGACATCTATGAAATCGATTTTGACGGTAAGCTTAACAAGCTTGTTGATCTCGGCAAGTATGACCTCAACTTCGGCAACTCTGTAGGCTCCGACTGCCGTATGGGCGCAATGCGCGGCACAAAGGTTGTAGGCGATGTGCTTTACTTCCTCGGCACTCTTGACAACAACAGCCATATCTTCAAGCTTGAAAACGGCGAAATCACAAAGCTTACAGATACAAATCTCGTTATCGATTCCTTCGATATCCACGACGGCAAGTTTATCTGCACAGGTATGACAGACGTAACTCTTCAGGAAGTTTACGCTCTCAAGGATATGAAGCCAATGAAGAAGTCCGGCTTCAACACAAAGGCTCTCTCCGGCAGATATGTTGCTAATGCTGAACCTGTTTCCTTCACTAATACAGACGGCTACCGCATTGACGGCTGGGTACTCAAGCCAAAGGATTTCAATCCTGACAAGAAGTATCCTGCAATCCTCGAAATCCACGGCGGTCCTCACACTTCCTTCGGTCCTGCTTTCTTCCACGAAATGCAGCTTATGGCAAGTGACGGCTGCTTCGTAATGTTCTGCAACCCACGCGGCGGCACAGGCAGAGGCCGTGATTTCTATGAAATCGGCGGCAAGTGGGGCGATATCGATTATAAGGACATTATGGAATTCGTTGACGAATGTCTTAAGGTTTACCCTGCTATCGACGAAAAGAAGCTTGGTGTAACAGGCGGCTCTTACGGCGGCTTTATGACAAACTGGATCATCGGCAACACAGACCGCTTCGCAGCAGCTGCTTCCCAGCGTTCTATTGCTGAATGGGGTCACTTCAATCTCGTTGGCGACATCCCTGGCACAGGTATTCGTGAAATCCAGGCTGACATCTGGGATAACTTCGAAAAGGTTTATTCTCAGTCCCCACTCAAGCACGTTTACAAGGCAAAGACACCTACAATGTTCATCCACTCCTTCCAGGATTACCGCTGCACTCAGCCTGAAGCTGAACAGATGTACCGCGCTCTCCTTGACAACAAGGTAGATACACGCATCTGCTTCTTCAAGGGCGAAAACCACGAGCTTTCCAGAAGCGGCAAGCCAAAGCACCGCCTCAGAAGACTCAAGGAAATCACACAGTGGCTCTATAAGTACATCAAGGCATAACGGAGGAGATAACTATGAAAAAGTATACATATAAAGACTTTACAGACCTGCTTCTGCCTCATTCCGCTCAGTTCTCTCCAGACGGCAAAAATGTGGCATTCCTCGTCAGAATTGCTGACAACAAGACAAACGGCTATCTTTCCAAAATCTATCTTACAAACTACAAGACAGGCAAGGTAAAGAAGCTTACAAACCACGGCACAGAAGGCTCTTTCACATGGGTAAACTCCAATACTATCCTCTTCTCATCTCTCAGAAATGAAGCTGACAAGAAGCTTAAGGCAAAGGGCGAACAGCTTACTGTTTTCTATGAAATGAATCTCGACGGCGGCGAAGCTGAAGAAGCATTCCGTCTTGAACTCAACGGCGCTTCCGCTACAAAGATTGAACGCAACGATTACCTCATCCGCGCTGTCTATGACAACTATTATCCAGACCTCACAGGTCTCAAGGGCAAGAAGCGTGATGAAAAGCTTGCTGAATGGAAGGAAGAACAGGATTACGAAGTTGCAAGCGAATTCCCTTACCGTTTTGACGGCATGGGCTATATCAACGGCACACGTAACCGTCTCTATAAGTACAACCGCACAACAGGCAAGCTGAAGGCTATCACAGATAAGCTCTTCTCTACTGACAACGCTGTTCTCTCCCCTGACAAGAAGATGCTCTTCTATTCGGGCGAAATGCTCACAGGCTCCACATCCTTTACAGACGGTATCTACGGCTACAACCTCAAGACAGGCGCTAAGGAAACATATCTTGAAGAAGGCACATACTCTGTTATGAGCATGGCAGTTTCCGATGATGCTATCTACTTCGTAGGCCGTGTTGCTGATTTCTCCAAGATCGCAGGCTCTCAGCTCTGGAAGATCGACCGTGCTACAAAGGAACTCAAGCAGATTTACATTCCTGAAGGCGATTTCGGCTTCGGTATGGTTTGTGACGGCGTAAACGGCTCCGGCTCTTCCTTCATGGTTAAGGAAAACAAGCTTTACTTCCTCGAAACAAGACGTCACGGCACAGGTCTTTACGTTCTTGAAAATGATAAGCCTGTACGTATTTCCGACGAGGAAATCCAGATTGCTTCCTACACAATGCAGGACGGCAAGATTGCTGCTGTCGGCGTTGAATACAACAAGCCAGGCGAAATCTATGCTATCGAAGGCAAGAAGTTCCGCCCTATCACAGCAATGAACAAGAAGTTCAACGAAACTTATGAAATGAACAAGCCTGAATATCTTACATTCGTCAACTCCGATGGCATCGAAATCGATGGTTGGGTAATCAAGCCTTACGGCTATGAACCTGGCAAGAAGTATCCTGGCTTTATCGAAGTACACGGCGGTCCACGTGCTAACTATGGCCGTGAACTTATGCTCGACCTTCAGTGGATTGCTTCCGAAGGCTACTTCGTATTCTACTGCAACCCACGCGGCTCTTCCGCTCGTGGCGATGACTTCGCTTGCATCACAGGCAAGTACGGCATCTGGGATTATCAGGACATTATGGAATTCACAGACAAGGTTATCGAAAAGTATCCTGACCTTGACGCAGACCGTCTCGGTATCGGCGGCGGCTCTTACGGCGGCTATATGTCCAACTGGGTAATCGGCCACACAGACCGCTTCAAGGCTGCTGTTCCACAGTGCTCCATCTCCAGCTGGATTACAATGTACGGCTGCTCCGACATTACAAACTTCTGTAATGCTCAGATGGGCGGCACACCTTGGAATGCATTTGAAGAAACATGGAGAGCTTCCCCTCTCAAGTACGCTCCAAATGTAAAGACTCCAACTCTCTTCCTCCAGTACGGCGAAGACTTCCGCTGCCCAATGCAGGAAGCTGTTCAGATGTACACAGCTCTTATGATGCACGGCGTTGAAACAAAGCTTGTTATCTTCCACGGCTACAGCCATAAGATGCGCTCCATCGGCAAGCCAACATCCCGTAACAGAAGATGTCAGGAAATCCTTGCTTGGATCGATAAGTACGTCAAGAACGCATAAAAAATATTTAAGCCTTCCCCTCGAGGGGAAGGGGGACCACCTTTGGTGGTGGATGAGGTGTAGGATGCTCTTTGCATCCGCCTATTAAATACACCTTCGGTGCCACCTCACCACCGCTTACGCAGAACCTCTCCTCAAGGAGAAGCCTCTAGTCTATTCACAACCAATACATAAAGGGCAGGGATTCCCTGCCCTTTAATCAAAACTCAATACAAAGGAGAATGCAAAATGAAGAGATTTCTTTCCCTCGGTCTTGCAGTAATTCTTATGCTCTCCATAAGCATTTCTGCTTTTGCTGCCGAAAATGAAAATATTACAGCCACACTCGACCGTCGTATCAAAGTAACCTACAACGGTGAGCTCCAGACATTCACAGATGCCAACGGCAAAATTGTCTATCCTATCGTCTACGAAGGCACAACTTACCTGCCTGTAAGAGCGGCTTCTGCTCTCGTTAAACTGCCTGTCGAATGGGATGGCGCAAACTATACTGTCGTCCTTGGCGGCGACAAAGCCCCTTATGAGGCTGCCGAGCCTGTCGGCACTCCTCTGACAGAAAGCGAAACCATCAAGACCGTTCTCGATAAGAACATCAAGGTGACTTTCAATGGCGAATTACAGACTTTTACAGATGTAAACGGCAAGGTTGTCTACCCTATCGTTCACGAGGGCACAACATATCTGCCTGTCCGTGCGGTGTCCAATCTTGTCAGCCTCCCTGTTGAATGGGACGGCGCTAACTATACTGTTGTTCTCGGTGAAAAGGCTGAAGAGCCTGTAACTCCACCTGTTATTGAGCCTTCCAGACTTGCAAGAGGCTCCTGGGATAATCACATTTATACGAATGAATTTGCGAATATAAAGTATACTGCAAACGATGATACTCTGGTATACTCTGAAGAATATATTGAAGAAAACATTGGCAATTCCACAGATGAAGTGCTCTATGATTTCCTCGTAGCAGATACTGTAAATCAGGCTGTCATTTCCATTTCCTATAATGATATGGCGGAAATTATTGCCGAAAACGGTGTTGCACCTGAAGATATCACTGCCGATCTTTTCGCCGAAAGTTATGCTTATACTGTTGAAGAATCGGGCGAAGGCTCTGCCATGGGTGTTGTCGATGTAAAACTTGGCTACGATGATTATGTTGTTGTAATGGTGGAACGTGCCGAAAATCTTGAATACACATATTTCAGAGTTTTCGACAACCGCTATGTTACAATGGTCATTATTGTGGGCAACTCCGATGCAGACATTGAAGCTGCGGCTGCCTGCTTCAACTAATTCAATATAATCAAAAGCCACTCCGTCCGGGGTGGCTTTTTTGTGTTCTGTTACATTCCGTTTCCGTCGGTATCGTGTTTGCTGAACAGAAATGAAATGCACCAGATTCCGGACAGACCGACAAGAGTATAAATAACACGGCTGAGGAGGGCATCCTGTCCGCCGAAAATGCTGGCAACAAGGTCAAAGCTGAAGATGCCGATGAGTCCCCAGTTGAGCGCGCCGATGATGACAAGCAGAAGTGCGATTTTATTTATCATTGTTTTTCTCCTTACTTTTGAAATCTTACTCTATTTATACCCATTTTACACAAATTTTATGCTTATTTTCTCGAAAAATTATTCACTTTTCAGTTTATTTATGTTATAATATTTATAAATATATACATTTGCAAAGAAGGTATGCCCTATGCTTAAAATAGATTTACATTCCCATAGCAATTTTTCTTTCGATGCCCGCTTCTCTCCTGAGGAGATGTGCCTTTCGGCAATCGAAAAAGGAATGTCCGTTTTAGCTCTCACAGAGCATTATGATGTTATGCCCGCTTATGAGGACACTTACTATTTGGAACGCAAGGACAAGCGCCATGCCGAAATGATGCGTCTTAAGGAAAAATATGGAAATCAGCTCATTCTGCTCAATGCTATTGAGCTGGGGCAGCCGCATACAAATCTACAGGCTTGTCACAGACTCATTCATAAATACAACTTTGATTTTGTGCTTGCATCTGTGCATAATCTTGCCGATGGCAGAGATATTTATGAGATAGATTATCAGACTCCTGAGCAGTGCTTTGAAATTATGAATCACTATCTTGACGAGGTTATCAAAATGGCTTCCCTTTGCGATTATGACAGCATCGGCCATATCGATTTTCCTATACGCAAGATGGAAAAGGCATATAACGGGGA
>JAZUBN010000011.1:0-6529 GCA_045638565.1 Oscillospiraceae bacterium | reverse complement strand
ATTCCTTAAGCGCATCAGCAAGAACTGCGTGGACTTCATTTGTGAGTTCGGAAACATCAGCATCTTCCTTATCAACTGCGATAGCTTCCGACATTTTTGCAACACTCATAACTGTTACATCGTTTACAATGCCATACTTTTCAGCAATAGCATTAAAAGAATTGAGATATGCTTCGATTACAGGGAAGTTTGGAGAAATCTTAACATCAGAACCTTCCTTGTTCTTTATTGAAACATATACTTCGATTTTTCCTCGTGAAACTGCACCCATCACAGTGGACTTGATGCTTTCGTCGAGGAAACCGTAAATTCGTGGAGCCTTAATGGAAATATCGAGATATCTGTGATTTACAGACTTGAGTTCAACTGTAATTTCACGGAAGTCATTTTCCACTTTGGCACGGCCGTAGCCTGTCATACTTTTTAACATAGTTTCACTTCCATCGCCGCAATTGCGGCTTATTATAATTTATTAGATAAATCTATACGCCCTGCCTGTCTTTATTTTACAGCAGAGCTATATATAATTTTTCCCTACAGTATATTATATCATAATTTTGTCAATATTGCAAATTTTATAGCTTTGTTTTTATGTTATTGAAGAAATTATCTTTAAGTTTTTTGCTGATTGAAACAAGTACAGGAATCGGCAACGCGAGACCTGCAAACGCTCCGATTATTCCCATTGTTTCTGATACTTTTGCACCAAGATAATATCCAAGAAAAAGTGTAAAAATTGGTACAATATAAGTGATATATGAGAGTCCCAGCACCTTACTTGTTTCAACTTCGATATTGATTACATCGCCCTTTTTTGCGAGTCCATCGTCAGGAATATCAATGATGATACGTTTCTGTCCTGCAGAACACCCCTTACAGCAGGCACAATTTGCCGAACAAGCACCATTGCGCACCACTTCAACCTTCATTGTTTCCTCTTTTTTATCAAGAACTTTTGCTTTCTGAACCATATTTTCTCCTTAGAAAGGCTTATATATTTCCATAATTCTTTCTGCTACTTTTATACCGTCAACTGCTGCACTCATAATTCCGCCTGCATAGCCTGCGCCTTCGCCGCAAGGATAAAGGCCCACAACATTTGTGCTTTCAAGAAGCTCATTTCTGACAATCCTGATAGGTGCAGATGTTCTTGTTTCAACACCGGTCAACACCGCATCATCACAGTCAAAGCCTTTAATTTTCTGCCCAAATGCTTTTATGCCAATCTTCATTTCTTCTGCAACAAAATCTGGCAGCACTTTATTCAGGTCGCAGAATTCAAAACCTCTGTTGTATGTCGGGTTGACATTGCCAAGTTTAGTACTTATTCTGCCCTGTTCAAAATCTCCGAATAACTGAAGAGGTGCTTTGTATCCGCCACCTGCAGATTCATATGCTTTTCTTTCCAGTTTTCTCTGGAATTCAACGCCTGCCAATGGATCATTGGACACAAAATCTTCCGGACCAACCGAAACAACAACTGCGGCGTTTGCATTTTCGCCATCACGAGCGTGATAGCTCATGCCATTTGTAACTGTGCCAAAAAGTTCACTTGTGCTTGCCATGACCTTGCCGCCCGGACACATGCAGAATGTATAACAACCTCTGCCATTTCGTGTCTGTGCAAGGGCATATTCTCCCTGCGGAAGCTGATATTTATCAAGAAGATTCCCATAGAGAGACTCATTTATCATCTGCTGTCTGTGCTCAATTCGTGCACCTACAGCAAAGCTCTTTGGCGCAATATCTATGCCGCTTTCATAAACAGATTTATAAAAATCACGAGCACTGTGTCCAATTGCAATGACTACTGTATTGCTTTTAATTGTGCCTTTTTCAGTTTCAACACCTTTTACCGCACCGTTTTCAACGACAAGCTTCTCAGCTTTACAGTCAAATAATACTGTACCTCCAAGGCGTTCAATCTCTTTTCTTATCGATACAACTATTCCTTTGAGAAGGTCTGTGCCCACATGAGGTTTTGCATTCACCTTAATTTCTTCAGGCGCGCCATGTTTTACCAGTTCATCAAGTACAAGTCTCGCTCTTTGGTCATGAATTCGTGTTGTAAGCTTACCATCAGAATATGTGCCTGCACCACCTTCGCCAAACTGAACATTGGTATTTTCATCCAAATCACCTGTTTTGAAGAAATGTTCAGTTACAGCATCACGCTTTTCCATTGCCCCACCACGCTCAATAATAATAGGATTAAATCCATTCTGAGCAAGAATAAGACCACAGAACATACCTGCCGGACCAAATCCAACGATAACAGGCTTTTCCTCAATCACCTTCTCACCTTTGACTGCAGGAGCTGCGACAGGAAGCAATTTTGTTATTTCGTTTTTATTAAGTCTTTTTACCAGCTTATCCTCATTGATATCGGTATCAACAATTACCGAATAAACCTTTGCAAGGTGACCTCTTCTGAGATCCAGCGAACGCTTAAAAATATGAGCAGATTTTATACTGCTTTTTTTCACGTCCAAACGCTTAAGAGCAGACTTTACAGCCTGCTCTTCATTTTCTTCAAATGGAATTTTTATACCTGTTATAAGTATCATTCTTCGATTACCTTATTAACCTCTACAAAATATTCACCGATTATAATTATATCATAATCCGCGCAAACAATTTTCATATCCACCTGTTCCAAAGTGCCATTATCATACTCTTCCTGAGAATAAATAGGGAAAAGTTTGAGTGAATCCAGATTTATTTTATCTGCATCCTCAGATTTTACATACATAACAACGTCAATACCAGTTTCTGCTATATTTTCATAGCCTTCAACTACAGGGAGTTCTTCAACAGGAATATTCATATTGATTTTTTCAACTCCTGAAAGTTCAATTTCGACTGTTGCTGCAAGGTTTGTAACATCTGCACTCACACCTTCAGGCAATTGTACTGGGAGTACGTATTCAAAAGTATCGGTTTCAATCGATTTGATAACAGACACTTCACCAAGACTTATTTCTGTAATCGCATCAATTTTTTCCTTATCGCCCCATACTTCTATCTGCTGAGGAGCTACATTGACTTTCACCATATCCGCAGTTATCATATCGCCACTGATGACAGTATTAACCTTCAGCGGCACAGTCTTATGCTTATTCATAGCCGCCATAAAGACTGTTGTATTATGGCTCATTGAAAGTTGCGGATGAGTATATGCTTCATCTTCAAAATTGTAAAGAACAATCTGTCCTTCAATTTCAGCCTTGCTGTCAAGGCCTGTTCTGTCAATTTTGACAGCAGCTCTTGCAACTTCATCCACATATCTCTGTGGACCGCTTATCTGAATCTCCGGAACCGAAAGTTCATAGCTGTCAAGCTTGAAATCCTGAGCGACACTGCCTGCAAAATCAATTTCCACAGGGATTGTTTCTGTTACAATACGGTCTACGCTTACACTTATCTGAGCAGGGCTCTTATGTTCAACAGAAATACTGTCGACTTCAAAACTTACATCATAGCTGAGTTTATAATCCCCTGCCTGATATATGGAACTGAGATCGAGCTTTGCTGAAATCTTATTGGTAAGACTTTTATTCTCGCCAAGCTGATTGACCTTATCACGTGGACCACTGACCTGAATGGAAACCTTTTCAGGAAGTGTATTGATGATATTAAGTTCTGTAGCCGCAAGGGTATTTTGTCCTGTTACCTGAAGTGGAACGATAAAACTCTTCGATATATCCGAATCATCTCCGGATACTGCAGTCATCCAGAGCAAAACAGCTGCAACAATAGCAACCGCCCAATTGGCCAAGTCATATTTCTTTATAAATTCTTTCATTTTTCGTTCCTCATAAACTTATTCCAGAAACCCTTTTTGTCAGTCTGTTCATCTTCAACCGGCATAAGCTCTTTGATAAGAAGTCTTTCGAGTGTTTCCGGTGCAAGATGACGTTTGAGAATGCCATTGACTACAAGCGTGATGGTACCTGTTTCTTCCGAAACGATAAGAACTACTGCGTCTGTTGTTTCACTTGTGCCAAGACCTGCTCTGTGACGTGTACCAAGTTCCTTGGAAATGGAAAGATTGGAAGAAAGAGGAAGCAGACAGCCTGCTGCCTTTATTCTGTTTTCCGAAACGATTACCGCACCGTCATGAAGCGGAGACTTTGGATAGAAGATGTTTCTTGTAAGTTCTTCTGTGATCGATGCATCGATTATTGTACCTGTATTTACAATACTGTCCAGCTTGTCATTGCGTTCAAAAACAACGAGCGCGCCTATTTTGTGCCACGACATAGCTGCTGCTGCCTTTGTGATATTTGAAATGGAAGTTCTGAGATTTTCAGCCTTATCTTCCTTGCTCTTTCCAAAAAGTTTGAGCCTGCCTTTGCCTACACGCTCAAGAATTTTTCTCAATTCAGGCTGGAAAATAATTATAATGGCAATAAAACCGATTCCCATAGCCTTGGAAATAAGGAAATAAATTGTGCGAAGCTGAAGCACTTCAGCTACATACATAATAAGAAGCAGACCAAAAATACCTTTAATAAGTCTTTCAGCGCTTGTATGTCTGATATTTTTAAGCAAAATATAGAAAATATAAGCTACTATGCCTATATCGAATATATCATTTATTTTTATGTTTGTTATGGCCTGAAGTATACCTTCCATTTATTTCACACCTTTACTTATATACTATATTATATAATAGCAAATTTTCTCCAATTTCGCAATAGAAAATTTAAAAATTATAAAGATTTTATGTACTTTTTTAAGATTTTGGAAAGATGATACACTTCTGCTTCAGTATTAAAAAATGAAAAGCTTATTCTTATCGTTCCAAAATTTTCCGTATGTCCGCTTTTATGTGCAACAGGTGCACAGTGAATCCCATTTCTCACACATACATTCTCCCTGCACAAATATTCAAAAAGATCATCATTTTTCTCATTTATCGATATGGATATAAGAGATTTCTGATTGTCTGAATAAAAAAGCTTAATCCCTGTTTCACCCGCAAATTGATCATAAAACTTTTTTATAAGCCATTGTTTATGCGCAGATATTTCCGCCTCTCTCCCTCTTACAAACTTTATTCCTTCAAGCAGCCCTGCTATTCCCACAAAGTTCTGTGTTCCGCTTTCAAATATATCAGGAAGAAAATCCGGCTGATCGAAATCTGATGAAACGCTGCCCGTTCCACCTTCGATTATACTGTAAAGTTTTTCTTCTTTACAGCACAGTAATATCCCCGTTCCAGATGGTCCATACAGGCCTTTATGTCCCGGCATGCACATAAATCTGACCGATTTGAAATCCCTGGCATTTATTTTTTCACATCCTGCCGACTGAGAAATATCAAGGATAAGATCTATTCCCTTTTCATAGCATAAATCATCGATTTTATATATTGGCAATTCGTTTCCGAAAACATTGGAAATATGATTGAGCACCACACACTTTGTATCTGCTCTGATTTTCGAAGCTATCTTTTCAAAAGCATCATTTTCGTCAAACAGCTCGGAATATGCAATATCATATTCCACATTTTCCATTTTCTCAAGCGGGCGAATTACAGAGTTGTGCTCATATCCTCCAGTCACTGCATGACCACCATTATGCAATATACTTTTTATTGCAAGATTCAATGCATGAGTCGCATTATTTGTGAAGACTATTTTCGTTTCATCTTCAAGACCAAACAACTGCGCCGCTTCCACTCTACAGTCATACATTATTCTTTCAGCATTTCTGCCGAGTATATGCCCTCCTCTTCCGGGATTCCCGCAGCTGGCAAGAGCATCATTCATAGCTTTTATTACAGACGGAGGCTTTGGATAACTGGTTGCGGCATTATCAAAATATATCATTTTTCCAGCCTCCTGTATGTACCATCAGTCTGCTTAATCATGATATCAGTATATGAAATTCCCGACTCTTTTATTATACCAAGTGCCCTGACAATATTTTTGTCGCTTATTCGCACACCAAACGCACAGGAGCCTGTATTTTGACCAAACGGCGCCTTCATTACATTGGATACAATTCCGTTTTTTGCCAGTATCCTCTCAGCTCTCTGAGCATAAGTTACCGACTTAAAAATAATAACTATCTGCATATGACACCTCCTATTGTATCATATGCAGATAGTCTTTTAGTGACAAAATTATGTTTTTTCAATAATGCAGACAGCGTATGACTTCATACCTTCAAGATTGCCTGTGAAACCAAGCTTTTCTTCTGTTTTAGCTTTCACATTCACATCACCAGGGTCCATTTCAAGAACTCTCGCCATATTTTCACGCATTTCTCTGATATATGGGAGGAGTTTTGGCTTCTGAGCTACTACAATACTGTCTATGTTTACAATTCTATAACCCATTTCCTTCGCCATTTCTCCCGTACGTTTAAGCAGGACAAGACTGTCAGCGCCTTTATATTTTTCATCTGTATCAGGAAAATGTGTACCGATATCTCCAATTCCGAGCGCACCTATTATTGCATCAATAACTGCATGGGCAAGTACGTCAGCATCACTGTGACCGAGAAGCCCTTTTTCATA
>JAZUBN010000010.1:0-15044 GCA_045638565.1 Oscillospiraceae bacterium | reverse complement strand
GTCAGTACCGGTAGCCATGATAACGCCTGTGTCATACCAGCCCTTGAATGCCTGCTTGTACTGTTCGGAAGCCATCTTGAAGTAGTCGTATGTAATCTTATCGTTACCTGTGTAAACGAGGTTCTTTGCGATGCGTTCCTTTTCCATTTCTTCGTAGATGTATGTGTAAGCTACGATTGTAGGGATGAGGAAGAGACCCTTCTGAGCCATTCTCTTAGCCTGTTCGTTTGTAAGGAAAGTGCCGTGTTCGATTGTGTCGTAACCGAGGTTGACAACACTTTCGAGAGATGGCTGTGTGCCGGAATGTACAGCAACACGCTTGCCGACTCTGTGAGCTTCGTCAACAAGAGCAGCAAGTTCTGCATCTGTGTATTCAGGGAGATTGCCTCTGTGGCTTGTGAAAGCCTTGATGAACTTAGCGCCGTCACGAATCTGCTTACGTACAGCCTTTCTGATTTCAACTTCACCGTCAGCTTCAACAGTAGCTGTTTCGAGAGACCAGCAGTGGCCACCTGTCATACATACGCCCTGAAGAGCGGAGAAGATACGAGGATATTTTACAAGACCGTCAGCTTCTGCGCGAAGAAGAGACTGAACGAGACCTTCTGGAGAGCAGACGTCACGAACAGTTGTAACACCCTTCTTGATGGCATCCTGAAGAGTCTTATGAGCCATAAGAGTGATATAGTGAAGGGAAGCGTGTCTGTCTGTTGTCCAGTAATAGCCGATATGTACGTGCATATCAATCATACCAGGCATGATAGTACGTTCGCCGTAATCTGTAACTTCTTCATTTGGGAACTTTGCGATGATTTCATCAAAAGTACCAACACCGATAATTTTGTTTTCCTGTGTTGCAACTGCGCCGTTTTCAATAATAGTCTTGCCGTCGCCTGTGAGCACATATTTTGCCTTTAAGATCATTTTATAATGTCCTCCGTAAAATAAAATTTTTATCTGTAACTATATTATCACATTTTTTTATAAGATACAACTGAAAATTATACTTTACACAGTATTTTTTTTATGCTATTATAATAACATAATATACAATAAAAACAGGGAGAATGAAAATGTTCAAACTTATTAAGAATGTCGACCTTTATGCGCCTGAACATCTCGGAAAAAGAGATATCCTCATCTGCGGTGAAAAGGTCGTAAGAATTGAAGAAAATATTACAGCTCCATTTGAAGATACAGTAATCATTGACGGACAGGGCAAGGTTTGTATCCCGGGTATGATCGACCAGCACGTACACGTAACAGGTGGCGGCGGTGAAAGCTCTTTCAAGAGCAGAGTTACTGAAATCCTTATGACAGACATCGTAAAGAACGGTGTTACAACAGTTGTCGGTCTTCTCGGCACAGACAGTACAACACGTTCCGTACATAATCTTCTTGCAAAGACAAAGGCTCTCAATGCAGAAGGTATCACAGCATTCTGCCTTACAGGTGCTTATGAGCTTCCATCACCTACAATCACAGGCTCTGTAAAGAACGATATCACATATATTGAAGAAATCATCGGCTGCAAGCTCGCTATTGCAGACCACAGATCTTCCTATGTTACAAAGCAGGAACTTCTTCGCCTTGCAACACAGGTTCGTCACGGCTCGCTTATCGGCGGCAAGCCTGGCGTACTCCATATGCATACAGGTAAGGATAAGCTCGGTCTCAAGGATGTAATCGCTATCGTTGAAGAAACAGACATTCCAATCAAGCATTTCCGTCCTACACATTGCGGCAATCTTCTCGAAGATGCTATCAAGTTTGCAAAGATGGGCGGTAATATCGACTTTACAACAGGTCCTAACGAAGGCGAACGTGCAAAGTTGCTCGTTGACGTTATGAATCAGGTAAATCCTGAACTTGTTACAATCAGCTCTGACTCCAACGGCAGTATGCCAATCTGGGGTCCTAACAACGAACTTATCGGTATGGGTACAGGCAAGATTGAAACACTTTACGCAACAATAAAGGCTATGGTCCTTGAATGCGGTATGCCGCTCGAAAAGGCTATCACACTTGTAACATCCAACGTTGCTAAGGGTATTGATCAGTATCCACGCAAGGGTGCAATTCAGGTGGGCTCCGATGCTGACATCGTATTCCTCGGTGAAAATATGGCTATTGATACAGTTATTGCCCGCGGTCAGGTTATGGTCGAAAATGGCGAAAATACAGTAATGGGTTATTACGGAAAGTAGGTATAAATTATGCGTCTTGAAAAAATGAGCTGGAAGCAGGCAGAAAATTATTTTAAGGTTAAGGATATTGCAGTTATCCCTGTCGGCTCCATTGAAAATCACGGCTCTCATATGTGTCTTGGTGTTGACTATCTCGTACCAAGCTATATTGCAAATGCTATCGATGAAAAGCTTGATGTTCTTATCTGTCCTGCAGTGCCATATGGTGTAGCAGACGGTCATTATGGCTTCCCAGGCACAATTTCCATAGGTCTTGAAGGTCTTACAAATGTTATGGAAAGCATCTGCAACGCACTTTATAACGATGGTATCAGAAAGTTTGTATTCCTCAACGGTCACGGCGGCAACGACCCTGCTCTTTCTGAAGTAGGTATCCGCCTCAATAAGAAGGGCGCAATTTCCTGCATCCTCAACTGGTGGCAGCTCGCAGGTGAACTCAACATCGAATGGAAGGGCGGCCATGGTTCCGGTCAGGAAACAGCAGCTATGCTCACAATCGATCCAAGCTGTGTAAATATGGATGACTATATGCCACAGGAACAGCATATGCTCACACCTAATATGAAGTACATTGCTCTCGGCAGCATTGAGTTCAAGGGTTGCCATGTGCCTGTAAGAAATCATACAATCAATATGTCCAAGAGCGGCTGGTATGCAAACGGCAGACCAAAGGATGACCCTCATTATTCCAGCGCTGACTGGGGTAAGCCAATGATGGATGCTGTAACAGAATATATCTGTGACTTTATTAAGGAATTTGACACAATCAAATGTGAAAGATAGGAGAAAATTATGAACTACACACTCGCTAATGTACCTGCAACTATCTGCAAAGCTATGAATATTCCTCTTATGGAAGGCGCTGAAACTCAGCCAATCAACGAAGTTATCGACCTTCTCAAGGGTGAAACAGTTGAAAGATGTCTTTTCTTCTCCCCAGACGCAGTAGGCGCATGGATTTTTGATAAATACCCACAGTACACAGAAAAGCTTATGGATGTATATGCTCTCAAGCAGCCACTTTCTTCTGTAATGCCATCTGTAACACCTGTATGTTATGCTACAATGATCGCAGGTGTAATGCCTGAAGTACACGGCATCCAGAAGTATGAAAAGTATCCAATCACTGTTGAAACTATTTTCCACGCTCTCAAGGCAGCAGGTAAGAAGGGCTGCATCATCGCAAAGACAGACAGCAGCTGCGAAATCATCTTCAGAAACGCTCCATGTGATGTAATCGAAACAGAAAGCGATAAGGACGCTCATCAGAAGGCTCTTGAAATCATCGAAAAGGACGAATATGATTTCATCCTCGTTTACGAATGTGAATATGATGATAATATGCACGCTACACAGCCTGAAACAGATTTTGCTCTCGGCGCTCTCAAGTACAATGCAGAATCTGCAATCGAACTTATTGCAGCGGCAAAGAAGAAGTGGGAAGGCAAGAAGGCTCTTATCACATTCTCTCCTGACCACGGCATCCACACAGACCCTGTAACAAAGCTCGGTACACACGGTACATCCCTCGATGAAGACCTTAAGATTTACCATCTCTTCGGTGTTCTTTAATGAAAATAGTAATCATTGATGGGCAGGGCGGCAGACTTGGCAAACTGCTTATCGAAAAAATAAAGGCAGATAAGCCTTCATTACAACTTACAGCCATAGGTACAAACAGCATTGCCACATCTGTTATGCTTAAAGCAGGGGCGGATATGGGGGCGACAGGCGAAAACCCTGTTGTTGTAAATGCTAAAAATGCTGATGTAATAATTGGTCCTGTCGGGATTATTGTTGCCAATGCTCTTATGGGAGAGGTGACACCGAAAATGGCTCTTGCTGTAGGCGAAAGTGAAGCCTTCAAACTTCTTATCCCGGTTAACAAATGCAACAACTATATTGTCGGAACTAAAAACATCGGCATCAATGATCTTGTAAATGAAGCGGCCGGAAAACTATACGATATCATAGGATAACAGCTTTTCAAAGCCCGATGTTGAATAACATTGGGCTTTGTATGTTTAAGCAGCGAGAAAGCTGCAGAAAAGGAGAACTATTATGTTTGAATACGGTTATGAAGCTGTCAAGCATATGACAGACAGACGTTCAATAAGAAACTTTATTGATAAGAAAATCCCTGACGAAGACCTTAAGCTTATTCTCGAAGCAGGTCTTAAAGCTGCAACAGGCGGAAATCTTCAGCCATATTCCATCATTGTTGAAAGAGATAAGGAAAAGAATAAGGCTCTCTCCAAAATGTGCGGCGGTCAGCCTTTTATCGAACATGCCGATACAAACCTCATTTTTGTATTTGACTGGTATAAATACAGCATTTATGCAAAGCAGAAGAATGCCCCATTCAACAACAGAAAAATATATATGCACTTCCTCATCGCCATAGAGGATGTTATGTGTGCTGCTCAGACTATCGAAACAGCAGCTCATATGCTTGGCATCGGCTCTTGCTATGTTGGCTCTTCCAACAGCTGCGGCAAGGAAATCATCGATGCTTATGATATGCCTCAGCTCACATATCCTGTTGTAATTCTTTCCCTTGGCTATGCAGCTGAAAAGCTTCCTCCAAAGGCTCCTAAGATGCCATATGATATGATGGTATTCGAAGGCAAATACAGACAGTTTACAGAAGAAGAAATCTACGAAGGCTTTGAAGCAAAGTATGCAGGCAAAATTCTTGAGCTTCCTAAGAAGGAAGAGTTCCTTGAAGAACGTCTTGCGCAGTTCAGAAATGCTTTGCTTACAACTTACGACGAAGAAAAGGTCAATGAAATCGTTGAACAGGCTCGTAAGGATGGCTTCATCAATGAAACACAGCGTCGTTTCGGTCTCCATTACAGAGCAGATGTAATGTATACAGGAGGCAAGGAAATCATTAAGATGATGAAGGATCAGGGCCTTGAAAACTTCATGGCAGCAGGCGAAATTTATAACGAAGAAAAGTAGTGCACAGGGGAATGGCGTATTTTTGCCATTCCCCTTAAACAAGGAGGAACAATGAAAGTAAAATTTGGTCTTATACAGCTTGCGGTGTCAGCGGATAAAAAACTTAATATTGAAAGAGCAAGACAGGCTATTGAAAGTGTGAAGGATGCAGATGTAATAGTATTACCTGAAATCTGGAACAGTCCTTATGATAATAAATGCTTCCGTGAATATGGGGAACCTTTCGGCGGTGAAAGCACAAAAATGCTTTCTGAAATGGCGAAAAAACTTGGAAAATATATTGTTGGCGGCTCAATTCCTGAATTGGATGAGGATAAGGTATACAATACATCCTTCGTCTTTGACAGAAACGGCGAAATGATTGCCCGTCACAGAAAGATGCATCTGTTTGATATCAATGTCAAGGGTGGACAGAGCTTCTGTGAATCTGCTGTGCTGACTCCGGGCAGGGAAGTGACTGTTTTTGATACAGATTTTGGCAAAATGGGACTTTGTATCTGTTATGATTACAGATTCCCTGAACTTGCCCGACTTATGGCACTCAAGGGAGCTAAAACAATCATCGTTCCTGCCGCATTCAATATGACAACGGGACCTGCGCACTGGGAAATTATGTTCAGAGCGCGTTCGCTTGATAATCAGGTTTTCTCGGTGGGTGTTGCTCCTGCACGTGATGTAAACGGAGGTTATGTTTCCTATGCAAATTCCATTGTCTGCTCTCCTTGGGGCGATATAGTGGAACGTTTTGATGAAAAGGAAAGATATGAAATTGTTGAAGTTGAGCTGGACAGAACAACAGAAGTGCGCGAACAGCTTCCTCTCCTTAAACACAGGAGAGAAGATGTGTATACTATGGCAGAAAAATAAATATATAAAACTATATGTATAATTTCAACAATAATTTTCTTGGTATAATGTAAAATATGCATAAACGGCGACAGAATTAAAACTTTTTTATGTTAAAAATCCTCATAAATTTACAGTTTCTTTATAAAAAACCACTTTACATATTGACAAAAAAGTGATATACTGTAATAACGACTTGTAAAATGAAAAAATATAGAATAAGATATAAAGGAGCAAATAAGTTCATATGAAACCAGTTCTTTTGGATGTTCAGCATCTGGTAACTTCTTTTACATCAGATAAAGTTAAAACTGTTGCTGTAGAAGATGTAAGCTTTCAGGTGCATGAAGGTGAAACAGTAGGTATCGTAGGTGAATCAGGCTCCGGTAAGAGCGTAACTTCCATGTCCGTTATGAGACTTATCGAGGCTCCATCCGGTAAAATCGAATCAGGTAAAATTATGTTTGAAGGTAAGAACCTTCTTGAGCTTTCCGAAAAGGAAATGCAGAAGGTTCGCGGTCATGATATCTCCATGATCTTCCAGGAACCAACAACATCTCTCAATCCAACAAAGCTCTGCGGTGATCAGATCGCAGAATCCATTATTATTCATCAGGGTAAGAGCAAGGACGAAGCACACAAGATGGCTGTTGAAATGCTCAGACTTGTAGGTATTCCTCTCCCAGAACAGAGAGCAAGAGAATATCCACATCAGCTTTCCGGTGGTATGCGTCAGCGTGTTATGATCGCTATCGCACTTTCCTGCTCTCCAAAGCTTCTCATTGCTGACGAACCAACAACAGCTCTCGACGTTACAATTCAGGCTCAGATTCTTAAGCTTATGAGAGATCTTAAGGAAAAGATGGGTATGTCCATTATGCTCATCACACATGACCTCGGCGTTGTTGCTGAAATGTCCGAAAAGGTTATCGTTATGTATCTCGGTAAGATTGTTGAAGAAGCTGAAGCAGTTGAGCTCTTCAAGAATCCAAAGCATCCATATACAATGGGTCTTATGAAGTCCATCCCAACACTTGCTACACCAAAGGGCAAGCTTTATACAATCGAAGGCTTCATTGCAACAGCAGATAACAAGCCATCCGGCTGTGGCTTCCACCCAAGATGCCCATACGCTATGGAAATCTGCAAGACAAAGGCTCCTGAGTTTACATATTTGGAAAACGGCCACAGATATGCGTGCCATTTAAGTGAGGTTAAGTAATGAGCGAAATTTTAAGAGTTAATGATTTAAAAACACATTATCGTATTTCCAAGGGTTTCTCTCTCAAGGATAAGGGCGCTATCAAGGCTGTTGACGGTGTTTCCTTCTTCGTAAACGAAGGTGAAACATTCGGTCTTGTTGGTGAATCCGGCTGTGGTAAGACAACTCTCGGTAAGGCTATTCTTGGTCTTGTACCAACAACAGCAGGTAATGTTGAATTTATGGGCAAGAACATCACAGGCATGAGCAGAGATGAAATGCGTGAAGTAAGAAGAAACCTTCAGGTTATCTTCCAGGACCCATACGGATGTCTCGACCCAAGAAAGACAGTTGAACAGATCATCGGTGAACCTATGGTTGTTCACAAGATCGGCAATAAGAAGGACAGATACGACAGAGTAAGAGAACTTATGGACGTTGTAGGTCTTTCTCCTGCACATATTTACAGATATCCACACGAATTCTCCGGCGGTCAGCGTCAGAGAATTGGTATCGCAAGAGCTCTCATTCTCAATCCTAAGCTCATCATCTGTGACGAACCTGTTTCCGCGCTCGACGTTTCCATTCAGTCTCAGGTTCTCAACCTTCTCAATGATCTTCAGGATAAGTATGGCCTTACATATATCTTCATCGCTCACGGTCTTCCAGTTGTTAAGTACATTTCCAACAGAATCGGTGTTATGTACCTCGGCAAGATGGTAGAAATGTCCGATTCCGAAGAACTTTACGCAAAGCCACTTCACCCATATACACAGGCTCTTATGTCTGCTATTCCAATTCCTGACCCAACTCACGAAAAGGAACAGATCATCCTCGAAGGCGAAATCCCATCTCCACTCAACCCACCATCAGGCTGTCACTTCCATACAAGATGCCGCTTTGCTGAACCAAAGTGCGCACAGGAAGAACCACCATTCATTGAATATGAAAAGGGTCACTATGTAGCTTGCTGGAGATGCATGAAGTAATTAAAATCAAAAGCCGTCCATCAGGGCGGCTTTTTCTTATGTCTGTATTTACATATCTCTGCGGGAATGTTATAATATTTCTATAACGCAGAAATGAGGAATCATAATGGAGAAAAATATTTTTACAGGAGAAGATTATTCGGACGAAACACTGGAACAGGTTATCGATGGTAATTCATACGAAGGATGCAGCTTCAAAAACTGTGATTTTTCTCTCCTTGAAAGGATAGAGGATGTTATGTTTCAGGAGTGTAATTTTACATCTGCGCGCCTCAATGGTGTAACATTTAAAAATTGTGCTTTTCTCAACTGTAAGTTCAAATACGCAAGATTATTCGGTACAATTTTTGAAAACTGTAAAATGACAGGCTCATCCTTTGAAGGCTCCGATTGTGAACTTATTGAAATCAAGGGCGGAGACTGGAGTTATTGTGATCTGCGATATCTCAGCTTTTATAAGCAGGATTTTTCAAATATCCGTTTCCGCGAATGTGATATAAGCGGTACAGAGTTCCGTAAATGCACTCTACGAAACTGTGATTTTCACAGCGCAATAATGGACGGTGCAAGCTTTGAAGAAAGCGATATCCGCAGCAGTGATATCAATGGCTCGGATTTACGTGTGGTTTCATTCAAAAAGGCAAAAATAGACCTCCAGCAGTGTGTCCTGATTGCAGAACAGCTTAGCGGAGGTCAGTTTGAACCGGAAGATTAAGTTTTATTTTTTAGCCTTGAGAGCCTTTTTGCCATCAGGGCAAAGGTCGTTGAGGAAACAGATATCACATTTAGGCGAACGGGCTACACAGATATCTCTGCCGAAATGAACGAGGCGGTGGCAGAAATCATTCTGCTCTTCAGGTGGAATAACCTTCTTGAGAGCCATTTCAACCTTGAACGGGTCCTTTGAATCGGCAAGACCAAGGTGATTTGAAATACGGATACAATGTGTGTCGGCAACAATGGCAGGTTTGCCGTAAATATCGCCGAGAATAAGATTTGCAGTTTTTCTGCCGACACCCGGCAGAGAAAGAAGGTCTTCCATATTGTCAGGAACCTTGCCGCCAAATTTTTCAAGAAGCATAATGGCAGCGTTCTTGATGTCAGCTCCCTTTACAACGTAGAAGCCACACGATTTGATAATCGAACGGATTTCTTCAACATCTGCATTTGCATAGTCCTCAAGAGTAGGAAAACGTGAAAAAAGGGTAGGAGTTACCATATTTACGCGGGCATCGGTGCACTGTGCCGAAAGACGTACAGAAAAGAGAAGCTCATAGTCGGTCTGATGTGTCAGCTGACAGGTTGATGGGTAATGAGCCTTGAGGCGTTCTATAGTTTCTAAAATATTCTTTTTAGTCATAATAATTCTCCGAATGAGATTTTTTTATAATTATATCATATCTTGTCAAAATAGAAAAGACCCAACTTATAACAGGAGGCAAAATTGAAGAAAATAAAAGCATTTGTCAAATGCGGACTGATGGTAGCTTTGCTTGCAGGCTCACAGTATCTGGTCGCACTTGCGATGGTGGCATATAAATATATTACAACCGAACTTTCGTACGAGCAGGCACTCGATTATGTATTGACCGATAATGTAGTGGCTGTGACATATATTTCTGCTGCACTTACAATAGGCGTAATATGGCTTATTTCTAAGCTGAGGAAAAAGACATTTTCCGAATATATCGATTGGGGTAAAAATATCCGTGGCAGAATTACTTATGCCTGTGTGCTCGTTGGTATAGGCGGTAATTTCTGGACAACTATCGTTATGAACAGCATATTTTCACAGCAGGCTGTCGAAGAATATAATGCGGCAAGTGGCAATATGAGTGTAACCTCATCCTATCTGGCGCTTATCGGTGTAGCAATACTTGTGCCGCTAATGGAAGAAATCGTATTCAGAGGAGTGGTGCTCGGCACTCTTTCAAAAGCAACATCAGTTGAACTTGCAATAATTCTGCAGGGCATAATTTTCGGTCTTATGCATGGTGACATTATATGGATTTGCTATGCTGTGTTTATGGGGCTTATTCTCGGATATATCAAAGTGTGCACAGGCTCATTAAAAGCGGCAATAGCAATGCACATGGCATATAATATCTCGTCGCCGATAGCCTCGATAATAATGTATTCATTTATGGGCACATCATCAAATCCTGAACTTATTATCCTGCTGACAGGCACATTTTTGATGATATCGGGACTTATTACGATATATAAATACCAGCCTGAATAAATAAAAGCTCCTCATATGAGGAGCTTTATTTTAATTTATACCAACATATCCGCTTTGCTCGATTATGTATTGTCCTTCATCCGAGAGAAGCCACTCGATAAGAGGATGAATATTTTCATTGGTATTATCCTTGCGGTAAATAGCGTAGAATTCGCTTACGATAGGGTATGAGCCATTTTTGATATTTTCCACATCAGGATATACCCCGTCAACAGAAACCATCTTAACGCCTGAATTGCCTACAATTCCCTCTACATAATAGCGGAATGAGAAACCGAGCGTGCCACCGATAAAAGCCAGTGGAGACTTTTTACCGATTTTCTCATTTCCAAGGAAATTGACAAGAGCCGTCTGACTTCCGCTTCCTTCAAGTCGGGTGAGAGGATTTATAATGCGGTTTGCGCCGCCCACATCCTTCCAGTTCTTATATCTGCCGGCATAAATGCCGCGGATTTCTTCCTGAGAAAGATCCTCGATAGGATTCTGCGAATTGACAAGGAAAACAAAAGCCTCTCTGCCTATAGGCACGTATTCAAGCTCAACGTCCTTTTCCTTGGCGTATTCAGCCTGCTCTGCGGACGGTCCTGCACAGAAAAGAATATCGGTGTCGCCGTCGACGATGGCCTTGTAGCCACGCAGAGTGTTCTTATACTGCATAGCGCTGTCGGCAGTAAAATCTTCGCCATCGTGAATAACACAATCCTCTGGGTAGACAGCGTTGATTACAGCAGAATAAATCGGCAAAAGGGCAGTCGCGCCATCGAGGACGGGCATATTTTCGGTAATTTTGAAATCACTGTCAACTTTGACGATAAGCGAGTTTTCGTCAAAAGGCATATAATTTTCCAGTTCAATCATTTTAGCCATTGTAGTCGTGCCGTAATTGTCATAGCATCGTCTCGTCAGCAGAAACCAGATGCTGAAATTAAATGACGCAAACAGCGCAATGACAAGGATTATTGATGTGATTTGTTTGAAAAGCTTCATAAAATCACCACCATTCCTTGGTCATAAAATAGATGATTGAAGCATTCTTGTACGCGTTGGAAGCATATATAACATGGGCTATAGTGACAGCATAGCCGAGAATAACGGTGAGCATCATCGTCCATCTGAAAGTCTTGTCCGACATAAAAACACCTCACATAAGGGTTATAGCACCTGTAAAGATGCTGACGAAAAATATAACTACTATAATTGAAAGAATAACGGGAATGAGTGATATTTTAACCCACTTGAACCTTTTTCTGCGCAATGCACTGTTTGGTGGAGCTTTGAGAGCAAGCTGGAGTGCGGTTGCAAACCACACAATGGAGCAAAGAGGTATGGGAAGTATCATTATAATATAGTGTATCATGATATGCCACCGTCACATAAGATTAATAGAGCCATTAAAAATACCAATGATATAATACATTATAAACGCAGCTGGTACTGAAGAGATAATAAGTGGAGCAAGATAATATGAAGTCCATCTTTCCTCGGGATAAGCCATTATGAATCTTCCAAGACTGCGGCAAAACCAAAAAAGACAGGCAAGTGGTGGGAGAATCATGGTAGCGAAGATAAAAATCATGATTAACATAACAAATCCTCCTTTACATAAGGCTGATTGAACCGTTTAAGATATCAATAATTACCTGAAATATTTTTAATGTTAAAAACATAGGTATCGCGGCCAGAAGAAGATAAACAAAACGCTTAAATCTTGTTTTTCTATCAAGATTATCAGCGAAGGCTCTATTCCAACATTTGATAAAGGTGAAAATGGAAAACATTGGAAACAGAATTATTAAAAAAGAAATGAGGTATACCATAATATCCCCCTTTACATAAGCGGAATAGCTCCTGTGAAAATACCTACTATAAAAACAATAATAAATACAGCAAAGGCAGCAGGAAAGAACGAAATTATGAGAGGTGCAAGCAATTTAGCCGTTTTGCGTTCTGCAGATGTTGCTTTTATAAAAGCAGTCAGAGTGTTGACAAACCATATAAGACCTACAAGCGGCAAAGCTATAAGAAGAAAAATAATAAAATAACCCATAATGAATCCTCCTTACATAAGAGAAATGGCGCCGGTGAAGATGCCTACAATAAAAATAATAACAAAGATTGCAAATGCGGCAGGAATTGCTGAAACTATAAGAGGGAGAATGAGCTTTAATGATTTGCGTTCAGCCTTCTCGGCTTTAAGAAACTTATTTATATTAAAGACAAACCATATAAGTCCTGCCATTGGAAGAGAAATCAGAAGAAAGACAGGAAGAGGAAAAGCTCCGGCAAATGTGAAAATTAAAAAGAGAAAGACAAATATACCTGCAATAACGCTTAGGAAAAAACCGATTGTACTCATATCTAAAACCTCCTTTATAATATTAGTAACATAATTATACTATATGTTGCAGAAAGTTTCAATAAAAAAGAAAAAAGACCGTTCATAAGAACGGTCTTTCTATGGCGGAGAGAGAGGGATTCGAACCCTCGGTACGCTATTAACGTACACACGATTTCCAATCGTGCGCCTTAGGCCAGCTCAGCCATCTCTCCAAAGCGCTTAATTATAATAACACAGAATATCGCATTTGTCAACACTTTTTGGAAAAAATCTTCAAAAAATCCCAATGAGAAAATATTGTAAAAAAAGGTCTGATATGATAGAATATAGGTAATACAAATATTGTGTAAAGAGGTATAAATTATGAATCCAACTCTCGTTGTTTTAGCTGCAGGTATGGGCAGCCGTTTCGGCGGCCTTAAGCAGATTTCTCCGCTTGGTCCTAATGGTGAGATCATTATAGATTATTCCCTTCACGATGCATACAAGGCAGGCTTCCGTGATGTTGTCTTTGTTATCAAGAAGGAAATCTACGAAACATTCAAAGAAGTTATCGGCAGCAAGACAGAAGAATATATGAATGTCAGCTATGCTTTCCAGGAAATTGATATGCTTCCTGAAGGCTTTACAGTTCCTGAAGGCAGAGTAAAGCCTTGGGGCACAGCACACGCTGTTATCTGTGCAGCGCCTTACATCAAGGGCAATTTTGGCATCATCAATGCAGATGACTTCTATGGCGAAGACTGCTACAGAAAGCTTTATAACTTCCTCAAGAATAATGAGGGCGGCGACAAGATGAATATGTGCATGGTGGCATATGTTCTCAATAATACTCTCACAGAAAACGGCGATGTTTCCCGCGGCGTATGTGAAGTTGAAAACGGCATGCTCAAAAAGGTAACAGAACGCACAAAAATCCGCAAGGCTGCTGACGGCAACGGCGAATATCTCAAGGAAGACGGCGTTACATATGAAAAGCTTTCCGGTGACACAAAGGTATCCATGAATGTATGGGGTCTTACACCTGAGATGATTGAATATATGAAGGCTGGCTTTGTACAGTTCCTCACAGATATGGACAAGACAAACCTTAAGGCTGAATACTATCTTCCATTTGCTGTTGACAGCGCTGTGCAGGAAGGCAAGGGTCAGGTTACTGTCCTTGAAAGCACAGATAAGTGGTATGGTGTAACTTACGCAGAAGACAAGCAGAGCGTAATGGATGCGCTTAAGGCGATGTATGACAATGGTACATATCCTAAGCTCAGATAGCAATTAACTTTCAAAATCTTCCAAAAGACGGGAAATATCCTCGTGAGTATCGAGATATATTCCGTCTTTTAGCTTTTTATAATCCTCAGTTGTCAGCGAATAAAGGGAGATATTAGAAATGTAATATGGCTCATTCATGTTGTCTGTGGCAAAAATAACCAAAGAATCACCCCATATTTTTGCGACATAATTATGCTGCGGGGCAGTAGTGCTGACATTGATTATTGCGGATTCTGTGGTATTTATCGCTGAAAGAACTTGTTTTTCTTCTGTTTTATCCTGTGAAAAGGCAAAAACGGCTGAAAATACTGTTAAAATCAACGTGAATGATAAAATTACAGGTTTAATTGAGTTTTTCATAAAACACCTCATAACTATTTAAATTATAGTTATTTTTGCCCAAAATCCCATAAATATTCAGCACTTGCATTTTGGTATGGAAGTGTGGTATAATATATGAGTAGTATTGTCGTTCAGAAGGTATTTATTTCGTGCATAATGCATACGACAACAAACAAGTCAAAGAATATTAAGAGGTACTGAAATTGAAAACTGTAAAATCTATTCTGAAAGGATTCTTTATGACTGTCCTTACATTGGTGCTTATTGGTATTACCACGGCAACTATATGTATAGCGGCAGGTGCAGCTTATGTCAAGTATTACATAAGTCCGACAATTGATATCAACCTTGACGATTTCAGACTTAACTTCACCAGCTTTATCTATTATGTAGATAAGGATACAGGCGAGGAAATTAAGTTTGAAGAGCTTTACGGCAGTGAAAATCGAATTTGGGTAGACTATGAGGATATTCCTCAGACACTCATCGATGCTTATGTTTCTGTTGAAGACTCAAGATTCTATGAGCACAATGGTGTAGACTGGAAGCGTACAATAGGTGCTATCATCAACTATGTTGTTCCAATCCGTGATAATTTCGGCGGCGGCTCGACAATTACTCAGCAGCTCATCAAAAACCTTAC
>JAZUBN010000009.1:0-4159 GCA_045638565.1 Oscillospiraceae bacterium | reverse complement strand
AGAAAGCTCAACCATCCATTCCTCGATATTTGTAAGGAAGAGGCCTGTATTGGAGTTCTGACGAAGCTCGCCATTGACCTTTGACTGAATGTTAAGCTGTGGTGGATAGACAATTTCGTCCTTTGTGACGATCCAAGGTCCGACAGGTGTGAAGCCGTCAAGGCTCTTGCCGAAATACCACTGCTTGTGGCCGTTCTGCACTTCACGTGCTGTCACGTCGTTCATAATTGTATAGCCGAAAATATGGTCAGCCACCTCTTCAGGATTTACATTCTTTGCATCCTTGCCGATGATGACAACAAGCTCTGCTTCATAGTCGAGCTGTTCTGTAAGGTCTTCGTGGGCAGGGATATCGCCGTAAGGCTCAACTGCACGGTTTACACGCTTGGAGAAATAGACTGTCTGCTTTGGGGAATCCTTGGCATAAGCCTGCTTCTTGAATCGTGCAGATTCTTCCGCGTGGTCGGCATAGTTTACGCCGAGGCAGATGATATCCTGCATTGGCTCAGGAATAGGAGCGATAAGCTGAACATTTGCCATTTCAACTGCGTTTTCCACTTCATTATGTGGCTTATTTGCAAGTTCAGCCATATTTTTAAGGCAGTTCGGACAAGCATTCTTAATAAGCTCGTTCATACTTGCATAATTTACAGGATAAACGTAAGAGCCGCAGGCGCTGAGAACGCCGACCTTTTCCATACCTTCGTGAACGTAAGTCAGTAATTTCATAAATACCTCCGCGTTGTTGTTTTTTATAATTTTATCATAATTTATAAGCTTTTGCAAGGGTGGGTGTATTTATTTACCAATCAAGCCTCATCGTCTGAGGGAGGATAATAAAAGTGTTGCTCTATTTTATATAATATGTTATAATGAATTTTGACAAATCAAATCGAAAGGTATTTTTTATGAAAGAACATGGTCTTAAAGGCATAGCCGCCGCTCTTGTGCCGAATGTGATATTCGGCTTCAGCTTTCTTTTTTCCAAGATAGCTCTCGGCTATGCTCACCCACTTATGATACTTGCCATCCGCTTTTCTGTCGCCTTCGCAGTCCTCAATATTTTATGGCTGTGCAAAGTTATAAAGCTTGACTTCAAGGGCAAGGACAAAAAGCGACTTATCATGATGAGCCTTGCTCAGCCGCTCCTCTATTTCATTATGGAATTGTATGGCATCAACCTGACTTCCAGCGCAATGTCGGGCGTGCTCATTTCTCTCGTGCCTGTCGGCGTTATCATCCTCTCCATTTTAATGCTGAAGGAACGCCCAACAAACAAGCAGATTTTCTTCTCGATGGTGTCGCTCATCGCTGTTATTGTGATAACTCTTGCTTCGGGCAACAGCGGCAGCAACACTCTGCTGGGCATCGTGCTTCTTATGGTGGCTGTTTTCTGCGCATCCCTTTTCAACATTCTCAGCCGCGCCGAATCCAAGCGATTCACTCCTGTTGAACGTACATATATGATGTTCTTCATCGGCACGATAGGCTTCAACATCATCGCCCTCCTCGGTCTTAACGCAAATTATATGACAGAGCTGACACGCGCTGTCACAAGCCTGCCATTCTGGGGCGCTATTTCCTATCTTTCCATCCTCTCCTCCATCGTGGCATTTTTGCTTTATAACTACGCAACAACACTTATCAGCCCTGTCCGCGCAGCATCCTTTGCCAATATCACAACAGTTGTTTCGGTTTTTGCCGGCATTTTCATTATGAATGAACAGCTCACTCTCATCCAGCTCATCTGCTGTGTATTTATCATCATTGGCGTACTCGGTGTAAATAAGGAATAAAAATAAATCCCCATCACACGATGGGGATTTTTTATGTCTTAAATTGCGAAAATTATTGCGCCGAGGACGGCTGAAATTACGATAAGCATTATAGGGCTTATCTTCTTTTTCAGCATCTTTTTAGAGCCGAACATAAGACCAAGCAGGACTATTGTAAGGACGAAGGACTTTATGCTGAAGGATGTATCTGGCATAATCGGCAAAGCATTTTTACAAATCATAAATATGCCGGTTGCAAGCACGATACCAATTACGCAAGGCTTGAGCCCGCGCAGAATTGCCTGTACATATTTATTCTTCAATACATTTTTCAGCACAGCCATAACGAGAAGAATTATAATAAAGGATGGCAACACAACGGCAGTTGTAGCGAGAATCGCACCTAAAAGCCCTGCCTGACTGCTGCCCACGTATGTGGCAAGATTTACCATAATAGGACCCGGCGTGCTTTCGGCAACGGCAATCATATATGTAAGAGCCTCATCAGTCAGCCAGCCATAAGAGAGCACGACATCACGGATGAGAGGAATAGCGCCATATGCTCCGCCAAAGGCAAAGCAGCCTACACGCAGAAATCCGATAAACAAATCGAGAAGTACCATTATTTCGCTCCTCCCTTCTTACTCTGAACGAGGAAAATGCAAAGGCTTACACAAGCCGCAACTATCATAAGGCTGATGGAGGAAAACTTCAGCGAGAAAATGTTGATAATCAGCATAATAACTGCCGAGCAGACCATAATTGTCTTTGGAACGATTTTGTTATGCATTTTCTTTATCATTGTGACAGCCGCATCTAAAATCAGCACGCCGACAGCGATTTTTATGCCCTTGAATGCGTTTGCGATAATGGCTATTTCAAGGAAGTTATCAAGAAACATTGAAATGGCATAAATCACAGCAAAGGACGGCAATACTATGCCGAGAGTCGCAACCAGCGAGCCGATAAAGCCTGCCTGCTTATAGCCTACGAATGTGGCGCAGTTGATGGCGATAGGTCCCGGTGTGCTTTCAGCGATTACTGTCACATTCATCATTTCATCGTGGGTTATCCATTTTTTGCGTTCAACGCAGTTGTTTTCAATCATTGCAATCATCGCATAACCGCCGCCGAATGTGAAGAAGCCTATCTTCATAAAGGTCAGGAGCAGGTCGGTCAGAATATTTTTCTTCATATTTCCTCCTTTGAGTGACACTCGCACTTCACAGTATCGGCAAGGGCATTGATTTTATCAGCAAGTTCGCGCAATGCCTCCCTGTTCACTTCATAATGCATAAAATAGCCCTTTTTCTCTCCTTTTATAAGCCCGGCTTCACGAAGCACCTTTATGTGCTGTGAAACAGCAGCCTGAGTTATACCCAGTTTTTTCGAGAGAGAATGGACGCACATATTGTGTCTGAGAAGTATCTGCACGATTTTCATACGATTCTGGTCGGCAAGAGCCTTCAGCCTGATATTCATATACACTATCCTCCTTTTAATTAAGCAATAACTTAATCAAAGTATAGCACGGCTATTTATATAAGTCAACACTTAAATAAAAAAGAAGCCCGAAGGCTTCTTACTGAATATTATTTATTGCTTCAAGTATCTTCTTTTCGCTGATTGGCTTTACAATAACAGCCTTTGCGCCGCTGTCGATAAGGCTTTCAACAAAAGATTTGTGGCCCATAGCGCTCATCATAATAATGTCCGCCTGTGGATTTTTTGCAAGGATTTTTTCCATAAGGTCTGTGCCGTCTGTATCAGGCAGAGATACATCGATGATGACAATATCAGGCTTGAGTTCCTCATAGAATTCAAGACCGAAACGGACGCTATTGGCTTCAGCCGCTACATCAAAGCCGTTTTTGATAAGGATTTTTCTTGCCTTGACACGCACATCAGCCATGCCATCGCAAATCATAACTCTTTTTGACATAATTTATTCCTTTTATCAGTGAGATTTATGTATGGTGTCATTCTGAACGAATGTGAAGAATCTCCCATAATTTTCAAAAGATCCTTCGCTGCACTCAGGATGACATCTTCATGTAGTTTTCTACACAGGCAGAAAAAAAGACACGACCGTGGTCGTGTCTTTGGAGCTGGTGGACGGACTTGAACCCCCGACCTGCTGATTACAAATCAGCTGCTCTACCGGCTGAGCTACACCAGCATATTTGCTGTACTCTCTCGAGTGCTTGTATATAATAACACATCTTTTGACAAATGTCAATAGGTTTTGGAGAGATTTTTGAGCTAAATTGCATTTTCTGCAGCTGAATTGTTTTCAATAATAACACAAAACGAAAGCTTTGTAAATGAAGTATTTGCTTTGCAAAAATGAAGCAGGGCACCCGCCCTATGAAGCACTCACTTCG
>JAZUBN010000008.1:0-14665 GCA_045638565.1 Oscillospiraceae bacterium | reverse complement strand
GCTGTAACCACATGTCCGCCTGTTATCTCTACTTTGAATGTAGCATTTGGCAGCGCCTCTATAACGGTACCTTCTACTTCAATCATATCTTCTTTTGCCAAACGAAATTACCTCCTGGTCAGATTTCTCTTTGATTCTCTTGTTTAATTTCGTCTTCTAATCTTCCAGCGGACGAGTTAAGATAATTGGTTCGCCGTCTGTGATGACGAATGTATTCTCATAATGAGCTGAAAGACCTCCGTCGACAGTTTTTACTGTCCAGCCGTCCTTCAGTATCTTGACACCGAATGCCTTCTGATTAACCATAGGCTCAACAGCAAGTGTCATACCCTTTGTCAGACGAGGGCCTCTGCCCTGATGACCGCAATAGTTCGGAACTTCAGGTGCTTCGTGCATCTGTCTGCCGATACCGTGACCTACAAAGTCACGCACGACGCTGAATCCATTAGCTTCGACATAAGTCTGGATAGCTTTGGAAATGTCCGAGATTCTATTGCCAACGACTGCTTGCTTGATACCTTCATAGAAGCTCTGTCTGGTCACATCAATGAGTCGCTGTGCTTCCGGAGCAATGATACCTGCTGCAAATGTATCGGCATTGTCACCATGGTAACCACGGTAAAATGCACCGACATCAATCGAAACGATGTCGCCCTCTCTGATCTTGTCCTTGCCCGGAATACCGTGGATGACAGTATCATTGATGGAGCAGCAGATGGCTGCCGGATAACCCTGATATCCTAAGAAGGATGGGGTCGCACCGCACTGCTTGATTACCTTTCTTGCGATTTCATCAAGCTCTCTTGTTGTGACACCAGGTGCCACCGCCTTGCCGCACTCGATGAGTGCCAGCTTGGCGATAGCTCCTGCTTCTCTCATAATTTTAAGTTCCTGAGATGACTTAATTGTTATCATAATTTACACCAACCGCTTCAGCTACAAGTCGCATTGTATCAGCAACTTCTTTCTGACCGATTACCTTCTTGAGCTTGCCCAAGTCTTCGTAATACTTTTTAACTGGTTCTGTTTCCTTATGATATACTACAAGTCTTTCTTTCACAATCTCACGATCGTCGTCATTACGTCTTGTGATGAGAGCACCGCATCTGTCGCATACACCCGGCACGGATGTCGGATTATATTCAACATGATATGTTGCCTGACACTTTGTGCAGATTTCTCTGCCTGTAAGACGGCTGATGATTTCTTCATCAGGCACCTCAATGGAGAGTGCGAAATCAACAGGGAAAATCTTATCAATAGCTTCAGCCTGGAACAATGTTCTTGGGAAACCATCGAGGATAGCACCGTTTTTGCAGTCTTCCTCAGCAAGTCTCTTTGAAACAAGATCCACGATGAGGTCATCAGGAACAAGGTGACCTGAATTCATAGCGTCCTTGATTGACTTGCCCAACTCTGTTTCTGCCTTCATGGCATCACGGAGAAGATTACCTGTTGCGATTATTGGAACACCAAGCTTTTCCTTAAGGAAGAGAGCCTGTGTGCCCTTACCGGCGCCAGGAGCGCCTAAGATTGTGCAAAGCATTTAATTTACCACCTATTCGAGGAAGCCCTTATAGTGACGCATGAGCATCTGAGCTTCAATTGCCTTAACTGTTTCAATAGCTACACCGACAAGGATGAGGACGGATGTACCGCCAACTGCCAAGCCGCCGAGACCATTGATGTTACTCAACACCTGTGGGAGGAGAGCAATAAAGCCGAGGAAGATAGCACCCATAAGAGTGATCTTATTAAGAACGCGAGTGATGAAATCACTTGTTGGTCTGCCTGGGCGGAAGCCTGGGATGAAGCCGCCGTTCTTACGAAGATTATTGGAAACCTCGATTGGGTTGAACTGAATCGATGAATAGAAATATGCGAAACCTACGATGAGGAGTGCATAGATAATCATGTAAGGGATGGAACCCTGTGTGAAGGACTGCTGGAAGTTATACCAGAAGGAGCCTTCTGCTGGCTGCAAGAATGCGATGATTGTTGCAGGCAGTGTTACGATGGAGGATGCAAAGATAACTGGCATAACACCGGACATATTGACCTTCATCGGAATGTTTGTGGACTGGCCGCCGTAGATCTTTCTGCCGATAACGCGCTTAGCGTACTGTACAGGGATACGACGTTCAGCATTTGTAACGAATACTGTGAGAGCGATGAGCGCTACAGCAACGAGTACGATTACGATAGCTGCGATGATGTTCATGGAGCCACCGATGATACCGCTGATCATGGAGATAGCAGTCTGTGGGAGGCTGGATACGATACCTGTGAAGATGATGAGAGATGTACCGTTGCCGATACCCTTTTCTGTCATCTGTTCACCGAGCCACATTACGAAAGCAGAACCTGCTGCGAATGTGAGAACGATAACGATCATGCTCCAAGCGTCTGTTCTTGTAAGAGCACCGGAGCTCTTAAGAAGAACATAATATGTGTAACCCATAATAACGGAAAGACCGACAGTCACATAACGTGTGATGGAAGCAAGCTTCTTTCTGCCTTCTTCGCCGCCTTCCTTTACCATTCTTTCAAGAGCTGGGATAGCTACCTGAAGGAGCTGCATGATAATGGAAGCGTTGATGTATGGGTAAATGGAAAGTGCGAAAATAGATGCCTGGCTGAAACCGCCGCCGACGAGAACGTTCATGAAACCAAGAACTGTGCCGCTGTAAGCTTCGAATACTGTAGCGAGCATATCAAGGTCTACAAATGGAACGAAGATGGAGTAACCGAAACGGTAAACTACCATACAACCGAGGACGAAGAGAATCTTCTGACGAAGCTCTGGGATTTTCCAAGCGTTCTTGAGTGTTTGTATCATATTACAAAACCTCCGCGCTTCCTCCGACAGCTTCGATCTTTTCCTTAGCAGATGCTGTAATACCAGCAGCCTTTACAGTGAGCTTCTTTGTGAGTTCACCGTTGCCGAGGACTCTGATGCCATCGAACTTCTTCTGTGCGAGACCGAGTTCGCAAAGAGCTTCGAAAGTTACAACTGCACCGTCTTCAAAAATGTTGAGAGAACCAACATTGATTTCTGCATAATTCTTAGCAAAAACATTGTGGAAGCCGCGCTTTGGAAGACGACGAGCGAGCATTGTCTGACCGCCTTCAAAGCCTGGGCGAACACCGCCACCGCTTCTAGCCCACTGACCCTTGTGACCACGGCCAGCTGTCTTACCGTTACCGGAACCAATACCACGACCCTTGCGCTTACCTACGTGTGTAGAGCCAAGAGCTGGGGACAATTCATGAATCTTCATTATTTTACCTCCTACTTTACCACTTCAACAGAGATAAGATAGCCAATCTTAGCGATCTTACCAGCTGTGGATGGATTTTCAGGCTGTACAGTTACGTCACCGATACGACGAAGACCGAGAGCGTGAGCAGTTGCAATGTGCTTTGCGTTTCTGCCGTTGAGGCTCTTCTTGAGAGTAATCTTGATGTTATTCATTTTAGCTTACCCCCTACTTCATGATCTGTTCAGCTGTAAGGCCACGAACCTTAGCAACTTCTTCAACTGTTCTGAGTGCCTTCAAGCCTTCGAATGTAGCTGCAACAACGTTCTGTGGGTTGTTGGATCTGAGGCACTTTGTACGAATGTCATGAATACCGACTGCTTCAAGAACTGCACGAACGGAACCACCAGCGATAACGCCAGTACCCTTTGCAGCAGGCTTGAGAAGAACGCGGCCTGCGCCGAATTCGCCGATAACTTCATGTGGAATTGTTGTATCCTTAAGAGAAACCTTTACGAGGTTCTTCTTAGCGTCTTCAATACCCTTACGGATTGCTTCTGGAACTTCAGAAGCCTTACCGAGGCCGTAGCCAACTGTACCATTCTGGTCGCCAACTACTACGAGAGCTGCGAACTTGAAGATACGGCCACCCTTTACTGTCTTGGAAACACGATTAAGGGCAACGACTGTTTCTTTAAGGTCGAGCGCTGCTGCATCAATAATATGAGCCATAATTCTTTCTCCTCCTTAGAACTTAAGTCCGCCCTCGCGAGCTGCATCTGCCAAAGCCTTTACACGGCCGTGGTAGAGATAGCCACCGCGATCGAAGACAACGTTTTCAATGCCCTTTTCCAAACAAACCTGGGCAATCTTCTTACCAACCATAGCTGCAGCTTCGCAGTTGCCGCCGTACTGGTTGAATTCCTTTTCGAGTGTGGATGCGGAGCAAAGTGTAACACCTGCTACGTCATCAATAACCTGTGCATAGATGTTCTTAGCGCTGCGGAATACGTTGAGACGTGGGCATTCAGCAGTACCGGAAATCTTAGCACGTACGCGAGCATGTCTCTGCAAGCGCTTAGCATTAGAATTAAACTTCTTAACCATTTAGCCAAAACCTCCTTATTTCTTCTTACCGCCGGCCTTGCCTTCTTTACGGCGAATGACCTCGTCAGCATACTTGATACCCTTACCCTTATATGGTTCAGGTGGTCTCTTGGAACGAACTTCTGCAGCGAACTGACCAACCTTCTGCTTATCAATACCGGAGATGATGAGCTTGTTAGGGGATGGAACGTCTACTGTGATATCGTCGTTATCGGAAACGATAACTGGGTGGGAGTAACCGAGTGTGAGAGTTACATCCTTGCCTGCCTTAGCAGCACGGTAACCAACACCGTTGATTTCGAGTTCCTTCTTGTAGCCTTCTGTTACACCGATGATCATGTTGTTGATGAGTGTACGTGTAAGACCGTGAAGAGCTCTGTGGTTCTTATTGTCAGAAGGACGTGTTACGTTGATAACATTGCCTTCCATAGCGATCATAATTTCAGGATGGAATTCCTGTGTGAGTGTACCCTTAGCACCCTTAACTTCAACAACGTTACCGTTGATTGTTACTGTAACGCCTGCTGGAACAGTTATAGGAGCACGACCAATTCTAGACATATTCTCCTACCTCCTATTACCATACGAATGCAAGGACTTCGCCGCCGACATTGAGCTTTCTAGCTTCCTTGTCAGTCATAACGCCCTTGGATGTTGAAACGATTGCGATGCCGAGGCCCTTGAGAACCTTAGGAAGGTTTTCCTTGGAAGCGTAAACGCGGAGACCTGGCTTGGATACACGACGGAGACCCTGGATTGTGTGGGACTTGTCAGCGTTGTACTTGAGTGTGATGCGAATGATGCCCTGTGTGTTGCCTTCTACGATTTCGAAAGACTTGATATAGCCGTTTTCCAAAAGGATCTGCGCAATAGCTTTCTTAACGGAAGATGCAGGAACGTCAACTGTTGCGTGACGAGCGGAACCTGCGTTACGAACACGTGTGAGCATATCTGCGATTGGATCTGTGATATGCATTTCTTTTTCCTCCTTGAAGTTAGAGGGTTTCTCCCTCCACTTTTCTCGTTAGTTTTTATGGCGTTTATTTTACGCCCGAACACATTATATTATATCACACTTTTTTAAAGGACGCAATAGCGTCCTTCAAAAAAGTTAGATTTTTTTATATTTTTTTTGCCAGATTTCTCTGACTTTCAGACTACCAGGAAGCCTTCTTAACGCCTGGGATCTGACCCTTGTGAGCAAGCTCACGGAAGCAGATACGGCAGATGCCGTAGTTGCGAAGATAAGCATGAGGACGGCCGCAGATCTTACATCTGTTGTAAGCTCTTGTGGAGAACTTTGGCTCAGCCTGCTGCTTCAAAATCATTGCCTTCTTAGCCATTTATCTTTCCTCCTATTATGCCTTCATGAAAGGAGCGCCCAAAAGTGTGAGGAGTTCCTTTGCTTCTTCGTCTGTTGTTGCGGATGTTGTGAATACGATGTCCATACCACGGATCTTGTCGATTTTATCGTATTCGATTTCTGGGAAGATAAGCTGTTCCTTGAGACCGAAAGCGTAGTTACCACGGCCATCGAAACCGTTAGGGTTGATACCACGGAAGTCACGAACTCTTGGAAGTGCGAGGTTGAAGAGTCTGTCGAGGAATTCCCACATTCTGTCTGCGCGGAGTGTTACCTTTGCGCCAACAGCCTGGCCTTCACGGAGCTTAAAGTTAGCAACAGACTTTCTAGCCTTTGTTACAACTGGCTTCTGACCTGTGATCTTCATGAGATCGCCTACGATAGCTTCAACCATCTTGGAGTTGTCACGTGCTTCGCCGCAGCCGATGTTAACTGTGATCTTATCGAGCTTTGGAATCTGCATTACGTTTTCGTAACCAAACTTCTTCATGAGAGCAGGAGCAACTTCTTCAAGATACTTAGTCTTAAGTCTTGGGATGTATTTTTCAGACATTTCTATTTCCTCCTACCCTTAGATTGTTTCCTTACAGTGCATGCAAACACGAACCTTTTCGCCGTTAGCGAGAATGTTGTGCTTTACGCGTGTTGGCTTGTCGCACTTTGGACAAACGCGCATTACCTTGCAAGCGCGGAGAGCGATTTCCTGCTTGATGATGCCGCCTTCTTCGCCCTGACGACGAGCTCTCTGGTGCTTAGTTGCGAAGTTTACGCCTTCAACAATAACAGCACCCTTGGAAGGATCACAGCTAAGAACCTTACCCTTCTTGCCCTTATCCTTACCGGAAAGAACGATTACAGTATCACCTGTCTTAATGTGAAGTGTATTCATCTTGTGGTGTCCTCCTATTACAATACTTCCGGTGCGAGGGAGAGAATCTTCATGTAGTTCTTATCACGAAGTTCACGAGCAACCGGGCCAAAAATACGTGTACCTCTTGGGTTCTGGTCATCACGGATGATAACAGCTGCGTTTTCGTCGAAACGAACGTAGCTGCCGTCAGCACGACGGAGACCCTTGCGTGAACGCACGATAACTGCCTTCACAACGTCACCCTTCTTAACAACACCACCTGGTGCTGCCTTACGGACAGAAGCAACGATTACGTCGCCAATGTTACCGTATCTGCGTGTAGAGCCGCCAAGAACGCGGATACACTTAAGTTCCTTAGCTCCTGTGTTGTCGGCAACACGGAGATATGATTCAGCCTGTACCATTCTTTAGGCTCCTCCTTACTTAGCTTTTTCAATGATGCGAACAAGTCTCCATCTCTTATCCTTGGAGAGTGGTCTTGTTTCCATTACTTCTACTGTATCACCAACACCTGCTTCGTTGTTTTCGTCATGTGCCTTAAGCTTGTATGTTGTGGACATGATCTTCTTGTAAAGCGGATGCTGTACTCTATCTTCAATTGCGACTACGATAGTCTTGTCCATCTTGTCAGATGTAACCTTACCTACACGTGTCTTACGGAAAGCTCTTTCACTCACTGTTTTTACCTCCCTATACATTATGCCTTATTCGCCATGTTCTTCTGGCGAATAATTGTGTTTACACGAGCGATGTCCTTCTTGACCTCGGCGATTTTAAGAGGATTATCCAGCTGGTTGATAGCATGCTGAAGTCTGAGATTAAAAAGATCCTTCTTGAGATCTGCAAGCTTTGTGTTGAGCTCTTCTACAGAGAGCTGACGGATTTCTGCTGCCTTCATTATGCTTCACCCCCTACTTTCTCTTCCATTTTTTCAGCCTTAACGAACTTAGTCTTGAGTGGGAGCTTGTGAGAAGCGAGACGGAGAGCTTCACGAGCAACTTCTTCGGAAACACCTGCGATTTCGAAGAGAACTCTGCCTGGCTTAACAACTGCTACCCAATATTCTGGAGAACCCTTACCGGAACCCATACGAGTTTCAGCAGGCTTCTGTGTTACTGGCTTGTCAGGGAAGATCTTGATCCAAACCTGACCACCACGCTTGATATAACGAGTCATAGCGATACGAGCAGCTTCGATCTGACGGGATGTTACCCATGCTGGCTCTGTAGCCATGATACCATATTCACCATTTGATACTGTATTGCCGCGTGTTGCAACACCTGTCATACGACCACGGTGTACTCTGCGGTACTTAACTCTCTTAGGCAGAAGCATTACTTAACCTCCTGTTCCTTACGTGGACCATTGTTACGTGGACCGTTGTTGTGTCTGTTGTTGTTGCGGTTAAAACCACGGTTTTCACCATCACGGCGTGGACGGCGATCAGAACGTTCATTGTTTCTGCCATCGCGGCGATCGCGGCGTGGAGCCTGAACTTCTGTTGCACGAGGGCCACCTGTGAGAACTTCGCCCTTGTAGAGCCAAACCTTAACACCGATGATACCGAATGTTGTGTTAGCTTCTGCAAAACCGTAGTCGATGTCTGCACGGAGTGTCTGGAGTGGAATTGTGCCTTCGTGATAGTGCTCTGTACGAGCGATTTCTGCGCCGCCGAGACGACCGGAGCAGTTTGTCTTGATGCCCTTAGCACCAAGCTTCATAGCTCTTGCCATAGCCTGCTTCATAGCGCGACGGAAAGAGATACGCTTTTCGAGCTGTGCTGCGATGTTTTCAGCGATGAGCTGAGCGTTGAGGTCTGGCTGACGAACTTCTACGATTGTGATGTTGACAACCTTGCCGATCATCTTCTGCACTCTTTCCTTGAGTGCTTCGATTTCAGCGCCGCCCTTACCAACGATAACACCTGGACGTGCACAGTGAATGAGAATGCGAACACGTTCACCGCTTCTTTCGATTTCGATCTTAGCGATGCCTGCTGCATAGAGTGTCTTCTTAAGATACTTACGGATGTTGTAGTCTTCTACCAAGAGGTCGCCGAAGGCATTATCATTTGCAAACCAGCGGGAATCCCAATTCTTGATGACGCCTACACGCAAACCGTGTGGATTAATTTTCTGGCCCATTATATTACCTCCTTAACCTTATTCTTTTTCTCTGAGAACCATTGTTACATGGGATGTTCTCTTGAGGATTCTGAATGCACGGCCCTGAGCACGTGGCATTACTCTCTTCATTACAGGACCTGGGCATGCGAAAACTTCTGCTACGTAGAGGTTTTCTGGGTTCATGCCGTGGTTGTTCTCTGCGTTAGCCATTGCGCTCTTGAGGAGCTTCATCATTGGCTCGGAAGAGGACTTGTTTGTATTGAGCAGGATACCTGCTGCCTGCTGAACGCTCTTTCCACGGATAAGGTCACAAACGATCTGAACCTTACGAGGGGAAATGCGAATGTGTTTAAGATAAGCTCTTGCTTCCATTGTTTAACTTCCTCCTCTGATTACTTACCGTTGTTGGATGTCTTGCTACCTGCGTGACCCTTAAAAGTACGTGTAGGTGCGAATTCACCGAACTTGTGGCCAACCATGTCTTCTGTTACATAAACTGGAACATGCTTGCGACCATCGTGTACTGCTACTGTGTGACCAACGAAATCTGGGAAAATAACAGATGCTCTGGACCATGTCTTGAGAACCTGCTTTTCGCCCTTTGCGTTAAGCTCTTCTACTCTCTTGAGGAGTTCAGGAGCTATAAAAGGTCCCTTTTTAATGCTTCTACCCATTTTTTATGCTCCTTTCTTACTTGTCGTTGCGACGCTTAACAATCTGCTTGTCTGTGCGTGCATTCTGCTTACGTGTCTTATAACCAAGTGCTGGCTTGCCCCATGGTGTAACAGGACCTGGACGGCCGATTGGGGACTTACCTTCACCACCACCGTGTGGATGGTCGTTAGGGTTCATAACAGAACCACGAACTGTTGGGCGGATACCCATGTGGCGTGTTCTACCAGCCTTACCGATCTGAACGTTTTCGTGATCTACGTTGCCGATCTGGCCGATTGTTGCCTTACAGTTGAGCTTGATGTAACGAACTTCGCCGGATGGGAGACGAACCTGAGCAGCTGCACCTTCCTTAGCCATGAGCTGTGCGAAGGAACCAGCGGAACGAACGAGCTGAGCGCCCTTACCTGGGTAGAGCTCGATGTTGTGGATAACTGTACCGAGTGGGATGTTTGCGATTGGGAGGCAGTTACCTGGCTTGATATCAGCTTCTGCAGAGGAGATAACCTGTGCACCGATTTCAAGGCCTACTGGAGCGATGATGTAACGCTTTTCACCGTCTTCGTACTGAACGAGAGCGATGTGAGCGGAACGGTTTGGATCGTATTCGAGTGTGAGAACTGTTGCAGCCATATCCATCTTATCGCGCTTGAAGTCGATAATACGGTACTTCTGCTTGTTGCCGCCACCGTGGTGACGAACTGTAATTCTGCCGTAGCTGTTGCGGCCAGCTGTCTTCTTCTTGGATTCAAGAAGGGACTTTTCTGGCTTAACACGGCTCAAAACCGAGTAATCAGTTACTGTCATGTTACGACGAGAAGCTGTTGTCGGCTTAAATGTCTTAATTGCCATTTTAGTGCTTTCTCCTTATCTTTGTGTTTTGCACTGCCATCTTTGGGCAGTATACCTTCAGGCAGCTAACTTATTTAACTGCCAACCCTTTGCAAGGGATTGATTAGAACATACCCTCAAAGAGTTCAATTTCCTTGGAGTCTTCTGTGAGTGTGATGATAGCCTTCTTGGAAGCGGATGTCTTGCCAACGTGAACGCCCATTCTCTTGTTCTTGCCGCGAACGTTCATTGTGTTAACGGACTTTACCTTTACCTTGAAGATTTCTTCCATAGCCTTCTTGATTTCGATCTTGCCAGCGTCTGTAGCAACTTCGAAAACGTATACCTTGTTAGCCACGCCCATCATAGATTCTTCTGTGATGATTGGCTTTCTGATGATATCGTAAACAGATTTCATTATGCGTATACCTCCTGGATCTTCTCAACAGCTACCTTATCAACAACGAGCTTGTCAGCCTTGAGGATTTCGTAAGTTGAGATGATGCTGGAAATTGTTGTTGTAACGTTTGGAATGTTTCTAGCAGAGAGAACAACGTTCTTTCTTACTTCTGGTGTAATAACGAGAGCCTTGCAGTTAGCATTGATATTGTTGAGGAAGCCGATGAAAGACTTTGTCTTGATTTCGTTCATTTCGATGTTTTCAACAACGATCATGTTGCCGGACTGGAACTTAGCAGCGAGAGCAGACTTGATAGCGAGCTGACGTGCCTTCTTGTTCATGCTGTTTTCAAAGTGTCTTGGCTTAGGACCAAATGCGATACCACCGTGTGTCCACTGTGGAGCGCGGATGGAACCCTGACGAGCACGGCCTGTGCCCTTCTGTCTCCAAGGCTTACGGCCACCGCCACGTACTTCAGCACGTGTGAGTGTGGACTGTGTACCCTGTCTCTTGTTTACGAGGTGGTTCTTAACAGCTTCGTGCATAACAACCTTGTTAGGTTCGATACCGAAAACGCTGTCGAGAAGTTCGATTTCGCCGACTACCTTGCCGTTCATATCAAAAAGATTAGTTTTAGCCATTTTTTATTTCCTCCTCTCTAGCGTCATTAAGCGTTCTTAACTGTGCTCTTGATGAACACGATAGAACCCTTTGGACCTGGAACTGCACCGCGGATAGCGATGAGGTTTTCGTTAGCGTCTACGTAAGCGATGTCGAGGTTCTGAACAGTAACCTGTTCTGCACCGAGGTGACCTGCCATCTTCTTACCAGGCATAACTCTGGATGGGTCTGTGTTAGCACCCATGGAACCAACAGAGCGGTGAACAGGGCCAACACCGTGAGTTGCTTCCTGTTCGTGAGCGTTCCAGCGCTTGATAACGCCAGCGTAGCCCTTACCCTTGGATGTGCCTGTTACGTCAACCTTGTCGCCCTTAGCGAATACATCTGCGAGGATGATATCGCCAACATTCATTTCAGCTGCGTTAGCGAGCTTGAATTCCTTGAGGAACTTCTTAGCTGCAACGTTAGCCTTCTTGAAGTGGCCAGCCATTGGCTTGTTTACCTTCTTGTCAGCGAGGTCCATGAAACCGAGCTGAACTGCGTCATAGCCTTCCTTGTCAGCTGTCTTCTTCTGAACAACTGTACATGGGCCTGCTTCGATAACTGTTACTGGAATTACCTTGCCAGCTTCATCGAAGATCTGAGTCATACCGACTTTCTTGCCGATAATTGCTTTTTCCATTTTGTTTATTTCCTCCTATAGGTTATTGGTTGGGTTTCCCCAACATGACCCGCCCGCTGTTTATCGGGCCTGGTTGTTTATATTTAAATACACATTTGGGAATGTATAGATAAACGTCTTATTTATTAGAGCTTGATGTCAATGTCAACGCCTGCTGGCATTTCGAGGTTTGTGAGAGCTTCGATTGTCTTCTGGGATGGGGAGATGATATCGATGAGTCTCTTGTGTGTTCTTCTTTCGAACTGTTCTCTGGAATCCTTATACTTGTGAACAGCGCGGAGAATTGTGATGATTTCCTTTTCTGTTGGAAGTGGGATTGGGCCGGAAACTGTAGCGCCTGTGCGCTTTGCTGTTTCTACGATTTTTTCTGCAGCCTGATCGATAACCTGATGATCATAAGCCTTGAGTCTGATTCTGATCTTTGAATCTGCCATGGTATTCCTCCATAATACTTTTTCGTTTTTTCTATTTATTGCGACACCATACATGGCGGAAAATCTGCAACGCATCCGTGTGTATCACGGTCTGGGCATAAATCAAGCCGCATAATATCATACTGATACTGTCGGCTTTCACAAATTACGCAGGTTGGTCTCTTTTCAGTTATGTGGCTTAAAGACACACGTCATCAGTTCCACAAGGTGTTTATAAGGTACTCTTTGCGTTCAATTTTCCAGCCGCCCGATTGTCGGACATACTCCGTCGAAGTTACCTGCCTGAGGCAGCAATCTCCGATTTCATCGCATTTTTCTGCGCCTTTCTCTAGCGCTCCTATATAATACTACATTTTCTTCCGAATGTCAATAGTTTTTTGTGAAAATATTTCAATTTTTTCACGCAATTTTTGGTGCATATTACCAATAGAAATTCGGGGTGGATTTTTTGTCTATTTTGTACACAAGGGTTATTTTGCTTTCCGCTGTGTGTTGTACAAATTTGCCCACCGGCACATTTTGTAGTGAAGTCCGCGCTCCAAACCACAATGAATTGTGTTTCTTCATCACGCCGACCCTTATAATATATCATAAAACAAAATAAATTGCAAGTGTTTTTTTGCAATTGAGTCATTATGACCTCAGTTCAGCCTCCCCTTCCCTTTGTGCAGTTCGTTAGTTTATATATATTTTATAATGTAAAGAAACCGCTCTCTTACATTATATAATATATAGAGGAATAAAAACATTTCCGTTCTGCTTTACATTATATAATATATAGGCGAAATGTTTTTAAGAAATCTTTCGTTTATTTATTTCGCACAATTGTGATATGATGTGACCATATCAGAGAAGAAGGTAGGGGCGAGCATTGATAAATGAATGGTGAAGAATGAATAGTGAAAAGTGATTAATTGGGGTGTGACGATGTCAGATTGGGTAAGTTTCTGTCCTTCCACCGCAAGCGGTCCCCCTCCCTCGTCAGAGGGAGGCAAAAATAATGTGTAGGGGCGAGCATTGCTCGTCCGCTTTGACAAGTGACTAATGAATAATTGTGGTGTCTTCGACGGATTTTGTAGGAAACAATCCCTCCGCCTCGTTATGCTCGGCATCCCCCTTTACACAAGGGAGGCTTTGTACGAATCCATATCACTCGTTCGTGAGCGGGAGCTTTCACAGGAACAAGGGTATGTAAATGATGTGAAATATTTTGCAGAAGATGTGCAATTCTGCGTAGATTGATGTGCAAATTCATGTACAAATGATGTGAAGCAGGCTGCACCCAAATATATAAATATAAAATAATAATAAATAAACAAAGATAAGTAGAAATTATGTGGGCGATTGATATGACTGATGTTTTTGTTTTTGTAAATTCACTCCCTCAGTCACACTTCGTGTGCCAGCTCCCTCGTCTGAGGGAGCCGAGAAGTATTGTGTGACAAGTCACATTGATTAAGGCGTACGAGCGATGCTCGCCCCTACGGATAGCGGTGAAGGCATTAAAAAAGGACACCCGAAGATGTCCTTTGAATTTAATTTTAGTTCCAGCCGTTTTTGCCTGTGCCGTCCGACTTCATTTCATTGTTGTCTTCAGGAGCGCAGTTGTGCTTGATCTGATATTCGCCGCGGATTATGCCATCGTCTTCAGGGATGATGAGCGCGCAGGCAATATAAGCAACAAGACCTGCCGAAGCAAAAACCGAAAGGATAACGAAGCCGACTCTTACGAGAGTTGGGTCCAGGTCGAAATACTTGGCAATACCGCCGCACACGCCTGCAACCTTGCGTTCATTACCAACTGTTCTGCGAAGCTGTTTTGTCATAGTGTCCACCTCCTGTGGGATATTAAACGTCGAGATTTACAACGTACTTTGCGTTCTTTTCGATGAACTCACGTCTTGGTTCAACCTTTTCACCCATGAGAATTGTGAAGATTTCATCTGCCATAGCAGCATCTTCCATTTCAACCTTGAGAAGAGTACGGACTGTAGGGTCCATTGTTGTTTCCCAGAGCTGCTCAGGATTCATTTCACCGAGACCTTTGTAACGCTGGACTTCAGCGCCCTTATGTTCTTCAAGAAGCATTTCAAGTTCTCTGTCAGAATAGGCATACTTGAGAACATTTCTGCCCTTTGTCACCTTATAGAGCGGTGGCTGTGCGATATAAACATGGCCGTGCTCGATGAGAGGACGCATGAATCTGAAGAAGAATGTGAGGAGAAGTGTTCTGATATGGCTGCCGTCGACGTCGGCATCGGCCATAAGGATAATCTTGCCGTAACGGAGCTTGGAAAT
>JAZUBN010000007.1:0-15512 GCA_045638565.1 Oscillospiraceae bacterium | reverse complement strand
GGCGGTATCTCTCTGTTGCACTCGTCCTAGGGTCACCCCCGGTTGACGTTATCAACTATCCTTGCCCTGGGAGCTCGGACTTTCCTCATGTATCACCTTTCGGACAGATACACGCGACTGCACAGCTTGCTCTCTATTTATTATACTTGTTTTTCACCAAAAAGTCAAATATATATTGACATAATCTTGAAATAAATATATATTATATATAGTTAATGATTATATTTTCAGGAGGAATTATGATGATTTCCAACGATTTCATTGATAATCTCTACGGCAAAACCGTAAGTATATTAGGTCTTGGCATTTCTAATATGCCTCTTATGCGCGTTCTTGTCAAATTTGGCGCCACTGTAACCGGCTTTGACAAAAAGAGCGAAGATAAGATCGACAAACGAATTAAGGATGAACTTTTCCACCACAATGTTCCATGTGTGCTTGGCGAAGATTATCTTGACCATATTGATGCAGACTATATTTTTAGAACACCAGGTATGCGTCCTGACCTTCCGCAGATTGTAAAGGCTCAGGAAAAAGGGGCTGTTCTTATGTCTGAAATGGAGCTTTTCTTCGAATTATGTCCATGCCCGATTATTGCTGTAACAGGTTCTGACGGAAAGACAACAACAACTACTCTTATTGCAGAAATGCTTAAAAAGCAGGGCAAAACTGTTCATATCGGCGGCAATATCGGCACACCGCTTATCGATAAGGTTTTTGATATGAAGGAAACTCACGTTGCTGTTGTAGAGCTTTCTTCTTTCCAGCTTATGACTATGAAGAAATCTCCTGATGTTGCAGTTATCACAAACCTTTCCCCTAACCATCTTGACGTTCATAAAGATATGGAAGAATATGTATGGGCTAAGGAAAATATCTTTATGCATCAGAACGAAAATAATGTGATTGTTCTCAATAAGAATTGTCCTTACACATCCGACCAGATGGCGAAAGCACCATCCAAAGTTCGTCTTTTCTCTCCACACGAAGAAATCGAGAACGGCGTTTGTTGCGATGACGAATGGATTTACATCAATGAAAATGGCATAAGAAAGAACATTCTTCAGCGCAAGGATATCAAGATCGTCGGTTTCCATAATGTTGAAAACTATATGACTGCAATTGCAGCGGTTCACGATATGGTAGACGTTGAAACTATCATTGATGTTGCAAAGAACTTCGGCGGTGTTGAGCACAGAATTGAATTTGTACGTGAACTCGATGGCGTAAAGTATTATAATGACTCTATTGCATCTTCCCCAACAAGAACAATTGCAGGCTTCCATTCTTTCAATGATAAGGTAATTCTTATTGCCGGTGGTTCTGATAAGCATATCCCATTCGATGGTCTTGCAGAAGAAATCCTTGACCATGTAAAAGTGCTCGTTCTTGTAGGCGCAACAGCTCAGGCTATCAAGGCTGCTGTTGAAGCAAATCCAAAATACGACTCTGCAAAACTCCCTGTCATTGTCTGCGAAAATCTTAAGGATGCGGTAAATGTATGTAAGACAAACGCAGTAAACGGCGATATTGTTACAATGTCCCCTGCATGCGCTTCTTTCGATCTTTATAAAAACTTTATGGAGCGCGGCAACCTTTTCAAGGAAATAGTAAATAATTTATAAAGAGAGGTGCTAATTTTGACATTCAAAGAAAAACTTCAGAAGCTTGTCAATGCTTATGGCGTATCAGGCGATGAATTCCGTGTTGCTGAAATAGCAGCAGAAATTCTCAAGCCTTACGTTGATAAAGTTGAAATAGACAAGCTTGGCAATGTTGTAGGCTACAAGTCCTGCGGCAAGCCAAATGCCAAAAAGCTCATGCTCGATGCACATCTTGACCAGATTGGCTTCCTTGTAACAGACATTACAAAGGAAGGCTTCCTGAGATTTATGGCAATGGGCGTTGATCCAAGAATGCTTCTCGGTTCAGAGCTTAATGTTATTCCTAAAAACGGCGAACCAATCTATGGTATCGTATGCAGCACACCTCCTCACCTTCAGAAGCCTGGCGACAACACAAAATCTGTTCCAATCGATCAGATGCTTCTCGATGTAGGTATGCCATACGAACAGGTTATCGAAAAAATCGAAGTTGGCGACTATATTGCTTTTGCAAACGACGCTCTCGATCTTCTCGGCGACTGTATGTCCGGTAAATCCATGGATGACAGAGCATGCTTCATGACAATCATCCGCGCTCTTGATCTCCTCGGCGACGCTGAACTCGACTGCGACCTTATTATTGTTGGCAGTACAAAGGAAGAAGTCGGCGGTCATGGTGCAATGGCAAGAGCATATATTGATAAGCCTGATTATGCAATCGCAATCGACGTAGGTCACGCAAAGACAGCTGACAGCACACCAATGGACAGAACACAGGATTTCGGCGGTGGTCCAATCATTGGTTTCGGCGCAAACTCCATTCCAAAGTTTGCTCGCAGAGCTGTTGAAGTTGCTCGTGCTAAGGAAATTCCTTATCAGATCGAAGCAATTCCTGCTGCATCCGGCACAAATGCATGGGCTATTCAGATTGTGGAAGATGGCGTAAGCACACTTGTTATTTCTCTCCCTCTCAGATATATGCACTCCCCTGTTGAGATGCTCACTCTCAGCGATGTATACAATGTAGGCAAGCTCCTTTGTGAGTTTATCAAGTCCTTTGACGGACAGCTGTAAAGGAGGACCACACAAATGAAAGAATTACTTAAAAAGTTAACTGAACTTGATGGTATTGCCGGTTATGAAGATGAAGTACGTGAATTCATTGAAAATGAAATCAAAGATCATGTAGATGAAATGTTCACAGATCCAATGGGCAACCTTTATGCTTTCAAGAAGGGTGCTAAGCGCAGAGAAAAGAAGCTTCTTGTTTCTGCTCATATGGACGAAGTCGGCTTCCTTGTTCACTCTATCACAGAAGATGGTATGCTCAAGCTTTCCCAGGTTGGCGGTATCGATCCACGCGTTCTCGTCGGCAGACGTATGAGAGCCGGCTATAAAAAGGTAAACGGTATTATCTCCATCAAGGCTATTCACCTTACAACTCCTGAAGAACGCAAAGTCGCTCCTTCCCTTGGCAGTCTTTATGTTGACATCGGCTCTTCCAGCAAGAAACAGACAGAAGAATATGTTCGTGTTGGCGATCCTGTCTATTTTAACAGTGATTTTATCGAATTCGGTGATAACCGCATCAAAGCTAAGGCTATTGACGACAGACTTGGATGTGCAATGATGATCGAAATCATCAAGGGTGACCTCGAATACGATACATGGTTCGGCTTCTCCGTTCAGGAAGAAATCGGTATCCGCGGCGCACGTGTTCTCGGCAATCGTGTAAATCCTGATATCTCTCTCGTTCTCGAAGGTACAACAGCTGCTGACCTTCCTAATGTTGCTCCTCACGCACAGGCTTGTGCTCAGGGCAAGGGCGGCGTAATTTCTCTTATCGACGGTAAGACCGTTTATGATCGCGAAATTCGCGAACCTATTCTCAAAAAAGCTGACGAAGAAGGCATCAAGTGGCAGTATAAGACAGCTGGCACAGGCGCAAATGATAATGGTGCTATTCACATCGCAAAGGATGGCTGTATGGCATTTGGTCTTTCCGCACCATTGAGATATATCCACAGTGCAGCTAATGTACTTTACTGGCCTGATGCAGAAGAAATGTTCAAGATGGCTAAATTGTTTATTAAAGAAAGTGGGGCTTTATAATGCTTAATGTTTTGGAATTACAGAAAAAATTAGTAGCGGCTGCTTTGCCATCCGGTTTTGAAAGCAAAGTTGCTGAAGTTATTACTGAAATCGTAAAGCCATATGTTGACGAAGTATATATTGATGCTCTCGGCAATGTTATCGCTCATAAAAAGGGTCCTGGCAAGAAGATTATGATGCCTGCTCATATGGACACAATCGGCTTTATGGCAACATATATCGATGATAAGGGCTTTATCCGTGTTACAAATATCGGCGGTATCTCTGCAGTTAATATGGTAGCAACACCTGTTCGTTTCGAAAATGGTGTAAAGGGTATCATGCAGATCGAAGGCAAGGCTGATCTTGCTTCTGCAGCAAGAAACTCCGTTGCAATGTCTAATATGTTCATCGATATCGGTGCAAAATCCAAGGAAGAAGCTGAAAAGCTTATTGAAATCGGTATGGTTGCTGTATTTGATACAGAAACAAGGGTTATTTTCAACGATCATCTTGTTTCCCCATACTGCGATGACCTTATCTGCTGTGTTTCCCTCATTCTTGCTATGGAACAGCTCAAGGATGTTGAACCAGTAAACGATCTTTATTACGTATTCTCCACACAGGAAGAAGTTGGTCTCAGAGGTGCTATCACATCCGCTTACCACATTGATCCTGATTTCGGTATCGCTCTTGACGTTTGCCCTGTTGGTGATACACCTGCAATCAGCGTTCCAATGGTTGTTGCTCTCGGCAAGGGTCCAACAGTCAAGATCAAGGACGCATCTGTTATCTGTCATCCTAAGGCAGTTGAATTCCTCCGCAAGGCTGCTAAGGCTAACGATATTCCTTATCAGAATGAAATTCTTCTCGCAGGCGGCACAGATACAGCTGCTATTCAGAAGACACGCGGCGGTGTAATCGCAGGCTGTATCAGCGTTCCTACAAGATATATCCATTCCCCACAGGAAATGGTTGCTATCTCCGACGTTGAAAATGCTGCAAAGCTCCTTGCTGCTGCAGTTTGCCAGACTATCGAATTCTAATTTATAATAAACAGAAAAGGCTGACTTTAATTAGTCAGCCTTTTTGTATATGTATTTTCTTATGTGCCGTTCTTTACCCTGATATACGCCGATGCCTTTATACATGAGTTCAAATCCACATTTTTCAAGCACCTGCGCTGAAGCAGTATTTTCTTCCAGCGTAATGCCATAGATATGATTTATATTGAGCTTATCCATAATTGCCGGCAAAAATGTATTCACAGCTTCTGTTGCATACCCTTTACCTGTATATTTCTCTGCAATATGATAGCCAACCTCATATCCGTCCTTAATTTTGCACGCTTCGACATGACCAATATTTTCATTTTTCTCGTTTATAACTGCATAAACAAACGGACCTTTATCACTTTTATAAAAATCAATGATTTTATTGATTACGGCTTCTGCCTGAGCTATGTTTTCATAAACTTCATCCGGAAGAAACCTTTTCATATCGTCATCCTGCGAAATAACAAAGAGATTTTCAGCCATTTCAGGTGTAAAGTCAATTATCTTTACTCTATCTGATTTTAATAGCATTAAATCTTTGTAAAGTCCTGCTGCATAGCTTCAATAAGCTGAATAAGTGCTTCGTCTCCAAATTTCTTCTGGAAGTCTTCATGCACCGCACCGTAAACCGATGGATTACCAAGAATAGCATGGCAAACATCACCATAAGCTCTCATTGTATGTGCGCAGTGATATACCCAGTCTTTTTTTCCATCTGCCGGAGCAGGAACAGTCTTTGTAAGATCAGAACCAATAAACTGAAGATCGCAGTAATCGCTGTCGCTGAGATTGCAATGTGTCTTGAACTGAAGATCAGGATTAAAGCCTCTTACAATACCGGCATCAATCTGATAACAATATACTTTTCCGCAATCCTGAAGTCCCATTTCCTTAAAGGTTTCAGCCCAGGCACACTTGAAGATATTATTTCTCTTCTCGTTGTTTTCACCAACATTCTTCGATTCGGATGGAATTGTAGGATACCATTCACCATAAGCAAAGTAGCTTGCGTAATCAAGCGGATAGCCATCTCTCATTGCGCGAAGAGCCATACGAGCGCCACGCTGTTCAGCATATTTCTGTGAAGCCTTGATAAAAATAGCTTCTCCTCTTTCCTTTCCGAGCTGTTCTGTAAGCTGCTTATAGTAGCTTGCTACGATAAAAGCATGAGTTTTTTCATTAAACATAGTGTGCCTCCTTGATTTTATATAAAAAAAATTATATAATTATACTAAACTAAAAATTAAAGGAGAATTTATCATGATTAAAAAATCATCCGAAATCCGTTATCTTATGCGCTCCGGTCTTGCAGGCGGCGAAGGAAATGTAGGAACAAATTATCTTCTTGAGCCAGAAGAAACTCACGGCAAGTGCAGAGTATGTAATCTTCTTACAATCGAGCCAGGCTCATCTATCGGTCTTCACACTCACGAGAAGGATGTTGAAATTTATTATCTCCTTGAAGGCGAACTTTGCTGCACAGATAATGGTAAAGAAGATATACTTTACACTGGCGATGTTACCTTCACTAATATCGGCGAATCCCATAGTATCATCAACAAATCTGACAAGCCTGCAAAGTTGCTCGCTATTGTTATAAATTAATTGTACTTCATTTTTGGTAAAAAGTCAATTTTTAAGGAGAAAATATGATAGATCTTGCAAAAAAGACTCTTATCGAAGGTGGATATTCTGCAGTTGTTGTAAAGGACAATAAAGTTCTTCATGCGGTTATGGGATCTGGTGTCTACCCTGTCATTAAGCTTTATAATGAATATCCGGAAGACATGAAAGATGCTGTTGTGGCTGATAAAATTATCGGCAGAGCTGCAGCAATAGTCTATATTCTTTGCGGTATCAAAGAAATATACTGCCATGTTATAAGTGAGCCAGGAATTGAAATACTTGATAAACATGGTATAAAGCACAGTCAGAATAATATTGTTGCACGTATTGACAACAGAACAAAAACCGATATGTGTCCTATGGAAAAATCCTCTTTCAAAAGTGAGGATATTCATGAAGCATACGCCGCGATGATAGAATTCGGTAAAAGTGTAAACAGACTTTAAATCGAAATCCCCCTTTAGTTCACAGGCAAAGGGGGATTTTTCTTTTATATACTATATTTTCCCTGTAATGTTATCAAGCTTTACATATATTATATTCATTGACTTTATACCATTATATTTCACACTTTTCATTTACAAACTTACTTCACTTTTAAAATATTATCAAACTCACTTTAATGTAACAAAAAAGTTGTATTTTATATAATTATATGGTATAATATTCTCATATTAATTTTCTTGGAGGAAGTTTCACTATGAAAGAAAATCTTAAGCAGTATATGATGACTCAGCTTGAAAGCCTCATCAATATACCAAGCCCAACAGGCTACACAAAGGAAGTTCAGAAGTATCTTGTAGACGAACTCACATCTATGGGTTATGCTCCTACAACTCTCCATAAGGGCGGCGTTGTATGTGATATCGGTGGCGAAGGCAATGCTATTATGCTCGCTGCACACTGCGATACACTTGGCGCAGTAGTTAAGACAGTTAAGTCCAATGGTGCTCTCAGAGTTATCAATGTTGGCGGTCTCAACCCTAACAATGTTGAAACAGAACACGTTACTGTTATCACACGTTTCAATGGTACATACGAAGGCACATTCCAGATTGAAAATGCTTCTTCACACGTAAACAAGGACGTTAACGCACCTCGTGCTTTTGACGGTAATCTCGAAGTTCTTCTCGATGAAGATGTACACTCTGCAGCTGAAACAAAGGCTCTTGGCATCGACAATGGCGACTTTATCGCTGTAAATCCACGTTACACAGTTACAAGCAAGGGCTACATCAAGAGCCGCTTCCTCGACGACAAGGCTTCTGCTGCTGTTCTTCTCACAATGGCTAAGGCTATTAAGGATGGCGACTTCAAGCCAACAAGAAAGATTTACATCAACTTCACAGTTTATGAAGAAGTTGGTCACGGCGGCGCTGCTGGTATCCCAACTGACGTTATGGATATGATTTCTGTTGATATGGGTTGTGTTGGTAACGGTCTCAACTGTACAGAAAAGCAGGTTTCCATTTGTGCTAAGGATGGCGGTGGTCCTTACAACTACGATCTCACAACAGATCTCATTAAGGCTGCTAAGGACAATGGTATCGACTATGCAGTTGATATTTATCAGTTCTATGGCTCCGACGTTAACGTAACACTTAAGGCTGGTCATGACATTCGTCACGGTCTTATCGGCCCTGGCGTTTATGCTTCCCACGGTTATGAAAGAAGCCATATTGAAGGCCTCAAGAACACATATAAGCTTCTTACAGCTTATCTCGGCTAATGTACAGACCATTTGCAGATAAATACCGCCCCACTACACTTGAAAATGTGGTGGGGCAACGACACATTCTAGGCAAGGATGGTGTTCTGAGCCGCATTTGTTCCAGTGGTAATATTCCGAATATGATATTCTATGGACCATCTGGTACAGGTAAAACAACTGTTGCTCAGATTATTGCCAACAATACAAACCGTACACTTCATAAGCTCAATGCAACAAATGCTTCGATAAGTGACATCAAGGATATCATATCTTCCCTTGATACTTTTATGGCGCCAAATGGTGTTCTTCTTTATCTGGATGAAATCCAGTATTTCAATAAGAAACAGCAGCAATCGCTTCTTGAGTTTATTGAGAGCGGTAAAATAACTCTTATTGCGTCAACAACCGAAAACCCATATTTTTATGTTTTCAACGCTATTTTGAGCCGAAGTACAGTCTTTGAATTCAAACCCGTTGAAAAAGATGATATTTCGAAGGCAATAATCCGTGTTATAAAAGGTATTGAAGAGGAAGATAATATTTCTCTTGCTATAGAAGATGGTGTTATAGAGCATATTGCTATCTCCAGTGGCGGCGATGTTCGTAAGGCAATCAATTCTGTTGAATTGCTTTACCTTTCCCTTTCGGGCGGTACAAAGATAACTCTTGAAGATGCAAAAGCCGTTGCTCAGCGCTCTTCAAACAGATATGACAGAGATGGGGATGTACATTATGATTTGCTTTCTGCCTTTCATAAATCTGTACGCGGTTCAGATCCTGATGCGGCAATTTATTATCTTGCCCGTCTCCTTTCTGCCGGCGATATTCTTTCCCCTGCTCGACGACTTCTTTGTATAGCAAACGAAGATATTGGACTTGCCTATCCTATGGCAGCAGTTATAACAAAGGCATGTGTTGATTCCGCATTGCAGCTTGGTCTGCCGGAGGCACAGCTTCCACTTGCAAATGCTACTATTATGCTGGCAACTGCACCTAAATCCAATACTGCTTCTTCTGCGATCGGACAGGCCATGAGCGATGTGTCGCATGGTAAAGTTTATTCTCCTCCTGCTCATTTACAGGATGCTCATTACAGCGGAGCTTCCAAACTTGGCAGAGGACTCACCTATCAATACCCACATAATTTCCCTAATAATTATATTACCCAGCAATATCTCCCTGACGAACTGAAGTCTGTATCATATTATGAATACGGTAATAATAAAACCGAACAGGCTGCAAAATCTTACTGGGATAAAATCAAAAAATAACGAGGAAAATTTATGGAAATCATAAATGCGTTTAACGGTATTTTCACTATTGTCACAATGATTGGCATAGGTGTTATCGTTGCAAAAAAACTTATGAATCAGGAAATATATAATTTCCTTTCTAAGTTCCTGATGAAATTCTGCGTTCCCGCTCTCCTGTTCAGCAATGCTATCAAAAATGTTACATGGGAATTTATCAACGAAATGGGATTTATGCTTTTAATTCCATTTGCAGCTCAGTTTGCTAATTATCTTATGGCATGGGCTTGCTCACGACTCTTTAAGATTCCTAAAAATGAACGCGGTATCTTCATTGGAATCGCTGCAGTTTCCAACAGTATCTTTATCGGTCTCCCTGTTACGACCGCAATCTATGGCGACTCAACAATTCCATTCGTAACAGCTTGCTTTATTTCCAACACAGTATGTTTCTGGAGCCTTATTGTTCCAGGTATTGCAGCTGATGGCGGTTCTTCAACTGTTACATTTTCTCAGAAAATCAAACAGATTTTCTCACTTCCGCTTCTTGCCTTTATCACAGGCAGCATTATAAACCTTGCAGGCATTACTCTTCCTGAGTTCATTACAAGCGCATTCAATTATCTTGGCGGTAATGTAACTCCAATTTCTATGGTGCTTATTGCATATCTTCTCTGTGATATGGGTAAAGGTGCTTTCAAACTTTCACGCACAAACTCACTTGCCATTATAGGCAGATTTATTCTTTCTCCACTTACAATTATCCTTGTATGTCTTCTCTTCAAAGTACCTGGTAATCTTGCAAAGGTATTTGTTACAGTAGGCTCAATGCCAGTTATGAATCAGGCAGTTTTGCTTGCAAGTGCATACAAGGCTAACGACAAAGCCGTTGCCCAGGCTCTTGCATTTACTTGTGTGATGTCGGTTGCCTATATTCCTGCAATGGTATTCTTACTTGAAATGATTTTTGCTTAGAGGTGACATATTATGGCTAAATTATCTCCATCTATTCTTTCCGCTGACTTTGCTAATCTCGAAAGAGATGTAAAAATTATCACAGATGCAGGCGCAGACTGGATTCATGTAGACGTTATGGACGGACATTTTGTTCCTAATATTTCTATTGGTGTTCCTGTTGTTACATCACTCAGAAAGGCTACAGAAGGCTTCCTTGATGTACATCTTATGATTACAGACCCAGACAAGTATGTTCCTGCTTTCATTAAGGCTGGTGCTGACCTCGTCAACTTCCATGTTGAAGTTGAATGCGACATCGAAGCTGTCCTTAAGGAAATTAAAGCTGCAGGTAAAAAGACAGGTCTTACAATCAAGCCAAATACTCCTCCTGAAGCAGTATTCCCATATCTCCCACTTCTTGATATGGTTCTTGTTATGTCTGTAGAGCCTGGTTTCGGTGGACAGAGCTTTATGCCAAATTCCATTCCTAAGATTAAGGTCCTCAAGGAAAAGATTTCTGAACTTGGTCTGAATTGCGAAATCGAAATCGATGGCGGCATCAACCTCAAGAATGCTCCTGAAGTTATCGAAGCTGGCTGTGATATTCTTGTTGCTGGTTCTTCTGTATTCAATGCTCCTGACGTTCCTGCCGCAGTAAAGGCATTCAAAGCATTGTAATTTTATAAAAAATAAAAGGCTTGGTATTTCTACCAGGCCTTTATTTTTATATTATTATTAAATTAACCTCTTCTTCTGTTGGAAACAAGTGCGCCGTCGCTCATCATCTGGATATTTTCGAGGGACTTACCTGTACCATAAGCAACACAGGAAATTGCATCATCAGCAACTCTTGTAGGAATACCTGTCTTTTCTTCGATAAGCTTATCAAAGCCATATACAAGGCTGCCGCCGCCTGTCATAACGATACCGTTTGTGGAAATATCACCGACAAGTTCAGGAGCTGTTCTTTCAAGAACACTGTGTGTTGCTTCGAGAATCTTTGCCGCAACATCTTCGAACGCTTCTCTGATTTCTTCAGAAGAAACTTCAAATATCTTAGGAAGACCAGTGAGAAGGCATCTGCCCTTTACAGTTGTGGAAATATCTTCAGGGCGAGGATATACACAACCGATATTGATCTTGATTTCTTCAGCTGTTCTTTCACCGATAAGAACGTTATGCTTCTTTCTGATGTATTTTACGATAGCTTCATCAAACTTGTCGCCGCCAATCTTGATAGATGTGGATTCAACAATACCACCGAGAGAAATAACTGCGATATCTGCTGTGCCGCCGCCGATATCAACAACCATATTACCATCCGGCTTGGAAATGTCAATACCTGCACCGATTGCAGCTGCAACAGGCTCTTCAATCAGGAATACTCTCTTTGCACCGGCCTGAAGACATGCATCTGTAACTGCTCTTTCTTCAACTTCTGTAATAATACTTGGAATACATACTACGATATTTGGCTTGAAAAGTCTGAAACCAAGAACCTTCTTGATGAATTCCTTGATCATCTTTTCTGTCATAACGTAGTCGGAAATAACACCCTCACGAAGAGGACGTACTGCAATGATATTGCCAGGTGTTCTGCCCAGCATTTTCTGTGCATCTGCACCAACAGCCTTGATCTTATTTGTGTTCACGTCAATAGCAACAACGGAAGGCTCACAAAGAGCAATACCCTTGCCCTTGACATAAACAAGAATCGAAGCCGTACCTAAGTCCATACCTATATCTCTTGAAGACATATCTCTACCTCATTTCAAATTCTAAATCTATATATTTATATTATAACCAATGAAAAACAATTTTTCAATATCTTTTATGATTTTTTATAAGCAAATGTAGCACATCCTACCTCACCTGATCCTGCCAATTTCAAAGTTTTAGCAATTTCAGATACTGTTGAGCCTGTCGTGAAGATATCATCAACTATCAGAATCTTTTTATTCTTTATAATTTCCACATTACAGCATACCTCATATGCTGCAAGTACATTTGCCCTTCTCTCCTCAGGTTTAAGATCAAACATAGGTTTTGTTTTTCTGATCTTCTTTACAGTTCTTATTACTTCTTTATTCGTAAGCTTACCAAGCTCTTCCGCCAGAAGTTTTGCCTGATTATATCCCCTTTTGAACACCGTTGAAGCATTTGAAGGAACATACGTCAGAAAGTCATAACTGCATCTGTTAAGGATGTACTGTTTATAAATCTCACAGGCAAATGGTCTTGCGTATCCCGGCTTCTGATTAAACTTAAACCTATGCACAGCTGCACGCACTTCATCTTTATACCACGCAGCTGTAATTTTCTGATCTATAAATCTCGTCATAAGGAAATCCGGCGCTGCTTTAATAAGATTTTCACTCTTGCTCCTGCATATTTCGCAGATTTCATATTCGTCATCTTCAGTCAGCTTACCGCAAAATATACATCTGTCAGGAAAAATAATTTTATGTATTTTCATAATAATATCTTATCCTCGTTTTAAGTGCGCTGTAACGTCTGTTCTTATTATTGGAATCAACCATCATATTAACATATTCTTCCTTACCAACAATTATGAGCAGTTTTTTTGCACGTGTAATTGCAGTATATAAAATACTTCTGTTCATCAATCTTTCAGGAACTTCAAAAAGCGGAAGAATAACGGCATCATATTCACTGCCCTGTGATTTATGCACAGTAATAGCGTATGCATGTTCTATCTGATTCAATTCATCAAATGAATAATTTACTTCCTTATCGTCAAAGATGACCGTCATCAAACCTGCACTCTTATCTATAGCTGTAATAATGCCCGTATCACCATTAAAAACTCCTGTGCCAATTTCACCTGTATTTGGATTTACCCAGACTATATCATAGTTATTTTTAATCTGCATGACACGATCATTAATCCTGAATACAACCGAACCAAAGCGTATTTCTTTTGATACCCCCTTCATCGGGTTAAGAACATTCTGCAGCATCTTATTTAATGCCATAGTACCGCACCGCATTTGTCTCGTCGGAGTAATAACCTGAATATTTTCAGGCTGAATACCAAATGTTCTCGGTATTCTTTCCGACATAAGAGACACAATATTATCGGTAGCACCTTTAGGTGTCATTACAGAAGCGAAATAAAAGTCTCCTTTATTTCTCGAAAGATCCGGATATAATCCGGCATTTATATAATGAGCATTTTCAACAATTGCACTGCCATTTCCCTGCCTGAAAACATAACTGAGTTTTGTAGTATGCACATATCTGGAGTCAACAATATCACTGAAAAATGTTCCCGATCCTACTGGTGGAAGCTGATCTTTATCACCCACAAAAACTACTCTTGTATGGTGTTTCAAGGCATAAAATATAGATGACGCAAGCTTCATATCAACCATAGAGCCTTCATCTACGATAAGTACATCAATATCAAGCGGATTTTCAAGATTGCGCATAAAGCGCATAACTCCATCTTTTTTGGAATACGTACCTTCAAGCAATCTGTGGACAGTTTTTGATTCAACTCCGCATAGCTCAGTCATTCGCTTTGCTGCGCGTCCTGTTGGCGCCGCAAGAGCAATTGTCATGCCATAATGCTCAAACAACCCAATCAAGCCCTGTATTGTTGTAGTTTTGCCTGTACCAGGTCCACCTGTAATAACAGAAATACCGTGTTCAAAAGGTGCAGACAAAGCCTCCCTTTGTTCATCATTAAGCGCTATACTTAAAGTGCTCTGTATTTCATTGCATCTTTTATCAAAATCAGCAGGCTTTACAAGTTTCATTTTTGAAAGTCTGACTATACTTTCAGCAACAAAGTTTTCATATGTATGATAGTTGCGCAGATAGCTTATAACTTTATCAGCTACAACATCACGCACAACATCACCCGTACCATACAGATAATCAAGCTCCTGACGCATACGAAAATAATCTCCATCGCACAACATACGCGTTATATCGAGCAGTTTTGCCTCTGGAATAAATACATGCCCACTTTGAAGGTTAAACGTCAATTCATAAATTAATGCTGCACGCAATCTGATTGCACTCTGCGGACCAATATCGAGTTTTTTCGCTATTTCATCAGCCTTATCAAATGATATTTCAAATCTTTCTGAACAAAGCAGATAAGGATTATCGGTAAGAATTTTTATAGCGTGCTCGCCATATTCACTATATATACCGGCAGCAAGTTTCAATGGCAATTCAAATCTGAGTAAAAAATCAAGTATAAGTCTTATCGTATTCTGTTGATTGAATGAATAAGACATATCCATAGCTTTTTCACGGGTAATACCTTTGATTGCGCAAAGCTTTTCAGGTTCGTTTGCCAAAACATAAAATGTTCTGTCTCCAAACTCATCCACAATAAGACGCGCTGTTTTAGGGCCGATACCCTTTACCGTCCTGGAAGACAAATAATCATATATGCCTTTAAGCTCACTTGGAAGTTTTCTGTCAAGAACTGCAACTGCAAACTGCATACCATATTCCGAATGATTTGTATAGTTGCCTTGTGCAGAAATATACTCAGCTGCACCCAAAAAAGGCATTGTGCCTACTATTACAGTTTCGCCCCCATCGTCAAGTTCGACATTGGCCACACAATACCCATTTTCTTCATTGCGATATATAATATTTGTTACAGTTCCTCTTATTTCGATAAGATTTTCCATCATTGAGCTATTTTACTAAAATCAGTAAGACCATAAATGGCCTTACTGATTTATTCCTTATATTTTATTAGTTTTCTCTGCTCCACTTAACGCCCTGAGGTGTATCGTAGAGGATAATGCCCTTTTCCTTAAGGAGATCACGAATTCTGTCGCTTTCCTTATAGTCCTTGTTCTTACGAGCTTCAGTACGCTTATTGATGAGTTCTTCAATTTCGCTGTCGAGCATTTCTTCTTCAGCTGTGTTACCGATACCAAGAACATCACAAAGAGCGAATAATGCTGTTTTTGCTTCCTTTGCGTAAGCCATTGTTACTTCAGCATCACCGCAGATTGTATTGATTTCTCTGATAAGATCAAAGATAGCTGCAATCGCATCCGCTGTATTGAGGTCATCATCCATAGCATCGGAGAATGCCTTGTTGAACTGTTCAAACTTAGCAATAGATTCCTTTTCAACGTCTCTGAGTTCGCCATCCTTACCATTAGCACCAAGGAACTTGATGTTTGTAATGGCTGTATTGATACGTGCGAGTGCATTCTGT
>JAZUBN010000006.1:0-15673 GCA_045638565.1 Oscillospiraceae bacterium | reverse complement strand
CTCCCCTTGCACAGGGGAGGCTAAGGTGGTGTGTTACACTTCATTGTATCTGTAACAGGTGGTTTCGTGGTCATTGATTACGCCGATAGCCTGCAGATATGAATAGACGGTAACTGTACCCATAAAGCCGAAGCCACGCTTTTTCATATCCTTTGCCACTTTATCACTAAGCTCACTTCTGTCGCGGAATACATCATCTGTATTTTTTACAGTTTTTCCCTCTGTGAAGTGCCAGATATACTTATCGAAGCTGCCGAATTCCCTGACAGTTTCGATATAGGCCTTTGCGCTTCCGATGGCGGCTTCTATCTTGCGGCGATTACGCACGATGCCCTTGTCATTCATAAGCTGCTCTATCTTTTCATTTCCATATTCTGCCATTTTTTCCGCATCGAAATTATCAAAAGCCGCTTCGAAATTGGCGCGTTTTTTCAGTATAATCAGCCATGAAAGCCCGCAGTGGAATGACTCCAGAATCAGCATTGCAAAAAGCTCTCTGTCATCGTGACAAGGCGTGCCCCATTTTTCATCGTGGTACTGCTGATAAATCGGCTCGACATTTTCTGCCCATCTGCATCGTTTCATTTTGCCGCCTCCTGCTGTGTCATTCTATAGTTATGTATATTATATCATATATTTTCAAAAAGTTAAAGATGTCTGCATATGATATCACAAGAATACATTATATAATCTATATACAAAAATCAGCGTTTTATTTTGGTAATTGAAATATTTACCATTGTGGTGTTATAATATTTATAGTGGCAATTTTACTATGAAATATAATTCAGAAAGGAATTTGTAAATATGAAATTTGATTTTACTTCCATCATTGATCGTCGTGGTAAGGACGCTATCGCTGTTGACGTAGCTAACTACCCAGATATGGCTTCTTTCGCATTCGGCGGAATTACAGTTCCAAAGGATATCGACATCATCCCTATGTGGGTTGCTGACATGAACTTCCCAGCTTGCCCAACAATCGCTGAATCTATCATCGACCGTGTAAATCACCCTACATACGGCTACTTCAAGCCAAGAGCTGAATATTTTGAATCCATCATCAAGTGGCACGAAACACGCAACGGCGTTACAGGTCTTCTCCCTGAACATATCGGCTATGAAAATGGCGTTCTCGGCGGCGTTCTTTCTGCTCTCGCAGTAATCTGCTCCAAGGGTGACAATGTTCTCGTTCACGCTCCAACATACGTTGGCTTCACAGGCAGCCTTAACAACAACGGCTATCATATGGTTCATTCCCCACTCGTAAAGGACGAAAACGGCATCTGGCGTATGGACTTTGAAGATATGGAAGCTAAGATCGTTAAGAACAACATCCACGCTGCTATCTTCTGTTCTCCATACAACCCATGCGGCCGTGTCTGGGAACGCTGGGAAATTGAAAAGTTCATGGAACTCATGAAGAAGCACGACGTATACGTTGTTTCCGATGAAATCTGGTCTGACATTCTTCTCGATGGCCACAAGCACATCCCAACACAGTCTGTTTCCGAAGACGCAAGACAGCGTACAGTAGCTATGTATGCTCCTTCCAAGACATTCAACCTTGCTGGTCTTATCGGCGCTTACCACATCATTTACAATAAGTGGCTCCGCGACAGAATCGCTAAGGAATCCTCCCTTTCCCACTACAACTCCATGAACGTTCTTTCCATGCACGCTCTCATCGGCGCTTACAAGCCAGAAGGCTATCAGTGGGTTGACGAGCTCTGCCAGGTTCTCACAGAAAATGTTCGCTATGGTTACGATTTCATCAAGGCTAACTTCAAGGGTGTTGAAGTTACAATGCCACAGGGCACATATATGCTCTTCCTCGACTGTGAAGAATGGTGTAAGGAACATAATATGACTATTGCTGAGCTTCAGGAAGCTGGTATCAAGGCTGGCGTTCTCTGGCAGGACGGCCGTGCATTCGGTCTCCCATACGGCATCCGTCTCAACTTTGCTCTTCCACTTTCCAGAGTAAAGGAAGCTATGGACCGTCTTAACAAGATTTTCAACGCATAGTTTATGCATAATAAAAAGGGCCTCTCTGTGTGAGAGGCTCTTTTGGTATTTGTCTTGCTATGCAGGACTACATTATACATTGATATGGAGGTGCTGTTATGGCAAAAATCACTGCAGGAGTAAATCTTCCGGACTTTACATATAATACACCGTACAAAAGCGGATTGAATATGGCTGAAACTGTAAAAAACTGCAAAAAGACAGCCATTGTTTTCCTGCGTTACTTCGGCTGTCCGATATGTCAGTATGACATTCATAATTTCAAGGAAAATTATTATCTTATAGAAAATGCTGACGGGCAGATTCTTGTCGTCTTGCAGTCAGACAGGGAAAAACTGGCAAAAACTATCGGTAAGAACGACCTTCCTTTTGATATTATCTGCGATCCTGAAATGGAGCTTTATAAGGAGTTTGAAATCAATGCGGCGGCAAATATGCTGAAAATGGTCGACTTTAACACTGTGGGCAAGATTGCAAAAGCCACTTTCAAAGGCATAAGGCACGGCGAATACGAAGGCATCGAAACTCAACTTCCTGCCCTGTTTATCGTCGACAATGAAATGAATGTGACCTTTGCTCACTACGGCAAAGCCGCAGGCGATGTGCCTGATATCGAAAAAATTGCGGATCTGCTGAAATAATTTAAGCCACCCATCCGGGTGGCTTATTTTTTCAGTTTATATATGGAAATACCAATCAGAGTTGCACCGACAATATATGTTGGCCAATATAAAAATGAGTACAAAATCATCCATTCAGCAAATGTCCACGAGGATAAAATCATCATTTCATATGCATAATTTAAAAATGGAAATACAAATGGAACAATACCAACTGCCAACATAAACCACCAGATTGATTTATTCTTCACTCAATCACGTTCCTTTTCTAAATTGTCGTTTGTTTTATTCAGGCATTGGGATGCCGAGGATGTCGTAGTATTCTTCGGTGAATCGAAGCTTTGAATAGTCGAAATCTTTCTGCAAGGTCATCATATAATCATAAGGCTCTGCCATTGGGGCAATTCCAAGTTTTTGCTCAAGCTGTGCGAGGGCGGATTTTGCCTCGTCTGTCGGTGGATATTCCGCGAGAAACTTTTCAAAGCTTTCCTTATCCCATTGCCATGCCTGCTCGATGGCGGCTGTATCGCCGCAAGCCATAAGCAGGGACAGGAAATCGGCAAAATTTTGTGCTACCACATGGATGGCATCTTCAGCGCCATTCATCGGACTTATGGCAAAGACATTTTCGCCATATTCGGGCACAAAGCAGAAATGTATCCCGTCAACGCCCGGTCTGCCGAGGATGTCGGCGCCTGCAGGCGTGCAGAAATAAGGGATATTTTCTCCCCTTTCATCAAATCCGGCACACTCGAGGGTTATTCCGCTGTTTTTATATTTTTCGTATGTTGTCATTGTGGGGACTCCTTTGAAGCTGATATTAAAGTTAACAATCCCTCCACCATCCTACGGATGGTCCCCCTCCCTTTACACAAGGGAGGCTGGAAAGCGGGAGGGCACGGAGACCCTCCCCTACAGGATTGCGCAGATGCATACGGGAGCAGAAAGCAGCTCCCCCTGCATAAATTATGAAAAACGCAGAGGTTTCCCTCTGCGTTTTATAATTTTTATTTACTTCATGAATTCGAGAAGTTCTTCCTTTGGCATATAGCCCATTGTCTTCTTCTTGATTTCGCCGTTTTCAAACATAATGAGTGTTGGGATGCTCATAACTCTGAACATTCTTGCAAGTTCCATCTGTTCGTCAACATTGATCTTGCAGATCTTAACTGCTGTCTGTTCAGCGGAAACTTCTTCGATAATTGGGAGAAGCATCTTACATGGGCCGCACCAGGATGCCCAGAAATCTACGAGAACTGGCTTATCGCTCTTGAGAACTTCCTGTTCAAAATTGTCCTTTGTGATAATAACTGCCATAACATAATCTCCTTTATTTTTGTATTTCTTTATCTTGGCTATATTATACACCAAAATAGTAAATAATGCAAGAGTTTTTTCAAAAATTATTTTACAATTTTTCCGCGCAGACGAGGCTCGGAAAGTCTGTCCAGCAAAAGCTCTACGATATCCTTTTCATTCTCCATCGTTTCAAGGATATTTTTCGGAATCGCATCGTCATTTCTTATGATGTAATCGCTGAGCATTTCGCTTATGACAGGGGTTTCACTCATCTTTATTATTATCTCATCGTTTTCGCAGAAAACAACTTTTATAAGCCTTGTGCTTGTCATTTCGGTGAAATAAATCATAATTTTAAGCACATCTCTGTCATCTTCATCCTGCTTGAGCTGACATTTTACCGAAATTATAAACTTTTCGCCGTGCATTTCAAGGACAGATGTGACAGGCTCATTCTGACCGATTTTTATTGTGAATATTTCCTCCGCACAGATGAAATCGGCATAAAGGGTGTCATTTTCATAGCGGAAACCGAGGCTGCTTATGCCTTCTGTGAAATTGCCGTGCATGCACTGCATTACAACAGGCAGGATGGAAACAGACGGAGGCGTGATTTCATAGGTTTTGCCATTCAAAGCCTCAAGTTTCTTGCGTGCCGCCTTATAATCGTAATTATCAGGCTCAAGAGAGCCGTCGGCATTGATTTTTTTGCCGTATTCAAGATTGTTTTCCAGCTTGCGCAGACGATTCAGGGCAAGTCTGTTGAGCGGAAGCAATTTACGTGCTCTGTTTCGTACAAAGTATTTTTCAACAAGCTCAACAAGAGCGTGGTCGGCAAACATATTGTCTCCGCCGCTGTTGAGAGCGATTACCATATTCTGCTCAGGCAGGACGATCACATACTGGCCGAACATACCATTCATCATATATCCGCTGTCTGTTGTCCAGAACTGATAGCCGTATCCGAAATCATCGCCTGTATCAAGACCGCGGGACACTGTTGCCCTTTCGATATATCCTGCAGGGACAAGCTGGATTTCCTTGCCGTTTACATTCCAGAACCCTTTATTCAGGCAGAGCTGACCGAATTTTGCCATCTCCTCTGTACCCATATAAAGCCCCCAGCCGCCTTTTTCTCTTTCCATGGGACTTTTCTCCCACAGCACATCTTTTATGCCCATAGGCTCGAAAAGACGGGACTGAAGATATTCTGTGATGGAAAGACCGGATTTCTTTGCAATAATTGCCGCCAGCATATAGGTATTGATGCTGTTGTATTCAAACTGCTCACCCGGATTCCATTTAAGATCGCCTTCAATGAATCCCTTTACCCAGTCGTTTTCAAAAATGGTGTCGCCTTCAAAGAATCGGGCGCCTGTACTCATTGTAAGCAGATGGACTATGCGTACATCCTTTATTCTTTTAGATGAGATGAGCGAAAAATATTTAGGGAATATATCACTTACCTTTTCGTCAAGTGTGAGCAGACCTTCGCCCTGCGCTATACCTATGGCGAGGGAGATTATACTTTTGCACATCGAATGTGTAACGTGCCTTATTCCTGTGGAATAAGGCTTCCACGCCGTTTTGGAGATCACCTTACCATTCTTCATTATGACGGCAGAATGTGGCTTAAAACGGCTGAAATCGGATAATTCACGATAAAAATTGATTATCTCCTCGGAGGAAAGCCCCTGTGATTCGGGTGTCACCGAAAGAAGCGGTGTCGAGCGGACTATCGTTTCGGCTGTCTTGCCCGGCTTCTGTTCATATGATTTGAGACCGCCCAGCTCTCTTCTGAGCATTTTCCACATAAAATCAAGTTTTTTTGCATTATTTATGAAGTACAATTATTTGCCTCCTGATTCTCTCAGCTTTATGAAGCCGTGATTGAGTACATTTCCGCATAAAATTACATTACTGCATACAAACAGCCATACCATAAGCAGAATTACCGATGACAGCGAGCCATACACAAGGGAATATCGTGTGGAAAGGCTGATGAACAACGAAAAAAGTCTGCTGATAAGTATCACACCTATCGAACTTGCCAGAGCGCCCTTCCACACCAGTTTTACGGGATAACCCTTTGGATGTGATTTTTTATACAGCACTGTCAATACGATAAACATATAGGCGAAAAGCAGCCAATATGGCAGCGTTTCAAACAGCTGCAGATTTATTTTTATATACTTATGGATGAAATCAATGATTATACTGCCAAACATGGCAATCATAAGGAAGATATATGTGCCGAAAAGAAAGACTGTCGAGCTTATTATTCCCCACATATAGAATTTAAGTCCCTTGGGACGTTTTACTCCGTTTATATCCTCAAGTGTTACCACAATAAGACGGAAGGCTGCCGAAAGACCTGTCATAAACATAACTCCGCCGGCAACAAGAAGTGCGTTTGACTGATTGGAATAGACATAGTCCATATATCCTTCCATAATTTCAAAGGCTGATGACGGAATTATACCGCCAACTGTCTGGGCGATTTTATTGAAATCGATGTCAAAAAGACCGACAATCCAGTTAAAACATATGAGAAACGGAAAGAATGTCAGCATGAGGTAATATGAAAGTGCTGCAGATGAACGCATCACCTTTTTATTCATGTATATATTTATGAAGTCGACCAGCATAATCTTAATTTTCTTAAGCATATCGTCACCTCATTTCATCTTTTATAATATTTTATTATACCATATACAATATGAATTTCCAAGTGTATTTGAAATAATCATTAAATTTACAATATTGTCACTGTGAATTCTTGACATTTGAGCCTTTTTGAGGCATAATAATTATTATAACTTTACTATGTAACAGCGATATTAAAGGAGGGCCTATATGACCGAACTAAAGCTCTTCACAGATAGTACCAGCGACCTTACTCACGAAGAATGTCGTGAGATGGGTGTTGAAATGATTCCGCTTTCGATAAACTTCAGCGACAAAAGCTATCTTGACAAAATAAATATCACATCCGAAAAACTTCTTGAAATCATAGATTCCACAGGCGACCTGGCACGTTCCGCTTCGCCTTCTCCTGCAGCATTTGCCGAAGCATTTGCTCCATATGTTGAAAAGAATATACCTGTTCTCTGCATCAGTCTTGCTTCTTCTCTTTCATCCACATATTCCAATGCGGCTATTGCTGCACAAAGTTTCCCTGAAGGTGCTGTAACAGTCATAGATTCCAATACTGTTGCCGGTCTTCTCGGTGCTCTGGTGCGAGCATGCTATGTTATGCAGAAGAATGATGAGCCTATTGAAAAAATTATTGAAGAAGCACGCTATCTTGCTGACCATCAGCGTCTTTATTTTACAGTTGACAACCTGAATTATCTTCATAAAAACGGCAGACTCAGCTCGGCATCCTATGTTGCCGGCTCCCTTCTCGGTATAAAGCCTATTATTGAGATGACTAAGGAAGGTCTTAAGGTAAAGACAAAGGTACGCGGAAACTCAAAGGCTATTGCCGAAATGATAAATCTTGTAAAGCAGGACAAGGACCGCATAAGATATAATATTCTCAATGTAGCATCTGTAGGTTCAACACGTCAGCAGATTGATACGCTCAGAAAGAATCTGAATGAGGCTACCGGAGTGGAAGAATTCTATGAATATGAAATCGGCTGCACACTTGTATGTCATACAGGCAACGGCGCATTCGGATTTGGTTATTTTGTAAATGAGTAAAAAATAAACACCCTGTTTATAAAAGCAGGGTGTTTTCTTCTGTCCAAAATTATCAAAGTATAATTTTATCCACGATAGATAAAAACACTGCAAAAACAGGGCGGCTGAAGCCCTGCTCTTGCAGTGTCGATTTTTGTTTTGATGCAATGTGGAAAGAGAAATATGAAAATGGAAGTGAATACTTGCTATTACCGGTCTTTCTCCGCAGCCAAACGCCGTGTTGTGCCTTTAAGCACCGCTCAGCTGCGGACAGTTTCCGGTTTGGGGAGGTTAGATGCGCCATCCTGAAACTGAATGGCGGGTTATGACTTATATGAAAAAGTTAGATAAATTGTAAAGTTTTAACCGTTGTATGCAATAAAAAAGGGGCGTACTGATATACAGTACGCCTCCGTCGTGTTACCTGAAAGATTCGTGCGGAAAAACAGTTCCGCATTTGCTTCGTCGGCGCTGCATCAAAGCAGCTTTCCGGAGTCTTGTCAAAAATCGGTACTTTTTGCCTGAGAGTTTATGCGAAATCACCTTCGGCGCCATATTTAAATGGTCTCTCCCAATTTTCTCATCCAAGCTTTATTCATTTTCTGATTATATTATATACTTCTTCTTTAATTTTGTCAATAATTTTTCTTCAATTTCTTCGATATTTTTTATCCAATTGGGATAAAAAACTGGTTAACCGGATTTTCGGAATAATTTTTTTGGATTTTTATGCAAATTAAATATTCCATTTGGTCGATTTTTATGATATTATAATGTTGCAGATTATATCTGCAATTATGCTATTCAAAAGGAATTACGATTATGATAAATCAGGAAACACTTGAAAGACTTGTCAGCGAGCATAAAGCAATAACAGCTACAGGTACAGTCGCTTCATATATCCCTAAGCTCAAGGAGAAAAATCCTTCCGATCTTGGCATTTATGTCTTTACCGAAGACGGCACAGAATATGGCGCCGGCGACTATGATGTTAAGTTTACGATACAGAGTATTTCAAAGATTTTTGTCTTCGCTCTTGCCATTATGGATAACGGCGAGCGTGAAGTTTTCAAGCTCATCGGTGTTGAGCCTACCGGTGACAGCTTCAACTCAATTGCAAACCTTGAACTGAAGGACACTCACAAGCCTTACAATCCTATGATCAATGCAGGTGCGATTCTTGCCACATCCATGATTCACGGCAATACAAAGAAGGAAAAGTTTAACCGAATCCTTGACCTTATCCGCGCATGCTGCGGCAACAGCACACTGGAAATAAATGAATCGGTTTATCATTCCGAAAAAGATACAGGCGACCGTAACCGCGCTCTTGCATACTTCATCAAGAGCTATGGTCTTATAGAAGATGAAATCGACAATGTTCTCGATACATATTTCAAGCAGTGCTCCATCGAAGTCACCTGCCGTGACATTGCTCATGCTGCCTGGATTATTTCCAACAATGGCGTGAATATCCGCACAGGTCAGCGTGTGCTCAGCCAGAGAATCTGCTCCATTCTCAAGACCGTTATGTTCACCTGCGGTCTTTATGATGCTTCGGGCAGCTTTGCTCTCGATGTTGGCATGCCATCCAAGTCGGGTGTTGGCGGAGGTATTCTTTCGACAACAAATATGGGTATTGGTATCGGTGTTTATGGTCCCGCTCTCGACCAGAAGGGCAACTCTGTTGCCGGCGCATCCATGCTCAAGGCTGTTTCCCGTGACAACGGTCTCAGTATTTTCTAAGTAAATTCCCCACTCATCAGCCTTTATCTCTAAATAAAATAACAAAAGCCACTCGTAATGAGTGGCTTTTTCTTTTAGTCTCTGAGATGCGATGCGTAACCTTTCATACGTTTGCGGCGTTCTTTCCACGATGGGCAGTATTTTTCAACGAGCGCCCAAAAATCTTTCTGGTGGTCCTTGTGGATAAAATGGGCAAGTTCATGGATTATTACATACTCGAGATATTCTCTCGGCATATCAAGCAGAGCTGTGTTAAGAGTGATTATACCTCGGTTTGTGTAGCAGTTGCCCCACATGGTTTTCATAGACTTGAAGCGAATCTCGTCAGGCTGAGGGATTTTGTCCTCACTCATCATTTCGACATAGCGATAGACCATGCCAACGGCTTCCTCCCGAGTTGTCTTTACAGTTATTTCCAGCTGTTCATTTTCAGGTTCTTTGTATTTTTCCATATACTGCTCAATTTTATCGCGGTTTCTATAGACAAATGCATCGGCATAGCGCATAGGAATATTGGGCGGCATGGAAACAAATACGCCTTCCCTTTTGATGCGCATATTGAGATTTTTTACATTTTTTATCATCAGCGTATATTTAATTCCGCCGATTTCACGTTCAGGCATGTTGTTTCACCCCTTTTTACTGTTTTTTAAGTTTTCTTTTCACAATTACAGGAGCGTACATTATGATGATTACAAGTCCTATGAGCACAGGATAGCCCAGCAAATGGTTTCCCCACATTTCTTCAAAAAGAACGAGCGGACTGCCTGCGCTGGCTTCTGCCAGAAACATAAAGTTTGTTCCCACAAGGTTATTTGCAATTATTGCCGGCACAGCAAACGCAAGGAGCAAGGCAATACATTTTGGCAGATATTTAACCTCAGGTTTTATATCCCCTGCGTATGTAAGCATACACGGATAAAGCACAAGGAGAGTATGTATTGTAAAGCTGTGCAGATGCATGAAGTTGAAAAGCGGCAGGCTTACCCAGCTTGGGAAGATCATAGCCGCCACTGCTCCCGGAATACCGACGAGATACAGGAAATTATCCACCACTTTATTCGGCTTATAGGCATGCCATAAAATAAGGAAAATATTTATCGAACAAAGGTGCAAAGGCAGATATTCCCATTCGTAGCGACCACCTATTGTCAGGAAGAACATCTTCCAGATTTCGTCAGCGACTATGAGCCAGGCTACAGTTTTGCGTATTTTTGCACGTTTTGCGCTGTCTGATTTTTTGTAAATGCGGCTGACTATAATAAGAGTCGCAATAAAAATAACCAGCCACACGATATGAAGCAGACCATACTGCTTAAATCCCACACCATCAGGAATGGTACCTGTTGTGTCAAGAAAATATTTCATTTTATCACCACTTTTGAAAAGAATAAGCACAAGGACTCTCGCCCTTGTGCTTGAATTATATTCCTATGTTTTACTGTTGTCAAGATGAAAAAAATTAATTTTATCTTACAAAATAATAGTTTGTTCCTTTGATCTGCACGCCGATGTAGTTTTCCATGTCGAGGATATGCACGTCAATATGTCCTGCAGACCAGGTGTGTATAGCCACAATATGCTCACTGCCATCGGCAAGTTTTGCCGTGCTGGAATGTCCGCTGAAGCCCATTTCGACAGCCTTTCCATCTTTATCGAGCAGAAATACCTTGTTGAAAAGATACTCGTCCGGAGTGTCTGTCTTATAATTGATATAAAGACCTATCGGCGTAATAACATATCCTGTCTGTTCTCCGTCTTCGGTGTAAAGCGGATATTCGGGCAGGATGTTTCCGTCAAGCTCAGTTTCGAGCTTCAGCCCTTCATATTCAAAGACAAGCTTGTCCATGTTCTCCATCTTCGGGATTTCAAATGTACCGCTGACAAGATAAGTTGCATCAGCATCGGCAATTTTTGTAATTGCCTTCGCAACAGGAGAATGCTCCATATATGTGCCGCTTGAACGGTCATCAAAATCCACTCTTTCACCATTTTTGTCGATGGCATAGAGAGCAAAGCCTTCCTGCTCATAGCCGTCGAAAATACGAGGCTTTTTCGAGATAAAGGAGACTATCATGTGGCAGGAATGTCTGTCGGCAACAGCACCATCGAGACGGATGGTCAGTTCTTCGTTTTCATCGGTTTTGACGTCAGTCATGACCTCAGGCGGAAATTCCTCATTCTGGCTGACAAAGTATGATTTGAATGCTTCGACAATTTCCGCAGCATAGGAGGTTGCAATTATGAACATTGCGCAAGCCGCACAGGCTACAAGGCGTTTTAGCGCAGGGGTAAATTGAATTTTCTTTATATTATTATTTCTTTCTGCCTGCTCAATAAGATCGTCATCGAGCATATTCATAGCCTCAATTATTTTTTCAGGTTTCATATCAGATCCTCACTTTCAAGATAGCTGTAAAGTTTTTTTCGCATACGGAAAAGTACCGACTTGACTTTGCTTTCACTTGCCGAATGTTTTTCTGCTATCTGTGATATTGGATAAAAATGAAAATATCGCAGAATGAACATATTGGCTTGCTTTTCCGGCTGTTTCCGTAAAAAGGTGTTTATCGCCTTTGCCAAAGTTTCGGCTTCCAGGCTTTCTTCGATGGTATTTTTCGATGATATAAATTCCGAAAGCTCATCGAGAGCCAGCTCCATTTCGCCGCATCCTCTTTTTTGTGCCAAATTGGCTTTATAACGGTTTATTGCCAGTTCACGGGTTATTTTGCCGAGAAACAGTGAAAACTTTTGCGGTCTGTGTGGTGGGATCGCATTCCACGCTCGAAGCCAGGTGTCATTGAGACATTCCTCGACATCTTCGCCGTTGCCCAAAATATTTTTTGCAATAGCACCACAGTAGTTTCTGTATTTTTCAGCTGTCAGCTTTATTGCATTTTCATCGCGCTGCCAGTACAAATCGATTAATTTTTCATCTTCCATACGCTTCACCTCCTTTGAATTGTCCAAGGATCCTTTGTCTATATAACCAATATTTTACGACATCGGTTGCATTTTTGCAAAAGAAAAAGCCGTACAAAGCGGTTTTATTCATACCGCACCCCGTCTATATGTATAAATCTTACCCTGTCATAGCTGTATGCATCGAGCGGACGTTCAAGATAATCGTCTGAATGGGCGGCTATATGTATAGACGGAAATGTGGACACTATCACAAGGGAATGATAATATGTGCCATTCTCTCTGCCAAGCTGGACAATGTCGCCTATCTGCACATTTTCACGCGGCACTTCCCTGCCAAAAGGACCTACTGAATTGTTGTTCACAAGAAAGCTGTAAAGATATTCCACACCTGTCCATGACGGAGACCGCTCGTCGGGCGAAATATAGTACCAGCCGTATGTTGGTGTAAAGTTCATAACAGGCGCTCCGGCATATATGCATTGGGATGCAAAATTGGTGCAGTCACCGCCGATTTCGCTGAAATCATAGTATATCGGGTTGCGTGTCAACGCCCATCTGCGAGCGTATGAAACGGCGGCAAGTCTGTTGTATGGTATTGTTGGCATTTTTCCACCTCCTGTTATATGATATGCGGAAGTGGAGTTTTTTGCAAGCCGCAGTCTGTTTCAAGACAAGCAAAAAAGCTCACGGAAATCCGTGAGCTTTTGTTTATCTTTGGATACAGATTATGGTCTGAGACCCATGCCACCTTCAAGTGTGAGTGTTTCGCCTGTGAGATACTTGAAGTCTGGGGAAGCGAGCTGAACACATACACGGCCGATTTCAAGTTCGGAATCACCGAAGTGACCTGCCGGTGGCATATGAACGTTAGCCTTGAATGCTTCCGGATATGCCTGTTCGAACTGTTCAAGCTGGGATGTCCATGCGAGTGGGCAGATGATGTTAACATTGACATTGTCCTTTGCCCATTCTGTAGCAGCTACACGACTGAGACCGCGGATACCTTCCTTAGCCGCAGCATAAGAGCACTGGCCATAGTTGCCGAAGAGGCCTGCACCGGATGCGAAGTTGATTACAGTGCCCTGTGTTTCTACAAGATATGGATGGCAAGCCTTCATATAATAGAAGGCAGAATAGAGACCGGAATACATTGCAAGATTGAACTGCTCTGTTGTGTGCTCTGCAAGTGTTACGCCGGATGCAGAAGCCTGTGCGTTGTTGATAAGCACGTCAATACGGCCGAAAGCGTCGATAGCCTGCTTTACAACGTCTTTTGTCACTGCTTCGTTGTCTGCGCCAGGATTGATGTCAGCCTGAACTGCAAGAACCTTGATGCCATACAGACGTTCAAGTTCTTCTTTAGCCTCTTCAAGCTTCTTTACATTACGACCTGTGATAACAAGGTTTGCACCTTCTTTTGCATAAGCTGTCGCGATACCATAACCGATGGAACCACACTTGCCGTTGCTGAGTACAGCGCGACCTGCTCCGGTGATAATTGCTGTTTTACCCTTCAAAAAGCTCATTTCTTAATCCTCCATATATAATATTGTATTGATGTAATCATACACTCACAGTATACATATATTATACCCCACAAGCAAGCCATCAATTTATGATACATATTGTTTTTCTGTGATTTATTTCAAAATCGAATATTTTTACTGCGGAAATCAATACAAAAAAAATAAAACTCTGTCATATGACAGAGTTTTATGGTGGAGACGGTGGGGATCGAACCCATGACCTCTTGACTGCCAGTCAAACGCTCTCCCAGCTGAGCTACGCCCCCGTATTTGATTAACAAAATAATTATACACAGTATTTTTTTAATTGTCAATAGGATTTATTGCAAAAAGGGGACGAAAACGCCCCCTTTTTGATTGATTAAACTATTTTTCTTCCTTTGGAAGGACAGTTACACTTTCGGCATAGAGTACAGGCCCTTCTTCCTCATATTCAGGAGTAAAGTCACAATCTATCTGCGCTCTCAATCTGATATACGAGCCTTCTTCCAGTTCAGGTGTCTTATCATAATGACAGACATAGCCGAAGAACTGCATATCGTCTTCGCAGCATGTCATAACCATATTGCCCGCCATAAAATATTCAGGACGGAAATATTCAGGCTTGCCGACAAGGGCTGTAAACTCGACAGTTTTGCCGATATACCTTTCGATATTATCCATCATATCAATATACCACGCAACATACGTATCGCTATGAAGCTCGATCACATCGCTTTCAAGGCTGTATGGAAGCTCGTCTTCGAGAGTGATATCCATAATTCCCTCTTCATCATTCATATAAAGTATCTCAGCCTGAAGTGCACACGGACGGATTTTATCGCGGAAATATTTGAAATCTTCGTCAATTTCGCATCTCTTGACAATAACCATAGATGAAGAGCGGAGCATATCTGCAAAGAAACTCTTCATGTTATTGAAATACGTGTCGAATGTGACAGCATCTATAATAGTCATCTGGTCGACAAGCACCCAACCATCCGGCATCGCTGTATCGTAGAGCTTATCCATACCCCAGATGATGTTGTACTCGATAAGAACATAAGTAGGGTCATAAAGGGCTGCAACCTCGAAGAAAAGGTCTTCATGGAGATCTTCTTCATCCTCTACTGTATGGATGGTGACATTTTTTGGCAAACCATCATATTCTTCCACACCTTCTTCGCAGGAAATGATGACTATGCGCTCTTTTTTAAGCTTTGGGTCGCCGATAATGGCATCTTTGATAAAGCTTGTCTTTCCGGCTTCAAGAAAGCCGTTGATTATAAAAACAGGAATTTCTTTTTCTGCGTTCATATTTTCAGCCTTTCACGATTGTAGCCGCTGATTAAATCAGAGTGTATTCAGCGGCGAGATATTTTTTCGTCAGAATGGCTAAAAGCCGCAGGCAATACTCTGTGTATTAACGAGGATTTTTAGCCTTTATCGGCGGAAAAAGAGCCGCCGATGGATGCGCTGTTGATTTATGAAGCGGCTACTTATTAAAAAGCACTTTGAGCTTGTCTTCGTCAAGATTTGCACCGATTACACAGATTTTGCCTGTATAACAAGGTGCGCCGTTTCTGATTTCGTGTTCTTCAGGAACATAGTCGAAGTAAATCCAGTTTTCACCGTCTGCTACCATACCCTTTGCGCGAAGGATATCACCATACTCGCCGCCGTCAAGTGTTATGAGAATGTTTCTGATGTCAGCTTCTGTGTAATTCTTTGCAGTTTCAAAGCCCCATGCTGTAAACACTTCGTCTGCATGATGATCGTGACCGCAGGAACAGTGTTCGCCATGCTCGTGGTGATGGTCATGTCCGCAGGAGCAGTGTTCGCCGTGTTCATGATGATGATCAT
>JAZUBN010000005.1:0-10316 GCA_045638565.1 Oscillospiraceae bacterium | reverse complement strand
GGCTACGAGCCGACTTGCCCCGCCGCCGATTACTGTAACGCCGAATGGAATGCCGACGATTGTTGTTGCGATAATGCCGATGAGCATTGCGCCCTTGACATTCATAACCATAAGAATTGCTGTGATTGCAAGACCGATGAGGAATACCCAGAAAACAGGCTGATTAAGCACAGGAAGGGATGGAACGCCGGAAGAGAAATCGATAAGACCTACATTGAGGAAGCCGATGTAAGCGATGAAGAGACCGATACCGCCGCCGATAGCGTTCTGGAGGCTCAATGGGATAGCCTTGATGATGTACTTACGAATCTTTGTAACTGTGATGAAGATGTTTACAAGACCGCAGATGAAAACCATCGAGAGAGCCTGCTGCCATGTGAAGCCGAGTGTGAAGCAAACTGTATACACGAAGAATGCGTTGAGACCCATACCAGGAGCCTGCGCATAAGGTACGTTTGCGACCAGACCCATAATGAGTGTGCCGATGATGGAGGCAATGATTGTTGCGAGGAATACTGCGCCCCATTCCATACCCGACTGTGACAGAATATTAGGGTTTACAAACAAAATGTAAGCCATTGCAAAGAAGGTGGTCACACCTGCCATAATTTCTGTACGCACGTTTGAGCCGCTTTCTTTGATCTTAAAGAATTTTTCCATAGAATTCTCCTTTTCTTTTTACATCCCACCGGAATGCAATATTTATGTATATAAGTATAGCATAAAATCCGGCTTTGTCCTATATATTTTTTCAATAATTCGTATTTTCGTCAATTTAATACAAATTTTTCGCCTTGTTTTTGTCTTTTTTACAGATGTAATTTATTATTCGCCCTGATTTGAGATTTTATGAATTGAGGTAAATATGATAATGTGAGTTTTGTACCCTGCATTATCATAGGGTATGATTCGCATGGATTTGATAAGCGGGACGTCGAGGGCGCCGTCCCCTACACCTGACCGGCTGTATATAGTAAAAAGACCGCTGTAAAAACAGCGGCCTGTAAATATATTGACATCCGGAAATACGGATTAATTTTCTTTTCTGATTTCGCCTGCAGCCTGAAGTGCCATCTTTGTAAGAAGCGGACCGACAAGTTCATAGACGAGGGTTGCGCAAAGCACAACTGCACGGATCTGCACGCCAAATGCAGGAAGCTGTGTCTGTGCAATCTGTGCAAGACCGATGGCAACACCGGCCTGTGGGAGAAGTGTGATACCGAGATACTTTTTGATATTTTCGTCAGCCTTGACTGTAACTGCGCCGAAATATGCGCCGAAATACTTACCGATGCTTCTTGCGACGAGATAAATAACGCCTATCATACCTACTGTCGGAAGAATTGCAAGGTCAAGCTCTGCGCCCGAAACGAGGAAGAAGAGCATATGGACAGGCGGTGTCCAGTCGTCACACTTATTGAGGATTTTTTCCGCATCGCGTGAGAGATTTACCAGCATTGCGCCGATGCTCATACAGAGCAAGAGGGATGAAAGATGGAAAAGCTCTGCCGCTGCCGCACCCACAACAACAGATGTGATTGTGAGGTTGAGGCGGTTTGTGCCCGATGGGAAAATCTTTACGCAGTATGCCATCGCGATACCGATTACCGCACCAACAACGAGAGAAAGTACGATTTCAAGCACAGGCTCAACAACGATGGACATAATTGTCATTTCGCTGCCCATGCTCATGGAAACTGCGATTGTGGAAAAGAGCGAGAAAATCATAAGACAGACTGCGTCGTCCATTGCAACGACAGGCAGGAGTGTGCTTGTGACAGGACCCTTTGCCTTATACTGTCTTACGACCATAAGTGTTGCAGCAGGAGCTGTTGCCGCCGAGATAGCGCCCAGTGTCAGTGCCATTGGGATTGGGTAGCCAAAGATGATAAGGGCGCCTGTGACCAGAATTACTGCAGCAAGACCCTGCCACATTGTAATAATAGTGGCGCTGCTGCCGATTTTTTTGATGTTGGAGATTTTGAATTCACCGCCGATGGAGAATGCGATGAATGCGAGAGCGATTGTTGTCACGATCTTCATGCTTTCGAGCATTTCAGATGTCATGATGTTGAGGAAAGATGGGCCTGCGATAAGACCCGCTACGAGATATCCAGTAACATTTGGCAGGTGAAGCTTTTTGCATACAAAGGTCATGACCATACCGCTGAGCATGAGTACAGCAAGACTTGTAAGCATATCCATTTGTTATTTGCCTCCGATACCTTCAACATCGAGAACAGGAAGAACGAACATAACGCCTGTATTTGGCTTGTCGAACTGACCGATTTCTCTGTGGATGACTTCCTTTGCCTTAGGAACTACGTCGTGTGGCAGAAGAACGATGAGCATCTTGTTTGCTTCGTTTTCCGGATTGATGAACTTTCTGAGAGAGCCGAAAATTGATGGTGGCTCAATGGATGCTCTGTCAAGAGCGGCGAGCATACCTTCACAGTCGATGACAGATGCGCCTCTGATGCCTTCTTCCATAAAGCCGGAAAGGACATTCGGCACTTTTTCTGTCTGATTTGTGATCATAACTAAAAGCTGCATGATTTACCCCCTGAAAAATTATTTTTGTAACTTTTGATATTTCCCATCATTTCTGATAGTCAAAAATAAAAAATCCCCCTTGGCTGAACTTATCTTCGGCAGATATCAGCAAGAGGTTTTTGGGTCAGGGCGGTCAATATTATGATCGGAGTGGCGGAAAAAGATCTGTTGATAATCATGTCTGCCGTTTTGAGATTTCAGCCTGGCTCAATGATTTTTAACGGATTAAAGTATACTCCTCCCGCCCGAAAATTTCAAGAGCAATTTTGGACGAAGTTTACAGTTTTTTATCTCAGTTTTTGTGCAATATTTATAATATTCGCTCTCCTGCCCTGCATTGACACCCTTTTATGAAAGTGCTATAATTTACTTATTGAAAATTATGAAATCGAGGTCATTTTTATGAAAGGCAACAAAAACAAGGCCATACTCTACATAATGATGTCGGCATTTTTCTTTGCCCTGATGAACATTTTCGTCAAGCTTGCAGGCGACATCCCATCTATGCAGAAGAGCGTTTTCCGCAATCTTGTAGCTCTTATTTTCGCATTTATCGTCATCAAAAAGCAGAATATTTCGCTGAAACTCGGCAAGGGCGACAGCAAATTCCTCCTTCTCCGTTCCTTCTTCGGCACACTCGGTATTCTGTGCAACTTTTACGCTGTCGACCATATGATGGTGGCGGATGCTTCCATTCTCAGTAAGCTTTCCCCATTCTTTGCCATCATTTTCTCATATTTCATCCTCAAGGAAAAAATCAAGCCTGCCCAGTTCGGCTTTATCGCACTTGCTTTTGCAGGTATGCTGCTCATCGTCCGTCCCGGCTTCACAGATGTCTCCCTCTTCCCTGCCTTTATGGGCGTTATGGGCGGTGTTACGGCAGGCGCAGCTTATACTTATGTTCGAGTTCTCGGCTCACGCGGTGTCAAGGGACCTGTTATCGTGTTTATGTTTTCAACCTTCTCCTGTCTTGCTGTTCTGCCTTTCATCATCGCAGACTACACACCAATGAGCCCAATGCAGCTCATGTACCTTCTCCTTGCAGGTCTTGCCGCTTCGGGCGGTCAGTTCTCTGTCACAGCGGCCTACTCCAACGCGCCTGCCGCTGAAATTTCCGTTTACGATTACACTCAGATCATTTTTGCAACAATTCTCTCCTTCATCTTCCTTGACGAAATCCCTGATGCCATCAGCTTTGTCGGCTACATCGTGATTTTTGCTGCCGGTCTTATGATGTTCCTTTACAATAACAAGAAAGCGAAGGCAAAGTAATGCGTGACAAAATAAAGCAACTTCTCTCCGAAATGGAGCCTGTTTATATGACAGCTCTCCGCGGAGATCCGTCTGCCTTCCGTTTTGACGGTGAGTTTTCTCCACAGCTTGGAATGGTGGACAATAACCGCAAAACAAGGCTCAGGCTGGCATATTATATGCTATTTATGCCTGAACAGGAGGAAATTATAGCTTCCTTCCTCTTCTCTGAGGAGGTAAAGGCGATAAAATCGCTTAACGAAACCGAAGTCAACGACTGCATCGAAGTGCTGACATTCATTCTGCAGAAGTATAATTTCGACAGGCGCTACAACATACTTTTTGACCGTCTGCTCAAGAATCGTCTCGGACATTTCACACAGTATGATGTGTTTAAGGAACAGAAAATGCTGGATGAATATTCGGACAATGAATTGGCAGAGCTGTATGAGAAATTAAAATAGGTGAGCGATATGAATCTTACGACTCCGCTGGGTGAAATCATGATTTACTGTGATAATTCACCCGTTGATTTTACACCGATGCCTTATTCTCCATCTGTCAGAGCGCTTCGTGAAAATCCCATTTCAGCCTGTTATAAAATCATCCTTCCTGCCGAAAATTGCCATAAAATAAGCTGTATCCTTGACTTTTGTGGCGAAAATACAGGCGGTTCTGACGAACGTTTTCTTTGCTCCGAGTTTATAAAAGACAGCTTTATTCTCACCATTGGCGCAGAGGATGAAAATCCGTATTTTGATACTGAAAGACTGCCTAACGGAATGGAGTATCGCCTGAAATCCTCTGTTGGCTATGTTGTTTTCACAATAACCTGGACTGACAATTACAGCGGTCAGTATGATATCCGCACAGAACTTGCTGCTGATATTTTTTCAGCGTGTGCTACGACATTCAGTGACCTTGCCAATTTTCTCCGTCACGGGCGTGAAATCGAGTTTGCCTTTAACGGCAGGCAATATTCCATCACAAACAGCCATTCCCGATGGAATTTTTGCTGTGACACCGATGGTTCCTGGTTCACATTGTGTGACTTTCACGATTTTGAGGCTCTTGTCAACAAGACAGCAGGCATTGAAATCGACGGCATGACTATAAAAGAAATCTTCGACCGACGGCTTTATTCCCATGGTGAACTTCATATTATATAAAAACAAAAGCTCCCGAAATCGGGAGCTTTTTTCCATTATCTGTAATTTTTAATGAATGCCGTGGTCGTGATGATGGTCGAGATGGAACAATTCCTTGATAGTTTTTTCGCCCGGCTGAGCCTTCTTGCGAAGCAGCAATGTATAGGAAATCACCTGGCATACTGCAACACAGAGCACGCAGGAATAAACTGTTGTAAACGGATTTGAGTTGGCAACCATGCCCCAGACTGTCGAGCCCACCGAGCTGCCCACGTCCTGCATAGCCATATAAGTTGATGTGGCGCGGCCTCTGCGGTTTGATTCAACAGAGCGTACAGCCGCAGAATTGAGAAGCGGGAAGCCGAAACCGATACCAAAGCCATAGCACATACCGGCAAGAGCCACCTGCCAGCGGGATGTTGCAAAAATAAGATTGATGAAAGCGCAGAGATAGAAGCACATTGCGCCGTAAAATACCTTGTTTTCACCTAAAACTCGAGGCAATTTGCGTCCCACAACTCGTGTGCAGAAAAGACCGCAGGCCGAAAGTGTGAAGTAAATGCTTACCCCTTCGATGCCTCTTTCGATGCCCATAAGCGGCAGGAATGTGGCGACGGAGGAATTGGCAAGTGACATGAACATTACTGTGAAAGCGGCAGGCATAGCGCGTTTTTCAAAGAAGCCGCCTTCCTTTTTCTGTAAATTATTGGAATTTGCTTCAGCCTTTGCCTTGAGCATTTCCTTTTCATTATACTTTACAGAAAGACCGCAGAAAAGGCACATGAGCCAGGAAAGTGTAACTGCGATAAGCACCCAGTTGAAGCCGAATTCATAGAGGAAAAGAGCAAGACCAGGAGCAACCGACTGGGAGAAAATACTTGCTGTGCCGTAAAGTGCGATGCCCTCGGAGAAACGCTCCTTAGGGATGATGTCAGCAACGATTGTGCCGTTGGATGTTGTGACAGCGGCAAAGCCTGCGCCGAAAATGATTCGTGCGATAAAGAGAAGCGGAATGGCCTTTGCGACGAAGAAAACTGCCGTTGCGCTCAGGCAAAGAGCAATGCCGAGGTAGTAAATCTTCTTGCGGCCGACCGTGTCATTGAGCCTGCCCCATGTCGGGCGGAATGCGAAAGCCGCTATCGTATGGGCGCTTGCCAGCATACCGGAAATCGCCTTTGTGCCGCCGAGAGCGATACACTGCTGAGGCGAAGTCGAGGTTATCATAAAGCTGCAAGTGTACGCAAATGCGGCCACCGATATCATCAGCAGATAATTTTTGCTGAACAGTTTTTCCTGTTTGGTTTCCATATTTTTCTCCTTTCAGGAAGTTACATATTGATATTATTATATAACTTTATGTCTCCGATTTCAAGTTGTAAAAATAGTATTTTTTGCACATTTTATAACTTTTAATGTGCATTTTTTCATCTAAAATACATTTTTTCAATATAAAAAGGCATTATTGTTCGTTTTTGGAACATAACGCCTTTTTTGTGTAATTTTATATATCGCGCAGACGGATAAGCATGGACATAAGATTCTGCGTGGAAAGACATTCCTCTGTATAAGTTGCATCCAGAAGGATGGAGATATTTTCGTCGGAATACTCGATTTCCTTGGAGTACATGGTAGCCATCGGGACGAGTCGGTCCTCAAGATAGACGCGCATAAGCAGACCATTGGTTAAAAAGCTCATTATGACAAACTTGATTCGCGACAGAAAATCGTCGTCATTATAACTTGCAGGAAGATGGCGGAAAAGGAAATAAATTGCCATATTTTCCCAGATATAACTTCTGTCCTCCTCGCTTTCACAATCGACCACGATATCAAATTCATCGTAGAGAAGCGCCAGATGCTTGTGCCACTTTTCGTCGAGATTTTCAAGCGAACGATATATATCTATAAGCTGATGGTGGAGTTCACCGCAACTGTCAGTTTCAAATCTCATATAGTTCACATACTGACTTGTAACAAAATCCTCGTCCGAATACTGTGCTATAATCTGCGGAATCATATCATACTGCTCTGCTTCGACGGCATTCTGAACAGAGGAGCCAAAGGCCAGAAGTGTCATCAGTCGATATACAAAATGTGCCTTTCTGTTCTGCAGGATATTGACCGAAGCTTTGAGCACATCATACACAGTTTCGCACATATCATCAGGCTGATTTTCCTCGTCATCATCAGCAATTTCAGTCTCTGTAAAGGTTATCGGCTTGTCGGATGAAATAAGCATTTCGGCTGCTTTTTCACAGCCGATGCCATAGCCTTCGAAGGTGATCCCAGGCAGCCATTCATAAAAACGGGGATGCTTGTCGCATATCTCGCACAGCATATCTTCGCCCGAATCGAGGATGATATCGCACAGGCCGTCCTTATTGAGAAACGGGCATCTTTCCCCCTCACCAAGGATGAAATGAGGGGTTTCATCGTAGCTGATACAGCTGTCAAAGCGTTCTTTCAGTGCGCCTTTATAGTTCTTGTATTTTTCAAGAGTTGCTTCATCGATATCGATTTCCCAGCCGATGCAGCAGTTGTCCTTGCATTTATCAGCCTTGCAGGCAAAGCCTTCAAAACAGGAAAGTCCTATCTTTTTCATACGCTATCCCCTTCTTTTCTTTTTTACACAAATTACCAGCTGAACAACGGCGCATAATATCCATAAACTTCCAATAAATATGCCGCAGTGCATAAAGAACTGCCAAGGCAGGATGTTGATTATCGGATCGAGCGCAGGGTCAAAAATCCACATATCGTTGTTGAAAAACAGCTTGTGGAAAACGATAAAGGCGGCATTGAAATCGATGGCGATTACAATGAGAAGCGCTATCGGGATTATGAGTGTAAGCGCACCGGATATTCCCATTATTTTCCTGAAATCATCACGTTTTTTCAGCTTGATAATGAATGGGATAAGCAACACGAATGACACAGCGCCTGCTATATAGAGAGCTGTGAAAATATTTCGTGTTTCATAGAAATGATATGCTCCGTTTTCGGAGAAGGTCAGGGTCGGAAGGTCAAAATCCCCCTTGTGGAATGGGGTGAGATAATCCATCATGGCATTGTAGTTGTCCATTATTTCGTTCTCATCCATACCTGTCTGCCATGTCAGACCAAGCAGGCGCACATCGGCTTTATACAATGTGTCATTTGTATGCAGGAACATCACACCAAAGGCTGTTGCCGAAAGCAAAATCAGCATAGCGAGTGCGAAGGCTAAAAGGCATTTTTTCATTATTCCACCTTCATAAACTTATATTTTTCCTCTGCTTCTTCCCTTGAAGCAAAGACTTCAAATTCGTATTCGGATATTTCCTTTTCCGGCTGAACAAGCTTGAACAGATCAGTCAGATACTGTCCGTTGTCTGCCTTATTTTCCGAAGAAACAAAGCCGGAAAAGCCGTATTTTTCACGGATATCTTCATTTTTACAGATAATACGTCCAAGAAAATCCTTAAGGTTATTCCCCAGAATATATCCATTATTTTCCAGTGTCACCATAGCCACAGGATAATCGTCATCAGAGATATCACCCATTCCGTAAAGGGTACCTATGGCATTTCCGAAGGAATCCACAGCAAAGATGCTGAAACGAGGAACTGTATAAAAATGGAAATCTTCCCTTTTACATTCTTTACAGAACTTTATATTGAAATCCTGTTCCAGAATGTCATAAACAGGGTTTTCATCCCTTGAGTTGATAACCTCGACACCGCTTGGAACCGTTTCGATAACCTCACCGTCTTCCATACCGAAAACCGCGACAGCGCCCGTTGTGGTTTCGCAATCGATAAGAATTCTGCTCATCTATGCCTCCACCTGCAGCTCGCCTTCGGCATAGAGGACAGCTTTGCCCGAAACATACATAGTTTCTCCCAGTATTTTACAGTAAAGCGTACCACCTCGGCGTGATGCCTGATAGGCTGTATACTCTGTCTTATTTTCCAGTTTTCCCCATACAGGCACGATATGGCAATGGCCCGAACCGCAGACAGGATCTTCAGGAATCTTAAGCTTAGGGCCATATGAACGGCTGACGCAGTCATAATCCTTGCCCTTGGCTGTGATGTGGAGCATAACGCCATCAAGCTCCATCATTTTCGCCTGATCGGCATTGTTATTGCGGACCAGCTCCTCATTTTCAAGCACGCAGACCATATCTCTGCCGATAAACGCCTTCAGCGGACGGACACCGATGACCTCTTCCATAAGGTCTGTCACTTCGATTTCCTTCATATCAAAGACAGGCAGCTCCATCTGGAGAAGCTCGCCCTGCTTTTTGATATAAAGCTCGCCGTGCTCGGCTGTGATGAAGGTAACTTCATCAGCATCTTTTTCGTAAAAACTGAGGATAGTAAAGGCTGTGGCAAGGGTTGCGTGACCGCAAAGGTCGATTTCGCCGCCCGGAGTGAACCAGCGGATACGGTATTTATCCCCCTCCTTGACGGCAAAAGCTGTCTCAGAAAGGTTATTTTCGATGGCAATATCAAGCATAAGCTGGGCAGGAATCCATTTATCCATAATGCAGACGCCGGCAGGATTACCCTCAAAAACGCGGTTTGCAAAGGAATCTATAACGTAGTATTTCATAGTCGTCCTCCATAGTATTTTGTTTAAGTATATTGTAGCATAATATTATATTGTACGCAAGTTTATGTTTTGGCGAAAAGACAAAGAGATTCTTCGCGCTGCCCACTCAGAATGACAGAAGCGGAGCGTCGAGGGCGCCGCTCCCTACATAAAAAAGGCTCCCCGAAGGAAGCCTTTTGATATTTTAATTCATTCTTTCAACAATTTTTTCGGCGCATTCGTCCGAAGTCATTGCATGGGTGTCGACAGTCACGTCATACTCATCCTGTGGATAAAGATATGTAAGCGAGCTTTCAGCCGAGCCGACACAGCGGTCGCCTCTTTTTGCTTCCCTTTCACGCAGGATTTCAACAGGACAGGTCACTTTGACCTTGAGGATTTCATAGCCGCCCAGCATATCGCAAAGCTGAGTGAAAATACGCTCGCTGGTTATCACATGGTCGATGATGACATAAGCGCCGTTTTCAAGGTGTTCCAGCACCTTACGGCACATATCGGCTGAAATCTCGAAGACATCGTCCTCATAAATGGTCTCATCCTTTGCCAATTTCATAAAATCATCGATAGAGACCACTTCAAAGCCGTTCATACGAGCCTTTATTGCCTTGGAAAGTGTGGATTTGCCGCTGCTTGACGGGCCGTTGAGAAGGATTATATTTACCATTATTTTACAATTTTATTCTTGATGGAGCCGATACCTTCGATGATACATTCAACTTCGTCGCCCACCTTGAGGAAGTTAGGAGGAACAAAGCCCATATCAACGCC
>JAZUBN010000004.1:0-2054 GCA_045638565.1 Oscillospiraceae bacterium | reverse complement strand
GCCCCTGGACCCCTTGTGTGTGACAAGTCACATTCCATATTCGCTCTGCGAGCGGGTGATTGCCTTAGGGCAATCGAGGTATCTCCGATGGGATTTATTAGACGGGATACGCCCTTGCGGGACGTTGACAAGCACCGTCCCCTACATTTATTTTCGTAGGGTACGGCATTTATGACGTACCGCGGGACGTTCGTGAACGTCCCCTACGGTTTCATTACAACTTCTTTGTCATTGAAATATGCGGGCAATGTTCGTCGTAGTGGATATCGCCAAAGGCTGTGTAGCCTAATTTTTCATAGAAGACCTGAGCCTGACACTGGGCATCGAGGGAAATAAGCTTGCCGCCCATTTCCTTTGCCTTGGCTTCGAGGATTTCCATTACCTTATTGCCGTAATGCTGCTTTCTGTATTCCATACGGACGGCGATTCTGCCGAAAATGAATTCGCCCTCCTTTTCGCCTTCGAACATACGGGCAACGGCAATACCCTTGCCGTCATCCTCTGTTATAAGAAGATGCCAGCAGGTGTCGTCGATTTCGTCAAATTCTGTGGAAAACTTCTGTTCATCGAGGAAAATCTCCTCGCGGATGGCTCTGCCTTCGTCATAAAGGCGCTTTTCAAAATAAATCTTCATTACTTAAGACCGCCTTCACTGAGATAAAGTTCCATTTTTGCCTTGAAAATTTTCAGCGCATTGGCTCTGTGGGAGATTTCATTCTTGACAGCCTGTGGAATCTGGGCAAAAGTACCTTTGTGTTCGGCTACATAAAATACAGGGTCGTAGCCGAAGCCGCCGTCACCCATAACTTCGCGTGTGATAACCCCTTCGCAATAGCCTTCGGCGGAAATTGTGTCGCCGTTAGGGAAAACACAGGAAATGGAGGAGACGAAACGGGCTGTGCGGTCAGAATCTGCCACATTTTCCATATTTTTCAAAAGAAATGCCACTCTGTCCTCGTCTGTGCCTTCGCAGTAGCGAGCCGAATAAATGCCCGGCGCGCCGCCTAATGCATCGACAGCAAGACCGCTGTCGTCGGCGATGCAAGGCAGATTACTTGCCTCCATGCCGCATTTAGCCTTGATGTATGCGTTTTCAGCGAAGGTTGTGCCTGTTTCCTCAGGGTCGATGTCAAGATTCATATCACCGAGAGTTACACATTCAAAGCCGAGGTCGATGAGGATGGCAGAAAGTTCCTTAAGCTTTTTCTTGTTGTTTGTTGCGATGAGCAATTTATTCAAAAAGGTCACCTACAACTTCTTTCTGAGCCTTGACAAGCTCATTGATGCCCTTTTCAGCGAGAGCGTAGAGAGCGTCAAGCTCCTTCTTACTAAATGGTCTGCCTTCGCCTGTGCCCTGAACTTCGATGATGTTGCCTTCATCGTCCATTACATAGTTGCTGTCGACAGCCGCATTGGAGTCCTCTGCATAGCAAAGGTCGAGATGAGCTTCATTGCCGATAATGCCGCAGGAAACCGCCGCAACGTAGGAGAAGAGAGGAATCTTGCGGAGAAGACCCTGATCGCGGAGTTTTGCAAGAGCGAGAACGAGAGCCACAAAGCCGCCTGTGATGGAAGCGCATCTTGTGCCGCCGTCAGCCTGAATAACGTCGCAGTCGATAGTGATGGAGCGTTCGCCGAGAGCGTCAAGATTTGTTACAGAGCGCAGGGAACGACCGATAAGGCGCTGGATTTCAGCGCTTCTGCCGTTGAGCTTGAGCTTATTGATGTCACGGTTACTGCGTGTGTGAGTAGCACGAGGGAGCATGGAATATTCAGCAGTTACCCAGCCTTTGCCTGTGCCCTTGAGGAATGGTGGGACAGATTCTTCAACGCTGGCTGTGCAGATAACTTTAGTATCGCCGCATTCGATAAGGCAGGAGCCTTCAGCGTGCTTTGTGAAATGTGGTGTAATTTTAATTGGACGCATTTCGTCGAGAGCGCGTCCGTCAATACGTTTTGACATGGTTATGTTTCCTTTCTTGAGTAGGAAATGGAATTGTGAGGGCATATTTTGTAGGGGCGAGCATTGCTCGTCCGAAAAGGAAATGAACAGT
>JAZUBN010000003.1:0-3616 GCA_045638565.1 Oscillospiraceae bacterium | reverse complement strand
AATGGAGGAAGTATGCATCCAGACCCTGTGCCATATCAATAAAATATGGACGTGCAGAGCGGACAGAGCCGATTCTTTCCATACCCGATGGGTCCTGCCAGATGCCCATAAGGCGTGTTGTGCCGCCTTCTGCCATCATTTCAACGATGATATCAGCCTGGCTGATGCCGTACTGAGGAAGGGCATCCTTACTGTTGCCCACCATAATTGCAACAGGCTTGCGCTTTAATATCTCTTCACTCATATCTGTAGGAAGACCTGTCAGCGGATGGAATGGACCTTCATAGGCAGCAGTTGTCGCTTCTGTCGCCGCAGTTGTAGGAGCTGCTGTGGTTGCTCTTGTTGTGGCCTGTGTAGCCGCTGTTGTATCTCTTGTCACAGGCTCAGCTGTGGTTGTTTCTTCAGGAGATGAACAGCCTGCGAAGATGGCGAGCGCCATAGCTGTGAGTAATACGATGCTTATAAGTTTTCTCATTATTCGTCCTCCTCAGGATGTTCAAGCAGACCGTTGAGATATTCTCTGTAATAATATTCGGCGTGCTTTTTGAAGTTTTCTATCGCCTTATCTGCATTTTTCTTGTTGGCAAGCATAAGTTCAAGCTTGAAAAGTGCCTCTTCGCCCGACATAATGGCGAGAGTTACGTTATATGTGCCGTCCTCGTTTTCGACAGCCGAAGTATGGATGTCGGAATTGCGCTTCATTCTTGTGACAACACGGTGTACAGCGGCATAAGCCTTATCCTTTACGCTGGCAGGAAGAGCCATAGCCACACCTTCTGCATTGTCGTAGCAGGTCTGTGTTGCAAAATAGAGCGGAGGGTCGTTTTCCGCATTCTTGAAGATGATTCCGCTTTCAACAAGACGGTCAAACTGCACCTGAAATTCAAAATATCCGAAAGCCTCATCAATAAGGCATATATCAAGCAATGCTTCATAAGTAATAGGACCCGGCAGAAGTGTCATAACATAAGTTATGAAGTAGCTTATGTCCACATCTGTACGCAGAAAGCCCAATCTTTCCTGAGTTTTTTTCTGTCTTGGCATTATTTTAGCCTCCGTTTCGCTGAGATTATTATGTAAATATCTCTTTTGTGCTTATATATGGATATTATACCATAGCACAAGTCCTTTTGCAAAGTTTTTTGTTGAAAAATGCAAATATTTATATTATACTTAAGTTAATGAAAGGAGGCGCACAGCCTTATGATTCTTGAACCAAATCTGCTCATTGACGAATTGAGCGTGCTCCGCATTTTAGACCAGACTCTCCTGCCTAACGAGGAGATTTTCCTTGACCTTAAAACGACAGAAGAAATCTGGGAGGCAATCCGCAAGCTGCGTGTAAGAGGCGCGCCTGCCATCGGTATTGCGGCAGGCTTCGGCGCATATCTTGCGGCGAAAAATATTGATGCCGATGATTTCGATACTTTCCACAGGCTGTGGAAGGAAAAGCTGGATTATCTGGCAACTTCCCGCCCTACTGCGGTAAATCTTTTCTATGCTCTCGAAAGAATGGAAAAGTGCGCTCTTGACAATAAAGACAAGTCTGTTGCCGAAATCAAGGCTCTGCTTAAAACCGAGAGCGAAAACATTCGCCTTGAGGACATTGAACAGAATAAAAATATATCGGAATACGGTCTTTCGCTCATCAAAGAGGGTGACACTGTGCTTACCCATTGTAATGCAGGTCCTATCGCAACTTCACATTATGGCACAGCCCTCGGACCTATCCTTCTTGCCAAGGAAAAGGGTATGGACATCAAGGTTTTTGCCGACGAAACAAGACCTCTTTTGCAGGGCGCACGTCTTACTGCATTTGAATTACATCGCGCAGGGGTTGATGTGACACTTATCTGCGACAATATGGCGTCCATCATTATGAAGCAGGGCAGGATTCAGGCTTGTTTTGTGGGCTGTGACAGAGTTGCCATGAATGGCGATGCGGCGAATAAGATAGGCACATCGGGCGTTGCCATCTTAGCCAAGCATTACGGCATTCCGTTTTATGTGCTCGGTCCGACAACCACCATCGACCGCAAGGCGATGACGGGCGAAGATATTAAAATCGAGCTTCGTGACCCTGAGGAAATCAAGACCATGTGGTATGAAAAGCCTATGGCGCCAATGGGTGTCAAGACATATAATCCGGCCTTCGACGTGACAGATAACGAGCTTATCACCGCTATCGTTACCGAAAAAGGCATTGTTTATCCACCGTTTGTTGATAACTTAAAGAAATTGTTTGAATAAAGGAGAATTAATATGAAAGTATTTATCAGCTGTGACATCGAAGGCGTAACAACTACTACACGCTGGGAGCAGACATACACATCCCCTGAAAAGCTCAGTTGGAGCGCACCTTTCCAGGCTCAGATGACTCGCGAAGTTGTTGCTGCCTGCAACGGCGCTATCCGCGCAGGCGCTACTGAAATCTTTATCAAGGATGCCCACGGTGCCGCTATCAACATCGACCCTCACGCTCTTCCTGAGTGCGCAAAACTTTGCAGAAACTGGTCGGGACATCCTTACGGCATGGTTGAAGGCGTTGACAACACATTCGATGCCGCTATGTTTGTCGGCTATCACTCTGCTGCAGGTCGCGAAGGCTCCCCAATGAGCCACACACGGACAACTTCCACTACTGCTGTCAAGCTCAACGGCAAGAAGTTCTCCGAATTCGAGTTCTATTCTCTCGCCTGCGCTCTTGAAGGTGTGCCTTCTGTCCTGCTCACAGGCGACCAGATGCTCATTGACGATACAGCTTACCTCCATCCTTGCCTCAAGAGTGTTGCTGTCAAGGAAGGTTGGGGCGGCAGAACAATAAGCATTGCTCCATCTCTCGCTGAAAAGCGCATTGAAGAAGCGGCTTTTGAAGCTTTGAGCCAGGATTTCAAGGGCAAATTGCCAAAGATGCCTGAACATTTCGTTCTTGAAATCACATATAAGGACCATGTAATGGCAACTAAGATGAGCTACTTCCCTGGTTTCAAGAAGTGTGATGACAATTCCATCGTTATGGAAACAGATGATCTGGTCGAAGTTCTCAGAGCGCTCAGATTTGTATTGTAATTGAATATATAAAAAGCCACCCGATTGGGTGGCTTTTCTTTATTATTATGCCTTCTCTTGTGAGAGAAGGGGGACCGCTTGCGGTGGATGAGTAGTTACCTGTTCAGATCCGACGCTTTAAGTCCCAGATTATTAAGTATATCCTGCGTTACTTCTTCAAACTTGCTGTTTATTTCAAAATTATAGTACCGCAGAACTTTTATTCCCCATGATGCAAGAACGTTATCTCTTTCTGCATCTGCTTTGAAATTATCCTCCGTCGTATGTTGTACGCCATCTATCTCAATAGCAATTTTAGCCTGAGGAATATAAAAATCAATTATATAATTTTCAAAGTTTTTCTGACGTTTAACTGTCAACGGAAGCAATTTCAAAAAATCATACCACAGATGTTTTTCTTCTTTGGTCATATTTTTACGCAGCTTCTGTGCAGCTTGGGTCAAATTCTTGTTATATGGCAGCATGGTTACACCTCATCCACCACTAACGTGGTCCCCCTTCTCCTGCTGGAGAAGGCTATAATTACTTATTTTGGTTCTTTGCCGTG
>JAZUBN010000002.1:0-8245 GCA_045638565.1 Oscillospiraceae bacterium | reverse complement strand
GTCCGCTTTTTCTTGCCGGAGTGAGGCTGACTACAAAGAGCGCGCCCATCACTTTGCTCAGACACCAGAGAAGCGGAATTGCAACAGGGAAGACAGGATTTTCTCCGTACTGCGCCCACAAGCCTGCCATCAGAATAAAATATGATGCGGTATAAATAACGGCAAACGCACCTGCGTTAGGGTCCTTGAGAATCTTCAGCTTGGTTTCCATATCCTTGTGTGACGAGATGGCATCGACAGTATCGGCAAAGCCGTCAAGATGGAGTCCGCCCGTAATCAGGACAGGGATAAGGGTCATAATTGCGGCAAAAAGCAGAGAGTTAAGTTCTGTTCCGCCCAGACTTACGAATAAATACATTAAAATGCCGCAGATAAGTCCCGGAATCGGCATAAATGCCATGACGTACTTCATGCTGTTTTCATCCCACGCCTTTTGCGGAGCAGGGAGGATGCTGTACATCGAAAGACTTATAAACAGGCTGTTGATTAGTTTTTTCATTGGATTTCCTTTTATGATTTAAAGCCTTCTCCTTGAGGAGAAGCTGGATTGCGAAGCAAGACTGATAAGATGTAGGATGCTTTGCATCCGTTTATTTAATATGCCTTCGGCACCACCTCATCCGTCACCTACGGTGACACCTTCCCCTCAAGGGGAAGGCTATCAAATGTTTCATGTGAAACATCACTTTATTTTAATCGGAATGCCCACGACGACTTCATAGACTTCGTCGGCAATTTCAGCAAGGCGGCAGTTTACTGCGCCCAGCTTTGCGATATAGTCCCTTGTTGTGTCGTCATAATCGCAGCCGTCGGCGAAAATGTCGTTTGTGACAATCACAGTATTTTTCACGGATTTTATCATTTTTTCAATGCTGCTTGCCACATTTTCAACGGTATTTTCATCCTGTTCGGTAAAAATATGATTTGCAACAAGATTTGAAACACATTCAAGGAGGACATTTTCATAGTTTTCTGCAGTTTTGTCATTTATAAATGAATACTGCTCGATAGTTTCAAATCCCTTGTTTTTACGCATTTCACGATGACGCTCAATGCGTTTCGCTCCCTCATCGCCATAAGGCTCCATGGTCGCGATATAAGCGGTCGCTCCGCTGTACTTTTGTGCGATGCTTTCAGCAAAGGCAGATTTTCCGCTTCCGCCGCCGCCAATCACGAGAGTGACCATACCGTTTCCTCCAAAAATAAAAGCCTTCACGAATGTGAAGGCAGGCACAACAAAAAATCCCAACCTTCCATTCTCTGTGGCGTGATGAGCAAAAATATGAACCGGCATTCCGACTTAGTGTTTGCCATAAACCGGCAATCACCTCACGGCAGCAGGACTGCACGGGATTTTCACCCGTTTCCCCGGACCATATATAAAAAATTATAAACTTTTACAAGGCAAAAGTCAATAGTGCAAATATATCATGCTGAGCATAGCGATGTATCTTTCTCTTCTCGGCAAAATATCAGAAATATCATCCCAGTATTCTGACGCACCATACTGCCGAAATAAAGGCGGCAAGGTCGGCAATCAGGGCGCATACGATAAGTCTGCCCGTTTTTCTAATTCCGACAGCGCCTGAGTAAACACCGATGGTGTAAATGCTCGTTTCGCTTGCTCCCAGCATTACGGCTGCAATTTTGCCAACCTCACTGTCGACTCCCGACTGTGCCATAATATCACTTCCCAGCGCCAGTGCGCCCGAACCCGAAAAAGGACGGAGAAAAATTATCTGCGCCGTTTCTGCCGGCAAGCCAAACAAATCAAGGAGGGGAGAAGCAACGTCTGACAGTATCACGATTCCGCCCACCGCACGGAATACCGAAATGGTCGTCAGCATTATAAGTATGTTGGGGAATATTGCAATGAATACTCTCAGCGCCTTTCTGACTCCCTCGGCAAAGCAGGATGGCATATCAATGTCCTTTCTCCATCCGGTGGCAAGAGTTATCACGATTATCATAACAGGCACAGCTGCCGACATTTCACTCGCTCCTTTCACTCAGAATACACACCGTCATTCCGACGACAACCGAAAAAACCGAGCTTATCCAGATATGAGGCAGAATGTCATAGGCATTCGCCGCACCAAGGGAGGATCTTATTGTGCAAAGGCTCGTTGGCAAAAGCTGAATCGAAGCGGTATTGAAAACAATAAGTCTGCCCAGAAGATCTGTTTTCCCTTTGTCGGCAAGGATTTTTGCGGCGCCCAGACCGCTTACCGTCGCAAGATTTCCAAGCCCCAGAAAGTTTGCCGAAATATTGCGTGAAACAAGCTCCTTAAACTCCCTGTCTGTTATGTTTCTGAACATCCTGTTGATAAGCGGTGTGAATATTCCCGACACCTTTTCTCCAAGTTCCGATTTTTCCATTATTTCACATACACCGCACCAAAGACACATTCCGGGAACGAGCGACATCGCAAGCTGACAGCTCGAACTCAGTCCCTCGCTCAATCCTTGGGAAATACAATGATAATTTCCCGAAAAAGCCGCTGTCAGCAGGGATAATGACATAATTACAAGGCAGATTTTATATATCATAAGCCATCTCTCCTTTTGTTATTTCTTGTCGAAAAATGTATATTACTGTAAAATCTTCTTGTGAAAATCTGTAAATACCTATTGACAAATGTCGAAATATGAGATATACTTTTCCCATAAAGACATCTCACATAAAATTAACTGTTATTGGGAAATTTTCACCGAAAACTTTCCCTGACATTTACAACCGGGAGGTATAAATTATGAAAATTGGCGGTTACACAAGAAAAGTTGACGAATTGGGCAGAGTTGTTTTCCCAATCGAAATCAGACGTAAGTTCAAGATCGAGCCGGGCGACCAGATGCGTATCTTTGTAGAAGGCGGCAGCATCATCATGAAGAAAGATCAGGACGAATGTGTTTTCTGCTCCGCTGTCAAGAATCTCGTCGAGGTAAACGGCAAGTTCATCTGCCATAAGTGCCTCGAGAAAGCAAACGGCGCAAACCATGAATAAGATTTCCATCTCCACAGAATTCATCAAGCTTGACGCATTGTTAAAGTTTGCCAACCTCGTTTCCAGCGGGGGAGAAGCTAAGATTCTCATCGCTGACGGACAAGTTAAGGTAAACGGCGAAGTATGCCTTATGCGCGGCAAGAAGATCAGACCGGGCGACACAGTTTCTCTCGGCAAGGAATCCATTATTATTGAATAAATTATGTACCTGAAAAGTTTACAGCTGGAAAATTTCCGCAACTATGCGTATAATAAATTTTATTTTATACCGGGCGTAAACATTATTTTGGGTGAAAATGCCATTGGCAAGACAAATATTTTAGAAGCTGTTCACATGATGACAGGCACAGGCTCTTTCCGTTCGGCCAAAAAAGCCGATATGATTATGTGGAAAGAGCCTTATTCCATTCTCAGGGCTTCTGTTGTTTCCCGCGACAGAGACTTTGAGCTGGAGCTCAATATGCCTGCTAAGGGCACACCTTATTCCAAGGTGAATGGAGTGAAAAAGCCTGTCACAAAGGGTCTCAGCGATGTTCTTGCCTGCACGGTATTTGCTCCTGACGACCTTTTCATCGTCAGCGCAGGGCCTTCTATGAGACGTGATTTTATGGACAGAGCATTAAAGCAGCTCCGCCCGAATTACGGTTCGCTTCTGCTCAAATATCAGAAGCTGATGGATGGCAAGAACAAGATTCTCAAGAACTGGGAGTCCGCTCCTCAGTTCAGAGATATTTTGCCCGACTATACAGAGAAGATGGCAATACTCTCCGCCCAGATAATCGCTTATCGCCACAATTTTATACAGGCCATAGAGCCTTTGGCACAGACCGCTCAGAGCGAAATCTCCTCAGGGCGGGAATTGTTGTGCCTGAAATATAAGACTATTTCGACAGTAACAGATACAGGCGCCGATTTTGAAACGCTTTTCAGCGAGATTATGCTCCATGCCCGCAAGCACGAGCTTGCAGAAATCGCATCGGGCGTCTGTCTGACAGGTATTCATAAAGACGATATCGAAATCGAGCTTGGCGGCAGAAGCGCAAAGGGCTCGGCTTCACAGGGGCAGACACGAACAGCCGCTCTTTCGCTTAAATTGGCTGAACATTCTCTTTTCCATAAGGTCAACGGGGAATATCCTGTACTGCTGCTCGACGATGTTTTCAGTGAGCTTGACGAAAAGCGCCGCGACTATATTATGAGCAAAACTCAGGCTGGTCAGGTCATCATAACCTCCTGCTACGAAGAAGGCGACAGATTCCCAAGCGAAGCAAATATAATCAGACCGTTTGCAGGGGATACCATATCCAATGAGTAAAAATCACTCCCCCAGTCACTTCGTGACAGCCCCCTCGTCTGAGGGAGCCAAGGAGTAGAACAATTCCATTTTTAAGCCTTCCTCAGACGAGGAAGGTGGCTTTGCAAAGCAAAGACGGAAGGAGGGATCACCTATCAAAACCTACAACAAGGCAAACATCCCTCTTGCTAAAAATCTACGCAAAAATATGACCCCGTGGGAGCGTAAACTGTGGTATGAGTTTTTGAGCAAGTACCCTCTGCGTTTTCAGCGGCAAAAAGCTATCGGTGACTACATCGTGGATTTTTACTGTGCCAAAGCAAAGCTCATCATTGAGCTTGACGTAGGCGGACATTTCAATGACGAATCAGAAAAAGCTGATTCTGACCGCACAGCGCAGCTTGAAAAACTCGGTTTTTCCGTAATTCGCATTGCAAATAACGACATAGACCGCAATTTCAGCGGCGTGTGCCAATTTATAGACGGCACTGTAAAGACTCTCACCAAACACTATTCATAAAAGGAGCAAAATATGCTTCGCGATTCATTTTCCAAGGACGGATACATAATCAATCAGGGCATTATCACAGACGTGAAAAACGGCTGTTATTTCTCCTGCAAAAACGGATGCGGCTGGATTTCCACATGGAATTTCCTCCGTTATCACGGAATCGATATCTCGATTGAAGAAGTCCATGCTTATCTTCTCAATCATCTCCGTTTCGGCGGATTTTTAGGTACAAAGCCGACCCACATCAGAGCTTATCTTGAAAGCTTCGGCTTTAAAATAAAGCGTGTCTTCCGCAAAAAGAAGGCTCTCGAGCTTTCAAAGACAATAAACAGCGGTATCATTATGTATTTTCACAACAGAGGCGCGCATTTTGTAGCCTTTTACCGTGAAAACGAGGAGGATTTCCGCTTTCTCAATGCAGTTTACGGCAGGGAAGCTCATATTTCCACAATGGAGGAATTCCTGCGTGACCACAGTTATTTCAATTTAATGTATTTTATGGGAGTAGAATAAAATGCTTAATCTCTTACTCAACATTGTTTTCAGCTCGGCTATCACGCTGTGGCTCAAATTCGGCGACACAAAAAAGGCTCATTCAGACACAGTCACAACTGTCAATTATTTCTTCGCTTCTCTTGGCGGTCTTATCATTTTCTTCCTCAGAGGCGGTGCAAATATTCAACAGCCTGTGCATAACTGGGCGCTGACTGTTCTTTTTGCCGTCATCACAGGTTGTCTTTACCTCGGCACATTCCTGCTTATGATACGCGCTATCGTAACATCGGGCGCAGGTATGTGTACTCTCTGGAATAAGGCTGCCGTTCTTATTCCTATCTTCACAAGCCTTATTTTATGGGGCGAAAGTCCTGCACTTTTAGGCTGGATTGGTGTTGTGCTGACCGTTTCAGCCATCTTCATCGTCAGCTATCAGGGCGGCGGCATCAAGGCGGATAAATATCTTATCGCCCTTATGTTCTGCTCCGGTATGGGCTCCACAATGCTGAAGATTTTCCAGAAGACTGTCGACATCCAGCTCAACGATTTCTTCGTTTTCTGCACATTCACAACTTCCTTCCTCGTTTCCTTTATTATGGCAAAGAAGCGCGGAAGCATCGTGCTCAATAAGCTCAATCTGTTTACAGGCTCGATGGTAGGTATCTGCAACGTGCTCAGCGACGTTTTCATTATGGTTGCTCTGACACAGCTTCCTGCGGCGGTTGTTTACCCTGTATCTTCATCGGGTACGATTTCCTTTATCGCCCTTTCATCGGCTCTGCTTTTCCGCGAGCGTATGACGAAAAAGCAGGTGTTTGCCCTCGTGCTCACCATCGTCGGTATCGTGCTTATCAATCTTTAATGTGTTCTGTCGGACGGGCAGGGGAGAAGTTTTTCAAAACTTATAGTAATTTATCTATATTTTTATACTATAAGTCATTATGATTTATTCAAAAACTTAAACTTGTCCCTTGATTTCATACTACGCAGGTATTATAATATTCTTAATAGGCGAAAAGTCTTCGCCTGTACACCATTGTAAAATCCACTTTTTAAGAGGAGTTATTTATATGAATAATTGTACAAACCGCCGCTACTGCGGCACTCTCCGTGAGGAGAATATCGGTGAAAAAGTAACCGTTTATGGCTGGGTTGGCCGTAACCGTAACCTCGGCAGCCTTATCTTCACAGATATGCGCGACCGCACAGGTATCGTTCAGTGCGTTTTCGACCAGGCTGTTGACGCAGACCTCGCTCTCCGCGCTGAAGATATGCGTATGGAATGGGTTGTAGCTATCGAAGGCACAGTCCGTATGCGTTCTTCCATCAACCCTAACATCCCAACAGGTAAGATCGAAATCCTCGCTGAAAACCTCACAGTTTTCACAAAGGCTGAAACACCTCCATTTGAAGTTAATGACAACATCAACACAAATGAAATGCTTCGCCTCAAGTATCGTTATCTCGATCTTCGCCGCCCATCTCTCCAGAAGATTATGGAAATCCGCCACAAGGCAGCTCAGGTCACACGTAACTACTTCACAGAGCAGGGCTTCTGGGAAATCGAAACTCCAATGCTTACAAAGTCCACACCAGAAGGCGCAAGAGACTATCTCGTTCCTTCCCGTGTTCATCCGGGCTCTTTCTACGCTCTTCCACAGTCCCCACAGCAGTATAAGCAGATGCTTATGCTCAGTGGTGTTGACCGCTATATGCAGATTGCACGTTGCTTCCGTGACGAAGACCTTCGTGCAGACCGTCAGCCGGAATTCACACAGATCGACCTTGAAATGTCCTTCGTAGATATGGAAGACATCATTGCAATCCAGGAAGGCTTCATCAAGAAGATCTTCAAGGACCTCCGCGGCATCGATGTTGAAACACCAATCATGCGCCTCACATATGCTGAAGCAATGGGTCGTTTCGGCTCCGATAAGCCTGATATGCGTTTCGGTTTCGAGCTTCGTGACATCTCTGATCTCGTAAAGGATAGCGGCTTTACACCATTTGTAGCAGCTATCGAAAACGGCGGTTCTGTTCAGGCTATCAACTTCAACGAAGTTGGCGGCAAGATGAGCCGTAAGGAAATCGATTCTCTCGGCGAATATGTAAAGACATACCGCGCTAAGGGTCTTGCATGGGCAAAGGTTACAAAGGACGGCGTAACATCCTCCTTTGCTAAGAATATGCCTGCAGAAATTATGACAGCTATCTATGAACGTATGAACATCAAGGAAGGCGACCTTCTCGCTATCATCGCTCACGAAGATACAGAAACAGCTCAGAACGCTCTCGGTGCACTTCGCTGCGAAGTTGCTCGTCGTCAGAACCTCATCAGCACAGACGACTTCAAGTTCGTATGGGTTACAGACTTCCCACTTCTCGAAAAGGGCGAAGATGATGACGGCAAGGAAAGATTCTACGCTAAGCATCATCCATTTACATCCCCACGTGACGAAGATATTCCACTCTTTGAAACAGCTCCTGAAAAGATGATGGCTAAGGCATACGATATCGTATGTAACGGCTACGAAATGGGCGGCGGCTCTATCAGAATCCACGACCCAGAAGTTCAGCAGAAGATGTTCAACTGCCTCGGCTTCTCCACAGAAGATACAATCGCTCGTTTCGGCCATATGATTGAAGCATTCAAGTTCGGCGCTCCTCCTCACGGCGGTATCGCTTACGGCTTCGACCGTATCGTAATGCTTCTTGCAGGCACAGAAGACATCCGCGATTCCATCGCATTCCCTAAGATTCAGACTGCTTCCGAAGTTATGACTTCCTGCCCATCCGAAGTCGAAGAAAAGCAGCTTCGTGAACTCTGCATCAAGGTAGCCCTCCCTGTAAAGGAAAAGGCTGAATAATTTAATTTAAGCATAAAAATGCCTCCCCTGTGCAAGGGGAGGTGTTTTTGTTTGCAAAAACGGAGGGGTTGTA
>JAZUBN010000001.1:0-14668 GCA_045638565.1 Oscillospiraceae bacterium | reverse complement strand
CCTAAAGGGAGGGGGACCATTCGAAAGAATGGTGGAGGGGTTGTAATTATTATTCAGGTGTAGCTTTATTAAGCATATTTTCCATAAAATCCCATATATATCACATGAGGTGATAATATGGAAAAGAAAACTCAGGAGCTTGTCTATTATGCGATAACTGCAGTTTCCATTGTATTGTGTCTGCTTCTGCTGGGTGTAATGATGATGGGAAAAGAAAGAAAAACCACCTCGATAAGTGAAGAAAGGCGATTCAGCGAGGTGGAAATAATGGAAGAAAACCCAAGAGAAATTATTATTACGCAGGAGGATATTGCAGTAAAGCTGAGCAAAATGCTGCCGGAATCCTTTCCGAAAAACAGTGTAAAGCTGAAAATAAATGGTAATGGACAAATTTACGGCGGAATGACGTTAAACCGCAATGACATTGAGAGTATGGTGAAAAACCATCTTGGTTTCAAGGAAAAGCTGATTCTCAGAATGCTGCCTGATACCTTTGACGCGGGGATTTATTATACTGCTGTATTCGATGAGGAAACGGCGATGCTCTCCTTTAATGTAGATGGTTTTGATATCAACGGAATGAAGACCGATGCAGGCTTTATTCCGCCTGAAATACCCCATGAAATCGCACAGGCTGTCAATAAAACGCTGCTTGATTCAGGTTACTATTTTACAAAAATTGAAATAACAGACGGTGCAGTCATACTCAGACCATAGGACGGGAAACCGTCCTTTTTTCATACTTGCACAACTGCATATTTTGTGTTATAATATACTAGTTAAAATCTGCGAAAAATTACTTTTATATAGGTTTATCCACAACCGGGAGGAAAGATGAACGATAAAATTTTAAGCTGTATTGACAGGTCCACAAAGCCTGCACGATACACAGGCGGCGAATACAACTCTATCGTCAAGGAAAACTGCGATTTCAATTACGCAATCTGCTTCCCTGACGTTTACGAAATCGGTATGTCCCACCTTGGCTCCAAGATTCTCTACGGTCTTCTCAACGAGATTGACGGAGTGTGGTGCCAGCGCATTTTCGCTCCATTCAACGATATGGAAGCCGAAATGCGTAAGCGCGACCAGGCTCTCTACGCTCTCGAAAGCGGCATGGACGCCAAGAAATTCGATATGCTCGGCTTCACAATGCAGTACGAGCTCAACTATGCGACAATCCTCAATATGCTTGAGCTTGCAGGCCTCAAGTATTATTCCAAGGACAGAGAGGAATCTGACCCTATCATCATCGGCGGCGGTCCTTGCGTCTATAACTGCGAACCTGTTGCCGACTTCTTTGACGTTGTCCTCATCGGCGAAGCAGAAGAGGTATTGCCTGAAATTATCCATATTTACAGAGAAAACAAGAAGGCAGGCGGCACAAAGCTTGATTATCTCAAGAAAATCTGCAAGATTCAGGGCATCTATGTTCCATCCTTCTATGATGTTACATACCTTGAAAATGGCAAGGTGGACAAAATCACAGCTAAAAACGGCGCTCCTGACGTTGTTGTAAAGGCTATCGTTGAAGATTTCGACAAGGCTTATTATCCAAAGAGCTTCGTCGTACCAAGCACAGATATCGTTTTTGACCGTGCAATGGTAGAGCTTTTCCGTGGCTGCCGTCGTGGCTGCCGTTTCTGCCAGGCAGGTTATACATACCGTCCAATCAGAGCAAGACAGCTTGAAACTGTCCTCGAACAGGCTAAGGCACTTGCAAAGAGCACAGGCTTTGACGAAATGTCCCTCTCGTCCCTCAGCTCCAGCGACTATCCATATATCGCCCCACTCTGCGACCAGATGATGGACTACTTTGAAGACAAGCACATCAGCATTGCTCTCCCATCTCTCAGAGCCGATACATTCGATATTTCCATTATGGAAAAGATTCAGAAGGTACGTAAGAGCGGCCTCACATTCGCTCCTGAAGCAGGCTCCCAGCGTCTCCGTGACGTTATCAATAAGAATCTTAAGGAAGAAGAGCTTTACGAAGCTTGCGGCCTTGCATTCGAATCGGGCTATAACAACATCAAGCTTTACTTTATGATCGGTCTTCCAACAGAAACAAACGAAGACCTTGAAGGCATCGCAAAAATCGTACGCGGCGTTATCTATACATTCAAGCAGCGCGGCACAAACAAAGCGAAGGGCATAAAGATTGCCATCGGCTGTGCAACATTCGTTCCAAAGGCTCAGACACCATTCCAGTGGGTCGGTCAGGTCACAAGAGCGCAGGCTGAGGCAAAGCAGGAACACCTCCGCGAAAATATGAAGATAAAGAATGTCAACCTTTCCACACACTATTCTGTTTCCAGCTATCTCGAAGCAGTATTTGCACGAGGCGACAGACGTCTTGCTCCTGTAATCGTAAGAGCGCACGAGCTTGGCTGTAATCTGGACGGCTGGGACGAAAACTTCAAGCCTGATATGTGGCTTCAGGCATTCAAGGACTGCGGTGTGGACGGCGATTTCTATGCCTTCACACAGTATGAAAAGGAAGACACATTCCCATGGGATCATATTTCTTCCGGTGTCCGCAAGGATTATCTCTGGAATGAATACCAGAAGGCTCTCCGCGGCGAAGCAAGCCCTGACTGTAAGGCAGGCTGCTCCAACTGCGGCGCATTATCACTTATGAAAGGCAGGAAGTGTGATGTTTAATATTCGACTCAAGTTCAGCAAGTTGGGCGTATGCTCCTATATCTCCCATCTCGACCTTATGAGAACGCTTCAGCGCTCATTTGTACGCAGCGGCCTTCCTGTAAAATATACACAGGGCTTTAACCCACATATTTATCTTTCAATTCTCGCTCCGCTTTCCACAGGCTTTGAAAGCCTTTATGAGCTGGTGGATTTCAGCTTCGACTGTGAAGAATATCCTGAAAATGCTATTGAAAAGCTCAATGAAGCATTCCCAAAGGGCATTCAGGCCGTTGAAATCTATCAGAATGGCAGAAAGCCTGGCGAAATCGCATACAGCGTATATGAAATCGTGTATGAACGCGGCAATGCGGAAGAAATGGCCGAATTCCTCAAGCAGCCTGTTATGATTATCAAGGAATCCAAGCGCCAGAGCAAGGAAATCAATGTAAATGACTATATCCGCGAGATTAAGTTTGAGCAGATGGGCGAAAAGGTAAAGTGCACATGCACACTCCCTCTCGGCAATGACCAGCTCAACCCTGCATATGTTTCTGAAGCACTCAGTAAGGGCGGCTTTGTCCTCGAAGACGATACTCCACGCTATAAGAGAATTGCCCTTCTCGATAAGGACCTCAAGTTGTTCAGATAACTTCACCTTTTAAGCCTTCCCCTTGAGGGGAAGGGGGACCATCTGAAGGATGGTGGATGAGGTGTTGATAATATAAAATCCCTTACAATATATAATGTAAAATAATGCCAAAAAAATCATTTTTATTCCCAAATTTATCTTGACAAATACAGGATGAAATGATATAATAGCAAGGCATGTAATACGGATGGTCCTCTGCGCGATACAAAGGGTACGGCAAGAACATCTAAGACGAAAGGAAATTTTAAAAATGGATTTGATTACAAAACTCACAAATGCACAGCTCAAGCCAGAAAACCAGAACTTCGAAGTAGGTGACACAGTTAAGGTTCACGCTAAGATCAAGGAAGGCAACCGCGAAAGAATTCAGATTTTCGAAGGTACAGTTCTTGCTAAGAAGCACGGCGGCATTTCTGAAACATTCACAGTACGTCGTATGTCCTACGGCGTTGGCGTTGAAAAGACATTCCCAGTTCACTCTCCAAACGTAGAAAAGATCGAAGTTGTAAGACGCGGTAAGGTTAGAAGAGCTAAGCTCTACTATCTCCGTGACAGAGTGGGTAAGGCTGCAAAGGTTAAGCAGGACATCTAATTATTCACAAAGTAGGGCGGGCAAGTATTTGCTCGCCCAAATCTTTATTATGGGGTGATCACCTTGAAAAATCAAAGCGGACGCAAAACGGCAAAAGAGCTGTTCGGCTGGGTCGAATCTCTTGTTTTTGCCGTGGTGATACTTGTTGTCGTCAACAGTTTCTTCTTCAGAACAACTGTCGTCGACGGCTCTTCAATGGAGCCTACCCTCTATGAGCCTGAATACCTTCTGGTGTCCAAGCTCTTCTATGATGTGCCGGAAAAGGGCGATATAATCACTTTCTATTCGGCTCATTACTGGGATGCAGTCCTCGTCAAGAGAGTAATCGCAAACGAAGGAGATATTGTGGATATTGATTACACTACAGGCAATGTCTCTGTCAACGGCGAAGTGCTTGATGAGCCTTATATCCTTGAAAGAATAAGATTCGAGGACGATATTGAAATGCCTTATGAAGTGCCGGAAGGCTGTGTTTTCGTCATGGGCGATAACAGAAACGGCTCGACAGACAGCAGAAATTCAACAGTCGGTCCTGTAAAGTATGAAACGATCATCGGCAAGGTTCTTTTCAGAATCTTCCCACTTAACAGAATAGGAACAGTAGGATGAAAATAAATTGGTATCCGGGCCATATGGCCAAAACACGCAGACTTATGATAGACGACATGAAAAATGTCGATATCGTCTGTGAAATTGTGGATGCACGAATCCCTGTAAGCAGCAGAAATCCGGATCTTTTTGAAATTACAAAAAACAAGAAGCGCCTCATCGTTCTTAACCGTGCCGACCAGGCTGATAAGAATATGACTGCAAAGTGGGAAAAACACTTTAAGGAACAGGGCTATTTCGTTATCATCACAGATGCTCAGCACGGTGTCGGCGTAAATGCCTTCAAGTCTGAGCTTAAGAAAATCATGGCAGAAGAAATCCAGCGCAATATTGATAAGGGTATGGTGGGCAAGGCTATAAGAGTTATGGTCATCGGCGTGCCTAACGTGGGCAAAAGCTCATTTATCAACAGGGTGTTGGGCAAAAAGTCTGCGGCAGCCGCAGACAAGCCTGGCGTAACACGTTCAAAGCAGTGGTTCTCTCTCGGCGACGGCATCGACCTTATGGATACTCCTGGTATGCTGCCATCCAAAATCGAGGATGAAACATCCGGTGTTATGCTGGCATTCACAGGCACAATCAGAGATGAAATTCTCGATATTGAAGAACTCGCCTGCGAATTTATCAAGACTATCACAGAGCTTGATTTCAATATCTTTGTAAAGCGATATAACATTACAAAGGAAGAGGATGAAATCCCATACGATACCCTCACAAGAATGGCCAAGGCAAGAGGCTTCCTTCTCTCCCGTGGCGAGTATGATACAGAGCGTATGGCGAAGGTCCTCCTCGACGAATTCAGAAGCGGCAAACTGGGCAATATCACACTTGAGGTGCCACGATAATGGAAACTGTGGATATGCTTGCCATTGAAAATGAGCTGAAAGCAAAAGGATACAAGCTCATCTGCGGTGTGGACGAAGCGGGCAGAGGTCCTCTTGCAGGTCCTGTGTGTGCGGCGGCGGTAATTCTCAATGAGAATGAATATATCGAAGGTGTCAACGATTCCAAAAAGCTTTCTGAAAAAAAGCGCGAGGCTCTTTATGATGTGATAAAGGAAAAGGCTCTTGCTTACGGTATCTGTATGGTCGATTGCAAAACCATTGATGAAATCAATATTCTGCAGGCTACAATGAAAGCTATGTCAGGTGCTGTAAAGGCACTCAGCATTACGCCTGATTTCGCCATTATCGACGGCAACAAATGCCCTGAGCTTCCTATGGAGGCTATGGCAGTCGTCAAGGGCGATGCAAACAGCGCAAGCATTGCCGCGGCATCTATTCTTGCAAAGGTCACACGAGACCGATATATGATTGAGCTCAGCGAAAAATATCCCGGCTATGGCTTTGAAGTCCATAAGGGATACGGCACAAAGGCTCATTACAAGGCAATCGAAGAACAGGGAATATGCGATGAACACAGACGCACATTCCTCAAGAAGATTTTAGGTTAGTATGCTGCCAAGACTTAAAGGTGCTTTCGGCGAAACAAAAGCGGCAAAGTATCTCCGCAAAAATAAATATGAGATAATCGCAAGCGGCTATTACAGCCGTTTCGGTGAAATCGATCTCATAGCAAAAAAGGGCAACACCATCGTTTTTGTTGAAGTCAAGACGAGAAAGGATGCCTCTTTTGCAAAGGCTTTCGAGTTTGTCGACAGGAACAAGATACAGAAGATAAAAGCAACGGCTCAGATATGGATGAGCCAGAACGATAAGGATTATGACTATCGTTTTGATGTCATTGAGATTTATACAGAAAATGACACATTGAACCATATAGAAAACGCATTTTAGTAAGCCTTCCCCTCGAGGGGAAGGGGGACCGCGTTAGCGGTGGATGAGGTGTAGACCGCAGGTCGTTTATTAAATCATTCACATCACCATTAACTTCAATTAAGAGGTGCTTATGGCATTATATACCATCGGAGACCTTCATCTCTCCGAATACTCTGAAAAACCGATGGACATTTTCGGCGGTGTCTGGCAGGGTTACAGAGATAAGATAATAAATAACTGGAACGAGCTTGTTCAGAACGACGATACTGTCGTTATCTGCGGCGATATTTCGTGGGGCATGAGCCTTAAGGAATCGCTCCTCGATTTCAAACTTATCGATTCTCTCCCGGGCAAAAAACTCATTCTGAAGGGCAATCATGACCTCTGGTGGGACACTGTCAGCAAAATGAAGCGATTTTTTAAAGAAAATGATATAAATACCATTGACTTTTTGCACAATAATTGTTATTTTTATAATAGTGCCGCAATTTGTGGAAGTCGCGGCTGGGCATGGGAAGAGGGAGAAGCCCACGATGAGAAAATCTGGAATCGTGAACTGCTCCGTCTTGAAGCTTCATTAAAGGAAGCGGCTAAGAAAAATCCTGAGGAAATCTATTGTTTCCTCCACTATCCTCCTGTTGTAGACAGGAATGAAGTGTCGGATTTTGAACAGCTTATGATAAAGTATGGCGTTAAGCGCTGTTATTATGGTCATCTGCACAGCTTAGGACTTAAAAACGCATTCAACGGCAATAAAGAAGGAGTGGAATACCAGGTGGTATCCGCAGACTATCTCAATTTTAGACCAATTATGGTAATAAAATAAAAATTACATATTACTTTGGAGGAAAAAACATGAAACTCAACAGTGTCACAAAGACAGAAAAGAACATCGTTGAACTTTCCATCACAATCGAAAAGGCAGAATTCGACGCAGCTACAGACAAGGCATACCGTCAGAATGCTCCTAAGATGAGCGTTCCAGGCTTCCGTAAGGGCAAGGCTCCTCGTAAGATGATCGAAAAGCTCTACGGCGAAGGCGTATTCTTTGAAGATGCAGTAAATATCTGCTACCCAGAAGCATATACTAAGGCAGTTGAAGAAGCAGGTATCGAACCAATCGATCAGGCTTCCATCGAAATCGAAAATATGGACGAAAACGGCTTCACATTCAAGGCTATCGTAGCTGTTAAGCCAGAAGTTAAGGTTGGCACATATAAGGGCCTCAAGTCCGCTAAGGAAGATGCAGCTGTAACAGAAGAAGAAGTTGAAAAGCAGCTTAACGTTCTCGCTGAACAGCAGGCTCGCCTCGTTGTTTCCGAAAAGGAAGCTGAACTCGGCGATACAGTTATGATCGACTTCGAAGGCTTCATCGACGGCGTTGCATTCGAAGGCGGCAAGGGCGATAACTTCGACCTCAAGCTCGGCTCCGGCATGTTCATCCCAGGCTTTGAAGATCAGCTCGTTGGCAAGAAGGCTGGCGAAGAATGTGACGTTAACGTAACATTCCCAGAACAGTACGGCGCTTCCGAACTCGCAGGCAAGCCAGCAGTATTCAAGTGCAAGGTTCACGAAGTTAAGGTTACAGAAATGCCTGTAATGGACGACGAATTCGCTAAGGATGTTTCCGAATTCGATACATTCGCAGAACTCAAGGCTGACCTCACAAAGAGAATGGAAGAATCCAAGGCTCAGCAGGTTGAAAGAAACTACGAAGAAGCTCTCATCAAGGAAATGCTCGAATCCTTCGAAGGTGAAATCCCAGAAGTAATGGTAGACACACAGATCGACAGAAACATCGAAGATATGAACTACCGTTTCGCAATGCAGGGTATGGGCTTCGAACAGTACCTCCAGATGAGCGGTCTCACACTTGATGCTTACAGAAAGCTCAACCACGAACAGGCTCTCAACCAGGTTAAGACACGCCTCGCTCTCGAAACAATTGCTAAGGAAGAAAACCTCGAAGTAACAGCTGAAGAACTCGAAGCAGAATTCGCAAAGCTCGCTGAACAGAACAACCTCACAGTTGAAAAGGTTAAGGAACTTCTCCCAGCAAACTCCCTCAAGGGCGACCTCGCAACTCAGAAGGCTGTTGATTTCATCAAGGAAAATGCAAAGCCAGCTAAGAAGCGCGCAACACGCAAGAAGAAGGCAGACGAAGCTGAAACAGCTGAAGACGCTGAATAATCAGTAAACATAGAAAAAGGGTATGGGTGGGCATAAGCTCACCCATATTATGCATTATAATAAATATAGTAAAGTTTATGTAAGCCTTCCCCTCGATTTACATCCCAAACAGCAGGCTGTTCGGGGACCCCATTTGGAAGGGGGACCGCTTTAGCGGTGGATGAGGTGTAGCCTGAAAGGCGTTCATTAAATCCAACACCATAAACTTTACAAATCAGAAAGGAGAAGACAAAATGGCATACATTCCAATGGTTGTCGAACAGACAAGCAAGGGCGAACGCTCATACGACATCTATTCAAGACTTCTCAATGACAGAATCGTATTTCTCTCTGACGAAGTAAATGACCAGACAGCAAGCCTGGTTGTCGCTCAGCTTCTTTATCTTGAAGCTCAGGACCCTGATAAGGACATCAGCTTCTATATCAATTCCCCTGGCGGCTCCATCACAGCAGGTATGGCTATCTATGATACAATGCAGTACATCAAGTGTGATGTTTCCACAATCTGCATCGGTATGGCAGCATCCATGGGTGCATTCCTTCTGGCAGCAGGTGCAAAGGGCAAGAGATACGCTCTCCCTAACAGCGAAATCATGATCCATCAGCCACTCGGCGGCGCAAGAGGTCAGGCTACTGACATCAAGACCGCAGCTGAACGCATTATCAAGATGAGAGAAACTCTCAACCAGATCCTTTCCGAAAGAACAGGCCAGCCTATCGAAAAGATCAATGCTGACACAGAAAGAGATAACTTCATGTCTGCATATGAAGCTAAGGAATACGGCCTTGTTGACGAAGTAATGGTCAAGAGGTAGTCATCCATGCAGGAAAACGAAAAGAAACTCAGATGCAGCTTCTGTGGAAGAACAACTGAAGACGGCGTACAGATTCTCAGCGGTCCGGGTGTTCACATCTGCTCTGTCTGCATTGATATGTGCAATCAGATTCTTGAAGAAAGACAGATGGAAATGGAACAGGAATTCAGCGATGAAATCATGGAATCCATTCTCAAGCCACGTGAAATCAAGGAAGCTCTCGATGAATATGTAATCGGTCAGGACAGAGCAAAGAAGGCTCTCGCTGTTGCTGTTTATAATCATTATAAGCGTGTTTCCCATCTCGATGACGGTGACGATGTTGAGATTCAGAAGAGCAATATCCTGCTCATCGGTCCTACAGGCTCCGGTAAAACACATCTTGCTCAGACACTTGCAAAGAGCCTCAATGTTCCTTTTGCCATCGCAGATGCAACAACTCTCACAGAAGCGGGTTATGTTGGTGAAGACGTTGAAAATATTCTGCTCCGTCTTATTCAGGCTGCAGATTTTGATGTTGCAAGAGCAGAACGCGGCATTATCTATATTGACGAGCTTGATAAGATTGCAAGAAAGAGCGAAAATCCATCCATCACACGTGACGTAAGCGGTGAAGGTGTTCAGCAGGCTCTCCTCAAGATTCTCGAAGGCACAACAGCAAATGTTCCTCCGACAGGCGGCAGAAAGCATCCTCAGCAGGAATTCATTCAGATCGATACAACAAATATCCTCTTCATCTGCGGCGGCGCATTTGACGGCCTCGATAAGGTAATCGAAAAGCGCACAGGCAAGAAGGGACTCGGCTTCGGCGCTGAAATCAGAACACAGGCCGAAAAGGATAACTCCGACCTTCTCGCAAAGGTTGAGCCACACGATATTCTCAAGTTCGGTCTTATTCCTGAACTTGTGGGCAGACTCCCTGTCCTCGTTGCTCTCGATAATCTCGATAAGGAAGCACTCGTTCGTATTCTTACAGAGCCAAAGAACGCTATCGTAAAGCAGTATCAGAAGCTGTTCTCTCTCGATAATGTTGAACTTGAATTTGAAGAAGACGCAGTTGTCCGTATTGCCGAAAAGACTATCGACAGAAAGACTGGTGCACGCGGTCTCAGAGCAGTCATCGAAGAAATCATGAATGACCTTATGTTCACAATTCCTTCCGAAGAAGGCGTCAAGAAGGTCATCATCACAAAGGACTTCGTCGACGGCAAAGCAGAAGCAACTATTATCAAAGAATAAAAATAAAAGACCATCCATACGGGTGGTCTTTTTTGATGATTAATAAAATCTGTAGAGCAATCCAATAGTATCGAGTAATTGAACAATAGAAAAACCTACTAAAAGCGTAGCGAATGCAAGTATTATTCCAACGATAAATGAAAGGACTATGATAAATGGCATGCTAGTGGATTTTGCAATGGAGCGACATATTTTCCAACCGATATACCACATTACCCACACGACCGGAATTGCCAAGCCGGCTGAAAAAACGAAATTTCCCGAGCTGATACCCATACCCACGAAAGTATAGATGAACAACAAAAAGAACATAGCTGACAGTACATGTAACGAAATCAGTTCTCTTTGATTGTTAACTCTGCAATACGGTGTAAAATGCTTTAAGAGTTTGAAAACATTGACGAAAGATTTTTTAACAGATGTTGCAACTTTATTTTTGAATCCATCTGTAAAAATATTGTCATTTTCGGGCTGGACAATTTTATTTTTTTCATCAACGACTCTTTTGATTTCAGCAAGCATTTGCTGAACCATTTCATTTTTGTTTCGATAAGCTTCAAAACGCTGTGAAGTGGACAGATAGAATATAAACTCTTCTGTAAGACTGCAGTCTTCAATCATATATGGGAAAATTGTTTTTCCTTTGTTTGTTGCTATGCCAAGTTCCTTTGGAATCCAGACGGAATCCTGAGCACTTTTTGAAAGAACGAGTAAAAAAATATCACAGGCGGAAATGGCATCGGTAATTACACTGGCGTAGTGCTCACCGGGAGGAATGTCATCAGGAGCCATCCAGCAAGAAATATTGTGGCTTTCAAGCAGAGATCTTATCCAGTTAGCTTCGTTTATTTCTTCAGCCTTATAGCTGATAAATACATTTCTCTTTTCCATAAAACCTCCTTATGCCATGAATGAAAATGATAAAAAATTTGCTATTGTCATAAATAAAACGAATACGACCGGCAAAATGAAAAAAGAGCAGATTGCGAATATAAGAGCTTTTATTTTTGTGTAGTTCTCCATTTTGGCAATATAAAGACATATGCCGTAGCATACATACCAGGATATACAAAATGCAGGAAAAACGACTGTGAACATACCGGTCTCGAAAAAAGACATCATAATCAATGGAATATAGGCACAGCAGTTGAGCACAGTGACAACGTCAAGCGGAAATTTAACTTTGTATTCGGAAGCCCCTTTTCTGCCATAAGGAGATAAAAACTTGATAAATTTGGCAAGCTTGGAAGGCTTTTTGGATTTGGATACAGGCAAAGTTGCAGGTGTTACTGGTTCGGTAACATCTTCAATTCCAGGAGGCAGTGGCCTTTCTAAAATACGACTGATTTCAGTTACCATTCTGCGCATCATAATCTCTTTGTCACGATAGGCTTCGTAGCGCTGTACGTTGGAGAGGTAGAAAATGAATTCTTTACTCAGATCGAATTTTTCGATAGTGAAAGGCATGATGATTTTACGCTTGTTGAGCGCCTGAATAACTTCCTTTTCAACCCATTTTGAGTTCTGCGAGTTTTGAGAAAGGATAAGAACAACAATTTTGCAGTCATCGATGGCAGAAGGAATTTCTTCTGCAAAATCCGAACCTCCACGAATAGAGTTCTCGTCTATCCAGCACGAGAAACCATTACCTTCAAGAACAGATTTAACCCAATGAGCCTGGTCTTTATCCTGTGAGCTATAGCTTATGAAAATTTCTTTTTTGTTCATTATTTATCCCCTGAATATAAGTATACATCAAGCATAGCATATTTTGTCGGAAAAGTAAACAAAAAGACCGCCCGAATGGACGGTCTTTTCAATTATATATTACTTTTTGAGTATGTATGATGGGTGATAAAGTCCTGTCGGAGCATAGAACTCATCGCCTATGTATGTAAAGCCAAGCTTTTTTGTCAGTGCTCTTGAGCCTTCATTATTCGGGTGATGTCCACCGAAAATAGCGTCAAAGCCTTTGACTTCAAAGCCGTACTTTATGAGTGCCTTCGCCAGCTCTGTGCCATATCCACCTCTCTGGAAAGGCTTGCGGAGATGGATGCCCATTTCATAGATATTCTTATCTAAATCATATGGGCGGAAACCGCCGACACCTGCAAACTCGCCGCTTTCCAAGTCAAACAGCGGGTAATACTGCACGCCGTACTTCTCATAATTGGAAATCTCTAAAGACAGACGAGCCTTGATATCCTCATCGCTGAAAACCCCTGTTGCGCAGATGAACTTTGTCACATCAGGCGAGCCCCAAAGCGAGCGGGCAAGGTCTAAATCATCTTCAGTCCAGACAGAAAAGCCTAAACGCTCCGATTTAAGAAAATATTCTCTCATTTATAAGCTCCAATCTATGTCGGTGCCATTTTTCTGCAAAAATGCCTTTGCCTTTGAAAAATGCTTACAGCCGAAAAATCCGTTGTACGCCGAAAGTGGGGAAGGGTGGACAGTTTCAAGAATGAGATGATTCGGGTTTGTAATCAGCTTTTTCTTGCTTCGTGCATTTGCACCCCACAGCAGAAATACCATAGGCTTTTCACGGTTATTGAGGTGAGAAATTACAGTATCTGTAAAAATCTCCCAACCCATACCCTTGTGGGAATTTGGCTTGCCTTCACGCACAGTCAAAACTGTGTTGAGCAAAAGCACACCATTCTGCGCCCACTTGAGCAGATGTCCGTGATTTGGAATCTCAAAACCGATATCAGAATTAAGCTCCTTGAAAATATTCACAAGGGAAGGAGGCGCCGCCACTCCGTGCTGAACAGAGAAGGAAAGTCCATGCGCCTGATTCACCCCATGATAAGGGTCCTGCCCTAAAATAACCACCTTGACATCGTTGTACGCAGTATTTTTCAGCGCATTGAAAATATCGTACATGGATGGGTGTATTTTCTGGGTCTTATATTCTGTCTTTAAGAATTCGCGGAGTTTTAAGTAATACTCCTTTTCGAATTCACCGGCAAGAATATCGTCCCAGTCGTTGCCTATATTGACCATTTTATTTGAAGAAAATCTTGTTGTATGTTTCTTCGGAGAGAGCCTTGATAACTTCAACAGCCATATTTACTGTTGCGTCAACATCGCTTTCAGCACACCAGTTGTAATGTGTGTGAACATAGCGGCAAGGGATACCGAGAACGAGACATGGAATGTTCTTGCCTGCGAAGAGGTGAATCTTGCCTGCGTCTGTCGAGCCTCTGCGGCGTACTGCACACTGATATGGGATGTCAAGCTTGTCGCCTACTTCCTTAGCGAGAGCAATGAATTCAGGGTTGCTGATGTAGCTTGCGTCCATGTGACGGATCTGTGTGCCGTGCTTGAGAGCGCCCTGAGATTCGCAAGGACCACGGTAAAGGTCGTCAGCAGGAGAGCCTTCGAATACGATAGCAAGGTCTGGTTCAAAGTGGTTTGCTGTTACCTGAGCACCACGTGTACCAACTTCTTCCTGTGCAGCGAAGCCACCAACAACGTCAACATAAAGGTCATTTTCTTCGATGAGCTTCTTCATTGTTTCGATAATGCAGTAGCAGCCCATACGGTTGTCGAAAGCCTTGCCGAAGAGTGTGTTGTTCTTGTCGTTGTATTCATACTGAACATCAGGCATGATAGGGTCGCCTACGTTGATGCCGAATACTTCCATAACTTCTTCACGGGAGCTTGCACCAACATCGATGTAGATGCCTTCGATATCGAGCTTAGCTGCTCTTTCGGCATCTGTCATAAAGTGAGGTGGCTTGGATGTTGTGATACCCTTGATGAGTTCGCCCTTGCGGTTACGGATGTAAACGGAGTGAGCAGGAACGTTTGTTGCAACCCAGCCGCCGAGGTTTACGAAGGAAATAAGACCGTTAGCCTTAATGTGCTGAACGATGAAGCCGAGCTCGTCAAGATGAGCGTCGAGCATGATAACAGGCTTCTTGCCTGTGTGAGTCTTCATACGCATGAAAACGTTGTGCATAGCATCGCTTTCAACGTCGAATTCTGTGCACCAGTTCTTGATGACCTTAACAACGTCATCTTCAAAGCCGGAAGGACCGAATGCATTGGTGATCTCTTCAATAAGTTTCAGGTTAGCCATAATAGTTCTCCTTTATATTATATATTGTATTGAGTCTTTTACGGCCTTCCCCTCGAGGGGAAG